>NZ_JOGP01000006.1:0-353313 GCF_000719505.1 Streptomyces sp. NRRL B-3229 | reverse complement strand
CCCCCACCCCCGAAACACCCCCGAGCACCCCACTGGAGGCCCGCAGTGAACGACGCTCTCGACGTCGCCCTGCGACTCCTGATCGTCTTCGTCGTCTTCCTCACCTTCCCCTTGATCATCGGCCAGACCGAGCACAAGGTGATGGCCCACATGCAGGGCCGCCTTGGCCCCATGTACGCCGGCGGCTTCCACGGCTGGGCACAACTCGTCGCGGACGGCGTCAAGTTCGCCCAGAAGGAAGACGTCGTCCCGGCGGGCGCGGACCGCCGCATCTTCCAACTCGCCCCCGCCGTCGCCCTCCTGCCCTACCTCCTCGTCCTCCTCGCCATCCCGATCGGCCCCGGCGAGGGCGCCGTCGGCGAGGTCGTCGACGCGGGCGTCTTCTTCGTGCTCGCCGTGATGGGTGTGGGCGTCCTCGGTTCCCTCATGGCCGGCTGGGCCTCCGCCAACAAGTTCTCCCTCCTCGGCGGCCTCCGCACCGCCGCCCAGCTCCTCGCCTACGAACTCCCGATGCTGCTCACCGCCGCCTCCGTGGCGATGGCCGCCGGGACCGTCTCCCTTCCCGGCATCCTCGACGCCTTCGAGTGGTGGTGGCTGCCCTGGCAGATCGTCGGCGCGGTCGTCTTCTTCATCGCCGGCCTCGCCGAACTCCAGCGCCCTCCCTTCGACATGCCCGTCGCCGACTCGGAGATCATCTTCGGTGCCTACACCGAGTACACCGGCCTCCGCTTCGCCCTGTTCCTCCTCGCCGAGTACGCCGGAATCGTCGTCCTGTGCGGCCTCACCACCGTCCTCTTCCTGGGCGGCTGGCACGGCCCCTGGGGCGCCGACGGCCTCGGCTGGGTCTGGACCCTCCTCAAGACAGCCCTGCTCGCCTTCCTCGTCATCTGGCTTCGCGTGACCTACCCCCGCCTGCGCGAGGACCAGCTCCAGAAGCTCTCCTGGACCCTCCTCGTCCCCCTCTCCCTCGCCCAGATCGCCCTCACCGGCATCGTCAAGGTGGTGATCCAGTAGCCATGGCCCCGATTCCTGGCAGCGGCCTCGCCAAGGGCCTGGCCGTCACCCTGCGCACGATGACGAAGAAGACCGTCACCGAGCAGTACCCCGACACCCAGCCAGACCTCCCGCCCCGCACTCGCGGAGTGATCGGCCTGTTCGAGGAGAACTGCACGGTCTGCATGCTGTGCGCGCGTGAGTGCCCCGACTGGTGCATCTACATCGACTCCCACAAGGAGACGGTCCCCGCCGCGACTCCCGGTGGCCGCGAACGCAGCCGGAACGTCCTCGACCGTTTCGCCATCGACTTCTCCCTCTGCATGTACTGCGGTATCTGCATCGAGGTGTGTCCTTTCGACGCCCTGTTCTGGTCCCCCGAGTTCGAGTACGCCGAGACCGACATCCGCGACCTCACCCACGAGCGGGACAAGCTCCGCGAGTGGATGTGGACCGTCCCGGCCCCACCCGCCCTCGACCCCGGCGCGGAGGAACCGAAGGAGATCGCCGCCGCCCGCAAGACCGCCGAAAAACTGGCCACGACCCAGCCCGAGCCTGCGGACCCGACCGGATCCAACGCCGAGCCGAAGGACTCAGCTGGGCCCAAGTCCGGCCCGATGGACCCAGCTGGGCCAAAACCCGGACCGACGGACCCAGCCGGATCGACGGACCCAGCCGGACCGACGGACCCAGTCGGACCGACGGGCCAAGCCGGATCGAAGCCTGAGCCCGCCGAGCCGCGCCCCCGGCCGACCGAGCCGCCGACCCAGCCGCCCGCCGGGCCGACCGCCCCTGAGGGAGACGCCCCGTGACCCTCGCCTCAGCCACCGCGACGGCGGCGCACCCCACGCTCACCACAGTCGCCGCCGCATCCCACGGCTTCCTCTCCCCGACCGGCGTCGAGGTCGCCTTCCTGCTCGTCGGCCTGGTCACCTTCGGCGCCGCGCTCGTCACCGTCACCACCAAGCAGCTGGTGCACGCGGCCCTGTGGCTGGTGGTGGCCCTCGGCGGTCTCGCCGTCGAATACCTCCTGCTCACCGCCGAGTTCATCGCCTGGGTCCAGGTCCTCATCTACGTCGGTTCCGTAGTCGTCCTCCTTCTGTTCGGTCTGATGCTCACCAGGGCCCCCATCGGCCGTTCTCCGGATGCCGACTCCGGCAACCGCTGGGCCGCCCTCGTGGTGGCCGTCGCCGCGGCCACGGCTCTGGTCTGGGTGGTCGCCGACGCCTTCCGCACCACCTGGATCGACCTGGACGGCCCCGCCGCCGGCTCCACCGAGGTCACCGGCGCCAGCCTCTTCCAGAACTGGGTCCTCCCCTTCGAGGCCCTCTCCGTCCTGCTCCTCGCGGCCCTGGTCGGCGCGATCGTCCTGTCCCGCAAGGCGAAGGCGGAGTCGAGCTCTCCTCCTCTGAACTCCCGAGCCGCGACCGGTAGTTCCCCATCCGCTCCGAATTCCCGTAATCACCCGATCGGGCGAAATGGGCGATCGGAGGCAACCCGATCGGCGGCGGGAACCGAGCCGACGGCCAGGGGAGCCGAGCCGACGGCCAGGGGAGCAGCGTCGACGACCAAGGAAACCGGGCCGGCCGAAGCAACCAACCCGGCCGAGGAAACCAACCCGGCCCGGCAGGAAGGCGCCCGCTGATGCACCTCGCCTATCCCGCCGTACTCGCCGCCCTCCTCTTCTGCACCGGCCTCTACGGAGTCCTCGCCCGCCGCAACGCGATCCTCGTCCTGATGTCGGTCGAGCTGATGCTCAACGCCGTCAACCTGAACCTGGTCGCCTTCGACGTCTGGCTCAGCAAGGCCGCCGAGGAGACCCTGCACTCCGGTCAGGCCCTGACTCTGTTCACCATCGCCATCGCCGCAGCCGAGATCGGCATCGGCCTCGCGATCGTCCTCGCCGTCCACCGCAACCGCGGCACCGCCGACATCGACAAGCTCCGCGACACCGCCGAGGGCCACGGCCCCGACGACACCGACGACGACGCCCCCACGGCCGAGACGGCCGCGGAGACCGGGCGGACCGGGAAGGCTGAGGCCACCGCGTGACCACGACCACCCTCGCCGTCCTCGTCCCCCTCCTTCCGTTCCTGGGTGCCGCGGCCGGCCTGCTCCTGGGCCGCACCGCCCCCGGCTTCGTGCGCCCCCTCGCTGTCGTCCCGACGCTGGCCGCCCTCGCGCTGGCGGCGGTGGTCGCCGTACGCCAGGGCGGGGACCAGGCGGTGAACGCGGCCACCGAACTCACCCCGACCGGCTCGGTCCCGATCGAACTCGCCCTGTACATCGACGGCTTCGCCGCCCTCGTCGCCGTCCTGGTGGCCTTCGTCGCCACCTGCGTGCAGATCTACTCGACGGGCTATCTGCGCGACGACCCGCGCTACCCCTCGTACGCCGCTCTCGTCTCCCTGTTCACCTCCGCGATGCTGCTCGTCGTCTACTCCGGCGACCTGATCGTGCTGCTGGTCGGCTGGGAGGTCATGGGCATCTGCTCGTACTTCCTCGTCGGCCACTACTGGGAGACCCCCGAGGCCCGCGCCGCCTCCCTCAAGGCCTTTCTGGTGACCAAGCTCGGCGACGTCCCCTTCCTGATCGGCCTGTTCGCGCTGGCCACCGACGCCGGGTCCTTCCGGATCACGAAGGTCCTCGACGCCGTCGCGCACGGCGGACTCGACCACCCGACCCTGATCGCCCTGCTCCTCCTGGCGGGCGTGGCGGGCAAGTCGGCGCAGTTCCCGCTGCACACCTGGCTTCCCGACGCGATGGCGGGCCCCACGCCCGTCTCCGCGCTCATCCACGCCGCCACGATGGTCGCCGCCGGTGTCTACTTCATCGCCCGTCTTCTTCCGGTCTTCGAGGCCTCCCGGGCCGCGATGGTGGTCCTCGCCGTCATGGCCGCCGTGACGATGCTCGGCTCCGGTCTCGCCGCGCTCGCCCAGGACGACATCAAGCGCGTCCTCGCCTATTCGACGATCGGTCAGCTCGGCTACATGACCGGCGCCCTCGCCGTCGGCGACCGCGGCGCCGCCGTCTTCCACCTCCTGTCCCACGGCGCCTTCAAGGCGCTCCTGTTCCTCGCGGCGGGCGTGATCATCCACGCGGCCGGCACCAACTCACTGGCCGCCATGTCCCGCATGAAGGACCTGCGCCTCCGCATTCCCGACGCCTTCTGGACGATGACCGTGGCGCTCCTCGCGCTCGCCGCGATCCCGCCCTTCAGCGGCTTCTTCTCCAAGGAGTCCGTCCTCGGCGCCGCCGAGCACGTCGCCACCGGCCACACCGAGCACGTCCCCGGCGCCGCCGGCTGGATCACCCTGGTCGCCGGCCTGATCACAGCCCTGCTCACCGCGGCGTACGCGACCCGCCTGTGGCTGCTGGCCTTCCACGGGCGAGGCGCCGAAGCGCCCGACCACGGCCGCCAGCCGCTGACGATGAACGTGGTGCTGTGGGTTCTCGCAGTCCCCTCCCTCGCCCTCGGCGCCTTCGCCTACCGCGTGCTGCCCGACTGGTTCGACGGACGCGACCTCACCCCGACCCTCACCACCTCCGTCCTCGGCACGGGCGTGGCCCTGATCGGCGGCCTGGTCACCTACGCCGCCTGGCGCCACACCAGCGCGGTCGCGGCCCGCGTCCCGCTGGGTGCGGTCGCCGCCCACCCCGAGGGCGACGCCGGACTGGTCGAGGCCGAGGCCATCGCCACGCACGAGCCCGCCTACGGGGACGTGGCCTACGCGTCCGACCCCGCCGACCCCGGACGGCTGCTGCTGGGGCCCCTGCACCGCCACGCGGCCGTCGGCTTCCACCTGGACGCCCTCTACACGGCCGTCCTCGTCCGCCCCGTCCAGGCCGGAGCCACCCTTGTGCGGTTCCTGGACCGGGAGGTCGTCGAGACGTACGTGCGCGGCGCGGGCGCGTTGCCCCGCTGGCTCGGCGTCGCCGTTCGGCGAGCCCAGACCGGCAATCTCCAGACCTATGTGAGCGCGCTGCTCGCCGGCACCGTCGTCCTCGCGGTCGCCGTCGTCCTCGTCGCCACGGGAGCGTGAGCAGGCGTGATCGATATCAACGAGTCCGTGATGCAGTTCCTTCTGGCATTGATCGTGGCCGGTCCGCTCCTCGGCGCCGTCACGGCCCTGCTGCCCGCCCCGCCCGGACTGAAGGGGAAGTCGCCCGAGCAGGCGGTGCTGCGGCACGGCGTCACGGTCACCGGCGTGATCCTCATCGCCGCGATCGTCCTCGCGCTCGGCTTCGACCACGACCATCCGTCGAAGATGCAGGCCACGACCGACATCGGCTGGATCCCTGCTCTCGACGTGCGCATCCACCTCGGCATCGACGGCATCTCCCTCCCCCTTCTGGTCCTGACCGCGCTGCTGACCTTCCTCTGCGCGCTCTACTCCTACTTCAAGCAGCAACATCAGCCGCTGACGCGGCGGGCTTCGGGGCCGACCCCGAAGGCCTTCGTCGCGCTGCTGCTCGTCCTCGAGTCCGGCACCCTCGCAACCTTCGCCGTCCTCGATCTGCTGCTGTTCTTCCTCGCGTTCGAGACGGTGCTCATCCCGATGTACTTCCTCATCGCCCGCTGGGGCGGCGCGGAACGCCAGGCCGCCGCCTGGCGCTTCATCCTGTACACCCTGCTCGGTTCGGTCGTCATGCTGCTCGGCCTGCTCCTGATCGGGATCAGGGCGGGCACATTCGACATGGTGGCACTCGCCACTGACAACGGCCGGTCACTGACCACATCCGTGCAGGTCATCGCCGTTCTGGCGATCGGAATCGGGCTCGCGGTCAAGACCCCGATGTGGCCGTTGCACAGCTGGCTGCCCGACGCCCACACCGCCGCCCCCACCGTCGGCTCGGTCCTGCTGGCCGGTGTCCTGCTGAAGATGGGTACGTACGGGTTCGTCCGCATTCTGCTGCCGGTCGCACCCGACGGCTTCCGCGAGTTCGCGCCGTACCTCGCCGCGTTCGCCGTGGTGGGGATCATCTACGGGTCCCTGGCCTGCCTCGCCCTCGCCAAGAGAGGAGCGAAGGGCGACCTCAAGCGCCTCATCGCCTACTCCTCCGTCGGCCACATGGGCTTCGTCCTCCTCGGCATCGCCACCATGACCCCGACCGGCGTGAACGGCGCCCTGTTCGCCAACATCGCCCACGGCCTCATCACCGGACTCCTGTTCTTCCTGGTCGGCGCGCTGAAGGACCGTACGGGCACCACCGATCTCGACACCCTCGCCGAGGACACCGGCGCCGCCCTGTACGGCAAGGCCCCCCGTCTCGGCGGCCTGCTGGCCTTCGGAGCGGTCGCCTCGCTGGGGCTCCCCGGGCTCGCCGGGTTCTGGGGCGAGATGCTGGCCCTGTTCGGCGCGTTCAAGCCCGCCGACGACCTCAGCCGCCCCGCCTTCCTCACCTTCATGGCGATCGGCGCGTTCGGCACCCTCCTGACGGCCGCGTACATGCTCGTCGTGGTCCGCCGCGTCTGCATGGGCGCCGTACCCCAGGACGCCCCGCAGCTCGCCGACGTCCACACGTACGAGTTCGCCGCATGGACGCCACTCGTCGCCCTCACCGTCGTAGCGGGCCTGTGGCCGAAGGCCCTCCTGGGCCTGACCGACCCGGCCGTGCAGCAGCTCCTCGCAGGAGGCAAACGATGAGCACCCTGGCCGCCGTGGCCCAGCCATTGGCATCCACGGCCGAGTCGCCGGCCGCGATGGCCGCGAACCTCGTCCAGTCCGTCGACTGGCTCGCCATCGCACCCCCCACCCTCGCTGCCGTCGTCGGGCTTGTCGTCCTGGTCGCCGACCTGTTCGTGGGCGACCAGAAGAAGGCGCTGCTCGGCTGGCTGTCGGTGGCGGGCCTCGCCGCCGCCGCGCTCCTGCTGCTGCCCCTCCTGGACGCTGACCGCAGCACCTTCTGCCTGACCGGCGACACACGCGTGTGCAGCTACACGGTGGACCGGTTCACACTCGTCATCCAGTTCCTCGTCCTCGGCGGCGCCCTTCTGGCGGCCCTCCTGTCGGTCACCACCCTCAAGGACGCCGACAAGCAGCTCCCCGAAGGGGAGTACTGGTTCCTGCTGCTCTCCTCCGCGGCCGGCGCCGCCCTCCTGCCCGCCTCCCGCGACCTGGCCACCCTGATCGTCGCCCTGGAGGTCGCCTCCCTGCCCGCCTTCGCGCTCGTAGGCATCCGGCACGGCGACAGCAAATCGTCCGAAGCGGCCCTGAAGTTCTTCCTGTCCTCGGTCACCGCGACCGCGGTCAGCCTCATGGGCATCAGCTTCGTGTACGCCTCGACGGGCACCCTGTACCTCACTCAGGTCGCCGACCGCATCCAGCATGTCGACGGACAGCTCCACACCCTCGCTCAGACCGGCGTCGTCCTCACCCTCGTCGGCTTCGCCTTCAAGACGGCCGCGGTGCCCTTCCACTTCTGGGTGCCCGACACGTACGTGGGCGCGCCCCTCCCGATCGCCGCCTACTTGTCGGTCGTCGGCAAGGCGGTCGGTTTCTCCGGCCTGATCCTCATCACCGTCGTGGCCCTGCCGTCGTACGCCGACGTCTGGGGCCCTGCACTCGCCGCGCTGGCCGCCCTCACCATGACCGTCGGCAATCTGGGCGCATTGCGGCAGCAGGCCACGCGCGCGTACAGCGCGGTACGACTGCTCGCCTGGTCCTCGGTCGGCCAGGCCGGCTACCTCCTCGTCCCGATCGCCGCGGCCGCGTACTCCGACGATGCCGAGCGGTCCGTGGGCTCCACCGTCGCCTACGCCCTCATGTACGCCGCCGTGAACCTCGGCGCCTTCGCGGTGGCCGCGCTGGTGGGCCGTACGAGGACCGCGAACCGCCTCTCCGACTACCGCGGCCTCTACGCGTCCAACCCCCTCGCTGCCCTCCTCCTGGCGTTCTTCCTGCTCTGCCTTGCCGGGTTGCCACCGGGGATCATCGGCCTGTTCGCCAAGGTCACCGTCTTCTCGGCGGCCGTGGACGCGGGACTCGGCTGGCTCGCCGTGGTCATGGCCGTCAACGTCGTGATCGCGCTGTTCTACTACCTCCAGTGGACGACCCAGCTGTTCCGGGCCCCCGAGGGCGCACCGGCCGCGCACCGCGTTCCCGCCCCCCTGACCGCAGCGCTCGCCCTGACCGGCGTCCTCGGTCTCGCCCTCTCCGGCGCACCCCAATTGGTGCTGCGCTTCACCGACACCGGCCTCTTCTGAAGCCACCGGCACAGAAGCGAGCCGTCGCCCTCCCGGAACCCGAACCCCGACCTGTCTCCCGACCCGTCACCCGGACGGCCCACCTGGGCCTCCACGCCCACCAGGGAACTCGTGGCCTCCGCCTGGCGTTGAGGAGAACGGAAGGGTCCACTGGACGTGACACCACGGACCAGTGGCTCGGAAGACATCGGAGACCAGTAAGCAAAGGTTCCTCTGCGGCACCACTTGGAGGGCGCACCGTGCACCGCCGGCACAACGGGCTCAGGACCGCAGTCCTCCTCGGGGGGCTGTCCGCACTCATCATCGTCATCGGCAGCTTCTTCGGCCGCATGGGGCTGATCGTGGCGGTCCTGATCGCGCTGGGCACCAACGCGTACGCGTACTGGAACAGCGACAAGCTGGCTCTACGCGCGATGCGCGCTCGTCCGGTGAGCGAGTTCGAGGCGCCGGCCCTGTACCGCATGGTCCGCGACCTCTCCACCCAGGCCCGCCAGCCCATGCCGCGCCTGTACATCTCGCCGACGGAGGCACCCAACGCCTTCGCGACCGGCCGCAACCCGCGCAACGCCGCGGTGTGCTGCACCGACGGCATTCTGCGGATCCTGGACGAGCGCGAACTGCGCGGTGTCATCGGCCATGAGCTCAGCCATGTCTACAACCGCGACATCCTGATCTCGTCGGTCGCCGGCGCGCTCGCCTCCGTGATCATGTTCCTGGTCAACTTCGCCTGGCTGATCCCGGTCGGCCGTTCCGACGACGACGACGGCCCGGGCCTGCTCGGCATGTTGCTGATCATGATTCTCGGGCCGCTGGCGGCCAGCCTCATCCAGCTGGCGATCAGCCGCTCCAGGGAGTACGAGGCGGACGCCTCCGGAGTCCAGCTCACCGGCGACCCCCTCGCGCTCGCCAGCGCCCTGCGCAAGCTCGAAATGGGCACCCAGCAGCTGCCGTTGCCCCCGGAACCACGCATCGAGACCGCGAGTCACATGATGATCGCGAACCCCTTCCGCCCTGGCCAGGGACTGTCCAAGATGTTCTCGACGCACCCGCCGATGGCGGAGCGCATCGCCCGGCTCGAGAAGATGGCAGGTCGCCCCCAGTGAAAACCATCCTGAACGTCATCTGGCTCATCCTGAGCGGCTTCTGGCTCTTCCTCGGATACCTGGCCGCGGGTGTGCTGCTCTGCATCACGATCATCGGCATCCCGTTCGGGGTGGCCGCCTTCCGTATCGGCGTCTACGCCCTGTGGCCCTTCGGGTACACCACGATCGAGCGCCGGGACGCGGGCGCGCCCTCCTGCCTGGGCAACGTCCTGTGGCTGGTCCTCGCGGGCTGGTGGCTCGCCCTGGGCCACATCGCCACCGGACTCGTCCTCTGCCTGACGATCATCGGAATCCCGTTCGGCATCGCCAACTTCAAGCTGATCCCCGTGTCCCTCTTCCCTCTGGGCCGGGAGATCGTCCCCACGGACGTACCGTTCGCGGCCCGCTGACGGGCGGGCCGGGGGAGTAGGGGCACCGAAGTACGTCCTGCTGTCGTACGACCGCCAGGCCGAGTCGGACCGGTAGTTGTCCACAGGTCGATGGTTGTCCACAGGCCCGCCCGACTGTCGGTGCCGCCCTGCATCATGAATGCATGACCGAGAGCGAGCAGTTGCTGGCGCGGGTGGCGGACAAGGCCCGCAACACCCGTCCGTGGGGCTGGGCTTCCCTCCCCGAGCCGGTGGACGCGGCCACCCTGAGCCGCGCCGAGGCCGCGCTGGGCTTCCGCCTGCCCCCGCTGCTCGCGGATCTCTACCTGCACATAGGAGACGGTGGATTCGGCCCGGAGTACGGGCTGTTGACCCTTCTCGACAGCCCGCCGGCCGGCGAGCCCGCGGCTGTCGTGCAGTACCTCGCCAACCGCAAGAGCGGCCGCAAGGACCCCGACTGGCCCTGGCCCGAAGGCGTCCTGCCCATATCCCACTGGGGCTGCGCGATGTACGCGTGCGTGGACTGCCACACCGAGGGAGCCCCGGTTCTGCTCTTCGAGCCCAACGCGGGCGACTGCGAGCACTCCTGGTTCGTCGACAGCGCCACCCTCGCCGACTGGCTGCGAGCGTGGGTCGACGGCACGGGCTGGTACGAGGAGATGAACGAGGAACTGGAGATGACCCCTTGGGCGGAGTTCCGAATACGCACGAGCCGGTCAGTTCAGGCGTCCTGACGACACAGGGGACCCCGACGCCGCACGCCGCGGTGCGGCGAGTGCGACTCGGGCGGGGTTGACAACAGGCCGCGCGGGCCACGCCCGGCCCCCGGTAGGGCACGCACCACGGCCGAACTGTCAGCCGCACTGCCCCGACGGAGCCGCCCCACGTACGCCGCTGCTTCCCCCTACCGCGTCCGCCACTTCCGTACGCCGTACGCGACCGCCCCGACGCCCAGTACTCCCGCCCCCACAACCACCGAAACCGCCGGCAGCGCGAACGCCAGCACCCCGCACCCGAGGAGACCCACCGCCGGAACGACCCGAGCCACCGAACCCCAACCCCCACCCGAACCCGAACCTGCATCCGAAGCCGAACCCGCAGACGATCCCGATCCCGATCTCGAAGGCGAACCCAGCGTCCACGCCGATGCGTTGGCCACGGCGTAGTACGCCAGCACACCGAAGGAGGAGAACCCGATCGCGCCCCGCACGTCCACCGTGGCGGCGAGGACCGCGACCACCGCACCCACGGCCGCCTCAGCCCGGTGCGGCACCTGGAAACGGGGGTGGACGGCGGACAGCGCGCGGGGCAGATGTCCGTCCCGTGCCATGGCCAGCGTCGTCCGTGAGACACCCAGGATCAGGGCGAGCAGCGAGCCGAGCGCGGCCACGGCGGCACCGACCCGCACCACCGGCGCGAGCCCCGGCACCCCGGCCGCCCGCACCGCCTCGACCAGCGGCGCACCCGCACGTCCCAGAGCATCGGCACCGAGCACGGAAAGGACAGCCACCGCCACCGCCGCGTAGACGACCAGCGTGATGCCCAGGGCCAGGGGGATCGCGCGGGGGATGGTGCGCGCGGGATCCCGTACCTCCTCGCCGAGGGTTGCGATGCGCGCGTAACCCGCGAACGCGAAGAACAGCAGGCCGGCAGCTTGCAGCACCCCGCCCGCGCCGCCGGAGGCCCCCACGTCCAGCCGCCCGGCCTCGGACGCGCCCGACCCCAGACACACGACCACGACGGAGGCGAGGACAGCGAGGACCACCGCCACGATCACCCGGGTCAGCCAGGCGGACTTCTGGATGCCGCCGTAGTTCACCGCGGTCAGTGCCACCACGGCCGCGACGGCCACGGCATGAGCCTGTCCCGGCCAGACGTACGCCCCCACCGTCAGAGCCATCGCCGCGCAGGAGGCCGTCTTCCCGACCACGAACGACCAGCCCGCGAGGTAGCCCCAGAACGGGCCGAGCCGTTCGCGTCCGTACACATACGTGCCGCCCGAGGCGGGGTACAGGGCGGCCAGCCGAGCCGAGGACGTGGCGTTGCAGTAGGCGACCACGGCGGCGACGGCGAGTCCGAGCAGCAGCCCGGAACCGGCGGCCCCGGCAGCCGGACCGAGGGCGGCGAAGATGCCGGCGCCGATCATCGAACCGAGCCCGATCACGACGGCGTCGGTCACCCCCAGGGTGCGCCGCAGTTCGGCAGCGGATTGCGTCATGAGCCGCACCCTACTGACCGAATGCAACCGCGGAGTGTGGCCCTGACGTCCTCTTCGGCAGGATCCGCATGGTTCGCCGGGACGTAGATCACAGTCCTCGGACCGTGCGGGCACAGCGCGGGAAGGGCAGGTTCAGGGCATGAGCATCATCGGCTGGATCATCCTCGGGCTGTTGGCCGGAGCCATCGCCAAGTTCCTGCTGCCGGGGCGCGACCCGGGCGGCATCCTCGGGACGACACTCATCGGAGTCGCGGGCGCGTTCATCGGCGGCTGGATATCGGCCCGTTGGCTGGACCACCCGATCTCGAAGGACTTCTTCGACGGCGCCACCTGGGCGGCCGCGATCGGCGGCTCACTCGTTCTCCTGATCGCCTACCGCCTCCTGTTCGGCAACTCCCGCGACTGAGTCACCCCGAACCGCAGCCAGCAGGCGAGAAGGGTGGGCACCGGCCAGGCGCCCACCCTTCCTCGTGAAGCCGAAGCCGTGAAGCCGAAGCCGTGAAGCCGAGAAGCCGTCGGTTCAGCGGCCTGGTGGCTCAGTGGCTCACCGGTAGTTCACGAACTGGATCGCGAAGTCGAAGTCCTTGCCCTTCAGCAGGGCGATGACGGACTGAAGGTCGTCGCGGCTCTTCGAGCTGACCCGCAGCTCGTCGCCCTGCACCTGGGCCTTCACACCCTTCGGACCCTCGTCACGAATGATCTTCGCGACCTTCTTCGCGTTGTCCTGGGAGATGCCCTCCTCGATCGACGCGAAGATCTTGTACTCCTTGCCGGAGAGCTGCGGCTCGCCCGCGTCGAGCGCCTTCAGCGAGATCCCACGCTTGATCAGCTTGGACTGGAAGACGTCGAGGACCGCGTTGACCCGGTCCTCGGAGTTCGCCTCCATCAGGATCTTGTCGCCGGACCACGAGATCGAGGCACCCACGCCCTTGAAGTCGTAGCGCTGGGAGATCTCCTTGGCGGCCTGGTTGAGGGCGTTGTCGACCTCCTGCCGCTCGACCTTCGAGACGATGTCGAAACTGGAGTCGGCCATGTCCTGTGGCTCCTTGTATCGGGGTGCGTGTCTGCGTGCGTACGGATGCGTATCGGCGTACGTGGGGGCGGGCGCCGAGCCCGTCGTGGACCCGGGCCGCATCCGCCCAAGCCTAGTCACCCCACGCCCCGCGGGCGCAGATCAATCGGGTGGCGAAGCACCCCTGGGCATCGGGTATTGTTTACGTCGTTGCCACGGAGCACCGCCGAAAGACGGTTCGAAGTGCAGCATCCCCGGCGGTGTGCCCGAGCGGCCAAAGGGAGCAGACTGTAAATCTGCCGGCTCAGCCTTCCCAGGTTCGAATCCTGGCGCCGCCACGCTGAGAAAGAGACCCCCTCCGAACTGCGGAAACGCAGAGCGGAGGGGGTCTCTTCGTGTGCTGGGGTACGAGGTGATTTGCCTCACCGGGGTGGGGCGGGGCGGGGCGCCGGATCAGGACACGTGTTCGTGTTCTTCCCGCAAGGCCGAGCGCATGTAGCCGTAACGCTCCATCGTGCGGCGGCGCATCCAGAGGATCCAGAGGCAGAAAGCTGCCGTGCCCAGGGTGAAGACGAGCGGGAAGACCAGCGAGCCGGTGACCGCTCCCAGGGCGAGCAGCGCGGCCGCGGCCAGACCCATGAGGCCCAGCCAGTACGGCAGCCAGCGGGCGCTGCGTTCGAGCCGTTGCTGCTGGTCGTCCACCAGCTTGCGCATGGCCGCCCGTTCCCCGGGGTCGGTCGGCACCTCGCGATGGCGGATCCGGCGGCCCAGTTCGGCGAGTCCGCGTGCGTCGGTGCCTGCCGCGCGGCGGGCCCTGCGGCGCTGTACGGCGACGATCGTCACGGCGATGGCGGTGTAGAGCGCCGCTCGCACCACCCACAGCACCGGGTCCCGGTCCCAGCGGATCAGGGCCGTGACGCCCACGCACACAAGAAAGATCAAGACCGCCTGTGCGGCCAGACTGCGGTCGAGCCAGCGCTTGAAGGAGCGCACGGCACGTACCTCCTCGGAATCGACGGTTACCGCTGTCGTTTCCGAATACCCCTTCGGGGATGGCCTATTGGGGCGAGGGGAGCGAGCGGGTGGGGCAGTGCCGGTCGAGTCCGTCGGCACGCCCCGAACCCTCCGCCCGCCCACGGTCCCCGAACCCTCCGCCCGCCCACACCCCCTTAACCCTCCGCGCGCCCACGGTCCAGGTGCTCAGACCGCCCACGGTCCCCGGCCCTTCGACCGCCCAAGACCCCGGATCCTCCGACCCGCCCGCGGTCCCAGACGCACGATCCCCGCTCGTCCGGGGCACACTGACTGCATGTCCAGTCGTCGCAGGCTCTGCCCCGAGTGCCGTCGAGAGATCGCGGTCGTCGCCGGTCGCTTCGCACGGCACGATCCGCCCGGAGCCCGCGAAAGAGGTCAGCTGGTCTCCTGCCCGGGTTCCCGTAGACAGGCGGAACTCGGAGCGGCACAGCCGTCGTTGGACGGGTACACGGTCCCCGTGGTCCCCGGCCAGCTCCCGCTGTTCTGAACGCCTCCCCAGTCAACCTCAGTTGCCCGCCACCGACTTGACCGCCACCGACACCGGCGTGGAACCGCTGATCAGTTCCAGCGTCAGCCCGGCCGTCGCGGGTGTGTCCAGCAGTTCCGCGAGTACGGCGGCCACGTCGTCGCGCGGGACCGGACCCCGCCCGGTGTGCGCCTCCAGCCGTACGAGGCCCTTGCCGGGGTCGTCCGTGAGGGCGCCCGGGCGCAGGATCGTCCAGTCCAGGGCGTGCAGGCCGCTCACATGGGCGTCCGCCTCACCCTTGGCGCGCAGGTACACGTCGAAGATCTCGTCGCCCTCGTGGTGCGGGTCGGCGCCCATGGACGACACGATCACGAAGCGCCGTACGCCCGCCCGTACCGCCGCGTCCGCGAACAGCACCGCCGCGGCCTTGTCCACCGTGTCCTTGCGAGCCACTCCGCTGCCGGGGCCCGCGCCCGCCGCGAAGACCGCTCCGTCGGCGCCTCGCAACGAAGCCGCGACCTCCTCGACCGAGGCCGACTCCAGGTCCAGCACGACCGGTTCGGCGCCGGCGTCCCGAAGGTCGTCGCCCTGTTCCGCGCGGCGGATGATCCCCGCGACCTCGTCTCCGCGCGCGGCGAGCAGCCGCTCCAGCCGCAGCGCGATCTGACCATGTCCACCAGCGATGACAATGCGCATGTCTTCGACCGTACGCCCCAACAGCCGCATCCGCCTGTGCCGTCCGGCGGACACGGACCCGCTGCGGCCGACCGCTCGGCGACCGCTCAGGCGACCGCTCAGGCACCTCGTGGCGCCCAGGCGCGGCCTGCGTCTCCACGTCCCGCGACCGCTACGGCACCTCCCCCCGCCCCTGCCGAGGCAGCCCCGACTCCGCTGTCCCCGCCGAGTTGCAGTACTCCCGTACCGCGCTTGTCCGTGCCACCACGCGCCCCCTGTGCACCACGATCCGGCTGTACGCGAGGGAGAGCGCGCCGGCCAGGCGGTCGCCGCGTACCGCGAGCAGCTCGGCCGGGAATCCCGCCTCCACGCGCACCTCGGGCAGCCCGAGGACGGCCCGCGCTGAGCCGCTCACCGTGTCGTAGGCGTCCTCGGGCCGCAGCCCGTGCCGGGAGGCGAGCTGATACGCGGCCTCCAGGGGGTCACCGCGCCCCACCGGGTTCGAGACGTCCCGCAGCGCACCGCTTCCGGCCGCCACCCGGACCCCGGCCGCCCGCAGCAGCCGTACCGGAGCCGCGGCCGCCGTGGCCGTCGTGTCCCTCCGGTCGACGCCGGCGCAGCCGCCCTGCGGCAGGCACACCACCGCCACCCCGGCCGCCGCGAGCTGGTCGGCGGTCCGGGACACCACCTCGGCGGGCAGCCGGTCGAGACCCGCGCAGGGGCCGAGGGTCACACCGGGCCGCAGTCCGCCGGCCATCGCGGCGAGGCGGGCCAGGCGGGCCGGGTCGGCGGCGTCGGTGTGCAGGTCGACGGCGCAGCCGTACTCCGAGGCCACCTCCAGGACCGCCTCCGCGTAGCCCGTCGGATCGGGGTCGAGGTCCGGGCAGCCGCCCACCACCGACGCGCCCATCTTCAGCGCGTCCCGCAGCATCGCCAGCCCCTCGGCCCCGGCCGCCCCGGTCAGCACCCGCGGCATCGCCACCGCCGTCAGCTCGGCGAGCCCGCGCAGCGAACGCCGTGCCTGGAGCACGGCCGCCAGTGCGCTCAGCCCCTGGACGTCCCCCACGCGCACATGGGCCCTGAGCGCGGTCGCGCCGTGTCCGAGCTGGAGCAGGGCGGCCTCGGTGGCCCGGCGCTGGACGTCGTGGGGGTCGTACGAGAGCGGTCCCTCGACGTCGGCCGACAGGGCGGTGTCGCCGTGGGCGTGCGGTTCGGCGGGGGCCGGCAGCAGCAGATAGCCGGTGAGGTCCACACGCGCCCCACGCGCGCGTGGCCCGCCCGCGGCCAGGCTCCCGGCCGTACCGACCGCCTCGATGCACCCGCCGCCCAGCCGCACGTCCACGGTCCGGCCGTCGGTGAGCCGCGCCCCGCACAACAAGAGGCCGGCTGCGTCCGGTCCGCCCGACGAGGGGGCACCCGACCAGGACGACGAGGAGTGGTGCGGCTGCGGCTGGCTGTCGGGCATCGCGCTCCAGGGGCTCGGGGCTGCGCTGCCCGGAGCCGCCGGAACCGCGCAAGGGACGCAAGATCACGCAGAGTGAGTCGAGCCTAGGGCGGCGCCGCCGCCGTCACCGGGAGGAGCGCAATAGTCGTACCGGTGTGGTCCGCCGTGCCGGAGAGGCTCCAGAGGCCTTCGGGAAGGCCGTGGATCAAGGCACCCGGGGCGCCACGAAACGGATTTGGGCGAACGGCTGCGGACCGTGTAATGTCTTCATCGCTCGCCCCAATAGCTCAGTCGGCAGAGCGTCTCCATGGTAAGGAGAAGGTCTACGGTTCGATTCCGTATTGGGGCTCTGGTGTGTGAGGTTCCCGTCGTAAGGCGGGAACGGATCGCATCACAGCGGTGTAGCTCAGTCGGTAGAGCAAGCGGCTCATAATCGCTGTGTCACCGGTTCAAGTCCGGTCACCGCTACAGACAGTAGCCGATTGTGGGGTCGGTCCTTCGATCGGCTACTCTTCTATGCGTTAAACCTGTCCCATCCGTTCGTCAAGGAGCACTCACGTGGCTGCCACCGACGTCCGCCCGAAGATCACGCTGGCCTGCGTGGAGTGCAAGGAGCGGAACTACATCACCAAGAAGAACCGGCGTAACAACCCGGATCGTATGGAGATGAAGAAGCACTGCCCGCGTTGCAACGCGCACACCGCGCACCGCGAAACGCGATAAATCAGGCTCGTACGCGAGGCCGTCCCCGAGAAATCGGGGGCGGCCTCGCGTCGTTGAGGGACCCCGTACCGGCCAGTAGAGCAAGCAGGAGGTGCCGAGCCCATGGCGCTCGACCAGTCCTTCGTGGGGCGGAGCTACCCGCCCACCGACCCCTACGAGGTGGGCCGGGAGAAGATCCGCGAGTTCGCCGAGGCGGTGGGGGACACCAACCCCGCGTACACGGACCCGGAAGCCGCCAAGGCGCTCGGCCACCCCGATGTGATCGCCCCGCCGACCTTTGTCTTCTCCATCACCTTCAGGGCGGCCGGACAGGTCGTCCAGGACCCGCAGCTCGGCCTGGACTACAGCCGCGTGGTGCACGGCGACCAGAAGTTCGCCTACGTCCGCCCGGTCAGGGCCGGCGACCGCCTCACCGTCACCTCCACCATCGAGGCGATCAAGTCCATGGCGGGCAACGACATCATCGACATCCGCGGTGAGGTCCACGACGAGGCGGGCGAGCACGTCGTGACCGCGTGGACCAAGCTGGTCGCCCGCGCGGCCGAGGGGGCGTGACGAGGAACATGACGGCGAAGATCGCATACGGCGACGTCGAGGTCGGCACCGAGCTGCCTGCCCAGTCCTTTCCCGTGACCCGTGCCACTCTCGTCCAGTACGCGGGCGCTTCCGGGGACTTCAACCCCATCCACTGGAACGAGAAGTTCGCCAAGGAGGTCGGGCTGCCGGACGTCATCGCGCACGGCATGTTCACCATGGCCGAGGCGATCCGTGTGGTGACCGACTGGACCGGCGACCCGGGCGCGGTCGTCGAGTACGGCGTCCGCTTCACCAAGCCCGTCGTCGTCCCCAACGACGACCAGGGCGCCACGATCGAGGTCAGCGCCAAGGTCGCCGCCAAGCTCGACGACAACACGGTCCGCGTCGACCTCACCGCGACCAGCGCCGGCCAGAAGGTCCTGGGCATGTCGCGAGCGGTCGTACGACTGGCCTGAGGCCCGGCCGCCAACTGCCGATGTGCCGCGTGAACCGGTGGCGATGACTGCGCGTGACCCGGTGGCGGTGACCCAGGTGCCGATGTAAGGAGCGCCCTCCATGGTGGGGCGCTCCTTACATCCCCTGCCCTGTCCAGCCCTTGCCAAGTTAGTGATTGAGTACTAACTTACCCGCATGGCCAGGATGAGTGCAGAAGAGAGGCGCGAGAGCGTCATCCGTGCGGCGATGATCGAGTTCGCCCGCGGCGGCTACCACGGCACCTCGACCGAGGCGATCGCCAAGCGGGTCGAGGTCTCGCAGCCGTATCTCTTCCGGCTCTTCCCTGGCAAGAAGGCGATCTTCCTGGCGGCGGCGGAGCGCTGCGTGGAGGACACCATCCGTACCTTCGAGGAGGCGTCCAAGGGCCTGGAGGGCGAAGAAGCCCTGCATGCCATGGCGGACGCGTACACCCGGGTCATCACGGAGCACCCCGAGCGGCTCCTGATGCAGATGCAGATGTACGTCGCAGTGGGCGCCGCCGAGCAGGAGGGCGACCACGAGTTCGGCGAGGCGGTGCGGACCGGCTGGATGCGGCTGTGGGACACCGTCCACCTGCCGCTCGGCGCCGACGTCGAGGAGACGACGACCTTCCTGTCGTACGGAATGCTGATCAACTGCCTGGTGGCGATGGGGTTCCCACCCCAGCACCGGGTATGGGAAGGGCTCTACCCGTCCGCGCGGGTCACGGGCCGGCTGGAGAAATGAGCTCGGGAGAAAGCGTCAACGGCGCCTTTTCATGATCGCGAAACTTAGTAATCAATAACTAATCAAACTGAGCTCGCTGGAGGAGCGATGTCACAGCAAGAGCGAGAGCAGGCCCTGCCGACCGCACGCCGCGGGGGAGCCGTCTGGGCCCTCGTCATCACCAGCGTCGCCGGATTCATGGCGGCCCTCGACAACCTCGTCGTCACCACCGCCCTGCCCTCCATCCGCGAGGACCTCGGCGGAGCGCTGCACGACCTCGAATGGACCGTCAGCGCCTACACGCTCACCTTCGCCGTCCTGCTGATGACCGGCGCGGCACTCGGCGACCGCTTCGGCCGCCGTCGCCTCTTCCTCGTCGGCATCGCGATCTTCACCGGGGCCTCGACCGCGGCGGCCCTGGCCCCCGGCATCGACTCCCTCATCGCCGCCCGCGCGGTCCAGGGCGTCGGAGCGGCGATCATGATGCCCCTCACGCTGACCCTCCTCACCGCGGCCGTGCCCGCCGCCCGGCGTGGAATGGCGTACGGCATCTGGGGCGCCGTCAACGGACTCGCCGTCGCCTCCGGCCCGCTGATCGGCGGCAGCCTCACCGAGCACGTCTCCTGGCAGTGGATCTTCTGGCTGAACGTCCCGCTCGGCCTCGTCCTGCTGCCCCTGGCCCGCCTCCGCCTCGCCGAGTCCCACGGCACCGGCGCACGCCTCGACATCCCCGGCACGCTGCTCGCCAGCGGCGGTCTCTTCGGTGTCGTCTACGGCCTGGTCCGCGGCCCGTCCGACGGCTGGACCGACGCGCTGGTCCTGCTGGCGCTGTTCGCCGGCGCGGCCCTGCTCGCGGCCTTCGTCCTCTACAGCACGCGGGCCAAGAACCCCATGCTCCCCATGCGGCTGTTCCGCTCCCGGGCCTTCTCCGGCATCAACGCGGCCAGCCTCCTGATGTTCCTCGGCATGTTCGGCTCGATCTTCCTGCTCAGCCAGTACATGCAGGGCGTCCTCGGCTACTCGCCCACCGAGGCGGGGCTGCGGATGCTGCCCTGGACCGGCATGCCGATGCTCGTCGCGCCGATCGCCGGGATCCTCTCCGACCGCATCGGCGGGCGCCCCGTCGTCGCCACGGGGCTCTTCTTCCAGGCGGCGGGCCTCGCCTACATGGCCTCCGTGGTCACCGTCGACGCGTCCTACGGCTCGCAGCTGCCCGGTCTCATCCTCAGCGGCATCGGCATGGGCCTGTTCTTCGCCCCCGCGTCCAACCTGGTCATGTCGAGCGTGCGCGCCTCTGAGCAGGGGATCGCGTCCGGAGCCAACAACGCGCTGCGTGAGGTGGGCGGGGCGCTGGGAATCGCCGTCATGGCGTCGATCTTCTCCGCGCAGGGCGGCTACGAGACCGGCCAGTCCTTCGTGGACGGCCTCCAGCCGGCGCTGGTCACGGGAGCGGCGGTGGTGGCGGCCGCGGGGGTGGCGGCGCTGCTGATTCCCTCGCGGGGGGCGGTTGCGGCGGATGTGGTGCGAGGGGCGTCTGAGGGGGCGCGGGAGTTGGAGACGGTGAGCTGACTTAGTGGTGCCGACGGTCCCGTCCGGGGGAGGGCGGGGCCGTTTCGCTTGAGCGGGGCGCCTACTGAGCTGCCGGGTACGGTTCGTGGGCGGTTGCGGGCCGTCGTGGCTGGTCGCGCAGTTCCCCGCGCCCCTAGGGGGTTGCAGTCACGTACGCCGCAACAGAGCCCTTGGTCACGTGCGCCAGGACGAAACCTCAGCAGCCGCGCCCGCCCCCACCGGACCCATTCGCCGCTCGCGCCCGCCCACCTGACCGTCAGCCGCGCGCCCGCCCGCAGCGGCCGGCGTCCGGAACCGGGCCCTGTGAAAAGAGACCGAGCCGCCGGACCGAGGACGGACACCCCCCACCCCGGCACCGACCCACCCACCGGGCCGCACGCGCTACGCACGCCCCCACCGAAGCCGGACGGGCCGCCGCAGGCATTTCAGGGGCGCGGGGAACTGCGCAAAACGCCCGCCCCCACCCAGCCGCAGACAACCAACCACCCCCACCCCCGTACCCTGTACCGCGTGCAGGAACGACACGACGCCCCCCTCGCCCCCCTCACCACCTTCCGTCTGGGCGGCCCCGCCACCCGCCTCGTCACCGCGACGACCGACGCCGAGGTGATCGAAGTCGTCCGTGAGGCCGACCGCACCCGCACCCCCCTCCTCGTCATCGGCGGCGGCTCCAACCTCGTCATCGGGGACAAGGGATTCGAGGGCACCGCTCTCGTCATCGGCACCCAGGGCTTCGAACTCTCCGGCACCCACCTGGAACTCGCCGCCGGCGAGGTATGGACCGACGCAGTCGCCCGCACCGTCGACGCCGGACTCGCCGGCATCGAGTGCCTCGCCGGCATCCCCGGCTCCGCAGGCGCGACCCCCATCCAGAACGTCGGCGCCTACGGCCAGGAAGTGTCCTCCACCATCTCCGAGGTCATCGCCTACGACCGCCGCACCGGAGAGACCGTCACCCTCACCAACGACGAGTGCGCCTTCTCCTACCGCCACAGCCGTTTCAAGGAAGACCCGACCCGGTACGTCGTCCTGCGCGTCCACTTCGAGCTGCAAGACGCCGACGGTCTCTCCGCGCCCATCAAGTACGCCGAGACCGCCCGCACCCTCGGCGTGGAACCGGGCGACCGCGTCCCCCTCGCCGACGCCCGCGAGAGCGTCCTCAAGCTGCGCGCGGGCAAGGGCATGGTCCTGGACCCCGACGACCACGACACCTGGTCGGCCGGCTCCTTCTTCACCAACCCGATCCTCACGGACACCCAGTTCGCCGAGTTCCACGCGCGCGTGAAGCAGCACTTGGGCGCGGACGCCGAACCCCCCGCCTACCCCGCGGGCGACGGCCACACCAAGACCTCCGCGGCCTGGCTGATCGACAAGGCCGGCTTCACCAAGGGCTACGGCAACGGCCCCGCCCGTATCTCCACGAAACACACCCTGGCCCTCACCAACCGGGGTGACGCGACCACGGAGGACCTCCTCGCCCTGGCCCGAGAGGTCGTGACGGGCGTACGGGACACCTTCGGGATCACCCTGGTCAACGAGCCGGTGACGGTGGGCGTCAGCCTGTAGGGCAAGGACGCGGCAGCCTCTAGGGCAAGGACGCGGCGGAAACCCGGTTGTCGGTACCCGCCCCCGACGACCACCCTGGACACATGCCGACCAGGACCCCCGTATGCGGCTGAACCTCACCGAGTTCAGACCCCGCACCGGCCCCCGAGAACACCGCGTCGTCCAGCCCCGCGACACCCTGCGCCACACCTCGCTGACCGCCCCGGAACCGGTCGGCATGATCCTCGGCGACCACGACGGACTGAACCGGCTCGCAGGCCTGTTCTCCTTCGCCGCGTACTCACGCCACACCGTCGTCCACATACCGCTGCGGGACGGGGTCCCGCCCGACGAGGGATGGGGGCAGCGGGTCGATCTGGTCCTGTCGCACCACTCGTACGGACTGCGCCCCAGCAAGTGGCCCGAGCTGCGGCACGCCCTCACGGCCGGCTGCCCCCTGTCCGTACGGACCGACGAGGCCCGCACCGAGCGGGACGCCGTCGGCTGGCGCCGGCGCTGGGGGCGCGCGGACTTCCGGGACCACCTGCGGCACACCACGCACGCGCGGACGTTCTTCCTCTTCGGCAGCCGGGACGTCTTCGCCGAGTCGGCCATGGCCCTCGCCCACGCGGCGGGCTGGGGTCCGCGGCAGGAACGTGTCGCCCAGGGGTACTCGGCCCTGGTCTCCGGGATCGCGGGCCTGACGCAGCCGCCCGGCGGCGGACATCCCTACGAGGTGATGGTCTGCTTCAAGGCCTATCCGCCCTACGCCCACTTCAAAAGGCCCGGTGCCTGAGCCGCGTCGCCCCTAGGCGTCCGGGTGACCGAGCCAGTCGTCCACCCCCGACAACAGCTTCGCCTTCACGTCCTCCGGTGCCGCCGAGGCGCGGATCGACTGGCGGGCCAGTTCCGCGAGTTCCGGGTCCGTGAAGCCGTGGTACCGCCGGGCGATCTCGTACTGCGCGGCCAGCCGTGAACCGAACAGCAGGGGGTCGTCGGCGCCCAGCGCCATCGGCACCCCCGCCTCGAACAGTGTCCGCAGCGGCACGTCCTCCGGCTTCTCGTAGACACCGAGCGCCACGTTCGACGCCGGACACACCTCGCACGTCACCTGCCGGTCCGCCAGCCGCTTCAGCAGCCGCGGGTCCTCCGCCGCGCGCACCCCGTGCCCGATCCGGTTGGCGTCCAGGTCGTCCAGGCAGTCCCGTACCGACGAGGGGCCGGTCAGCTCACCGCCGTGCGGTGCCGAGAGGAGACCGCCTTCCCGTGCGATGTGGAAGGCGCGGTCGAAGTCCCTTGCCATGCCCCGGCGTTCGTCGTTCGACAGGCCGAAGCCGACCACGCCCCGCTCCGCGTACCGCACCGCGAGCCGGGCCAGTGTGCGCGCGTCCAGCGGGTGCTTCATGCGGTTCGCGGCCACCAGCACCCGCATCCCGAGCCCGGTCTCCCGCGAGGTCGTCTCCACCGCGTCCAGGATGATCTCCAGCGCCGGGATCAGCCCCCCGAGCCGGGGCGCGTACGACGTGGGGTCGACCTGGATCTCCAGCCACCCCGAGCCGTCGCGCACGTCCTCCTCCGCGGCCTCCCGCACCAGCCGCCGGATGTCCTCGGGCTCCCTGACGCACGAGCGGGCGGCGTCGTACAGCCGCTGGAACCGGAACCAGCCCCGCTCGTCGGTGGCCCGCAGCCTCGGCGGTTCCCCGCTGGTCAGTGCGTCGACCAGCGCCTCGGGCAGTCGTACCCCGTACTTGTCGGCCAGTTCCAGAACCGTCCCCGGGCGCATCGAGCCGGTGAAGTGCAGATGCAGATGGGCTTTCGGCAGCTCAGAGACATCACGTACACGCTCCATTCGCCGATCCTGCCGTACGTCACGGGCGTCCCGGTACCGCTTTCCCCTTTAGTGGTCTTGCTCGCACAAAAAAAGGGACCAGCCACTCGCGTGAGCAGCTGGTCCCCTGTGCAGCGATCTCAGTCCCGCGCCTCCGCCAGCAGCTTCTGGATCCGGCTGACGCCCTCGACGAGATCCTCGTCACCCAGCGCGTACGACAGCCGCAGGTAGCCCGGCGTGCCGAAGGCCTCGCCCGGGACGACCGCGACCTCGGCCTCCTCCAGGATCAGCGCGGCCAGCTTGACCGAGTCCTGCGGGCGCTTGCCGCGGATCTCCTTGCCGAGCAGCTCCTTGACCGACGGATAGGCGTAGAAGGCGCCCTCGGGCTCCGGGCAGAGGACGCCGTCGATCTCGTTGAGCATGCGGACGATCGTCTTGCGCCGGCGGTCGAAGGCCGTGCGCATCTCCGCCACCGCGTCGAGGTTGCCGGAGACCGCGGCGAGGGCGGCGACCTGGGCGACGTTCGACACGTTGGAGGTGGCGTGCGACTGGAGGTTGGTCGCGGCCTTGACGACGTCCTTCGGGCCGATGATCCAGCCGACCCGCCAGCCCGTCATGGCGTACGTCTTGGCGACACCGTTGACGACGATGCACTTGTCGCGCAGTTCGGGCAGGAGCGCGGGCAGCGAGGTGAACTTCGCGTCGCCGTAGACGAGGTGCTCGTAGATCTCGTCGGTCAGCACCCACAGGCCGTGCTCGACGGCCCAGCGGCCGATGGCCTCCGCGTCGGCCTGGCTGTAGACCGCGCCGGTCGGGTTGGAGGGGGAGACGAAGAGGACGACCTTGGTCTTCTCGGTGCGGGCCGCCTCCAGCTGCTCGACGGAGACCCGGTAGCCGGTCGTCTCGTCGGCGACCACCTCCACCGGGACACCGCCGGCCAGCCGGATCGACTCCGGGTAGGTCGTCCAGTACGGCGCCGGGACGATGACCTCGTCGCCCGGGTCGAGGATCGCGGCGAAGGCCTCGTAGATCGCCTGCTTGCCGCCGTTGGTCACCAGGATCTGGGACGGGTCGACCTCGTAACCGGAGTCCCGCAGCGTCTTCGCGGCGATCGCGGTCTTCAGCTCGGGGAGGCCGCCGGCCGGCGTGTAGCGGTGGTACTTCGGGTTCGAGCAGGCCTCGATCGCGGCCTGGACGATGTAGTCCGGGGTCGGGAAGTCCGGCTCACCGGCGCCGAAGCCGATCACCGGACGCCCGGCGGCCTTGAGGGCCTTGGCCTTGGCGTCCACGGCGAGGGTGGCGGACTCGGAGATCGCGCCGACTCGGGCGGAGACCCGGCGCTCGGTGGGAGGGGTTGCAGCGCTCATGGGACCCATCGTTCCAGACCGGAAACTCCCCCGGCACACGGGTTTCACAGACTGAACATCGGTTGAACAACCGTCCGGATTCGGACCGCACGCTGGGCGATCTTCCGTCCCCAAGGCCCGTACGGGCGCTTTCTGTTCGACGGAGGGCCGCGGACCACGTACACTCACACCTCGTTGGCCTTCAGCAGCCGCCCCGGCAGGTGCACACCGAGCACCTGGTTGGATGCGGTACGTTGGGGGGCACACAAAGGGTCGTAGCTCAATTGGTAGAGCACCGGTCTCCAAAACCGGCGGTTGGGGGTTCAAGTCCCTCCGGCCCTGCAACACACACACCTTCGCCAGGATGTGTGCGCATGTACGTACAGCAATGCACCGCCGTGCGGCTCCAACCGGGCGCGGCACGGCCACGACCCGGGAACAGGTGAGGACGAATGGCGGACGCCGTGGGCTCCATCGACACGCCTGGCGCCCAGGACGAAGCGCCGGAGACCCAGAAGAAGGCCCGCAAGGGCGGCAAGCGTGCCAAGAAGGGCCCGCTGAAGCGTCTGGGGACCTTCTACCGGCAGATCGTCGCAGAACTCCGCAAGGTCGTCTGGCCGACGCGGAACCAGCTGACGACGTACACGACCGTGGTGATCGTCTTCGTTCTCGTCATGATCGGTCTGGTGACCGTGATTGACTATGGACTGAACCACGCCGCCAAGTACGTATTCGGCTGAGCACAGAGCGAAGGGCGCCGAGGTTACCGGCGCCCCTTTTCGCATGTTCCACCCCTTGTATCCAGGAAGAAGCAGCCACCGTGTCTGACCAGAACCTGAACGACGCCATCGAGCCCGACGAGTCTGTCGACGACGAGCTCGACATCGTCGAGGGCGCGGACGAGGACCTGGACGAGGTCGAGGCTGCCGACGCCGAGGCGGGCGAGCCCGCCGAGGAAGCCGCTCTCCACGCCGAGGACGACACCGAGGACGACTCCGAGGAGGAGTCCGGCGGTGACGTCGAGGCCGTCGAGGACGAGATCGAGGAAGAGCCGGCCGAGCCGGTCGATCCGGTCGCCGCCCTGCGCGAGGAGCTGCGGACCCTGCCCGGCGAGTGGTACGTCATCCACACCTACGCCGGTTACGAGAACCGCGTGAAGACCAACCTCGAACAGCGTGCCGTCTCGCTGAACGTCGAGGACTACATCTTCCAGGCCGAGGTGCCGCAGGAAGAGGTCGTCCAGATCAAGAACGGCGACCGCAAGACGATCCGTCAGAACAAGCTCCCCGGCTATGTGCTGGTGCGCATGGACCTGACGAACGAGTCCTGGGGCGTCGTCCGCAACACCCCCGGCGTGACCGGCTTCGTGGGCAACGCCTATGACCCGTACCCGCTGACCCTGGACGAGATCGTCAAGATGCTCGCCCCGGAGGCCGAGGAGAAGGCCGCCCGCGAGGCCGCCGAGGCCGAGGGCAAGCCGGCTCCGGCCCGCAAGGTCGAGGTCCAGGTCCTGGACTTCGAGGTCGGCGACTCGGTCACCGTCACCGACGGCCCCTTCGCCACCCTCCAGGCCACGATCAACGAGATCAACGCCGACTCCAAGAAGGTCAAGGGCCTGGTGGAGATCTTCGGCCGCGAGACTCCGGTCGAGCTGTCCTTCGACCAGATCCAGAAGAACTGAGCCGCTTGGCCGACCCAGCCAGAACCGACGAGGGCGTCCCCCCGGTGCAGACCGGCAGGGGGCGTCTTCGTCGCTTTCGGCTGCCCGTGATCCTTCTGGTGCTGGCGGCGCTCTTCGCGACGGCTCCCGTCTCTGTGTGGGTCGTCCAGGGGCGGCGGGTGACCCAGGTCGAGGACGGGGTGCGCGCGGTCGGGACCTTCCACGCGGAGGGTGCCAACTGCTGGCGGCACCGGTGCTGGGTCGACTTCGTGGCCGACGGCAAGCGGGTGGAGGCCGATCTGCCCGCCCTCACCGCGGCCCGGAAGAACAAGGTCGCGCGTGACGGTGAACCGATCACCGTCCGGTACCTGGCCTCGGACCCGACGGTGGTCGCCGAGGAGCGCGGCACGGGCTACGTCCTCGCCATGACCGCACTCACCGGGATTCCGGCGTTTGTGCTGTTCGCAGCCGCGTTGACCAGCGGATTTCATGTCCGGAGGGCCAAGCGGCTATCGTAGTGCGGTATGCCATTTGCTGGATGAATCATCCAATTGACGCATCCGATTGACGCAGGTGGCACTCAACCTCTCACTAAGGACCCGGAGAGAGCATGCCTCCCAAGAAGAAGAAGGTCACGGGGCTCATCAAGCTCCAGATCCAGGCCGGTGCCGCCAACCCGGCTCCGCCGGTCGGCCCCGCGCTGGGTCAGCACGGCGTCAACATCATGGAGTTCTGCAAGGCGTACAACGCCGCGACCGAGTCGCAGCGTGGCTGGGTGATCCCGGTGGAGATCACGGTCTACGAGGACCGCTCCTTCACCTTCATCACCAAGACGCCGCCGGCCGCGAAGATGATCCTCAAGGCCGCGGGCATCGAGAAGGGCTCCGGCGAGCCGCACAAGACCAAGGTCGCCAAGATCACCGAGGCGCAGGTCCGCGAGATCGCCACCACCAAGCTCCCCGACCTCAACGCCAACGACCTGGACGCCGCCGCGAAGATCATCGCCGGTACCGCGCGTTCCATGGGCGTCACCGTCGAGGGCTGAGCCCCAACCCCCCGTACAAAGCAGAAGTGGCAGGGCCGGCTCGGCCCGTACCACGACTCCTAAGAACACACAGGAGCAGTTGTGAGCAAGCGCAGCAAGGCCCTTCGCGCTGCGGACGAGAAGATCGACCGGGAGAAGCTGTACGCCCCGCTCGAGGCCGTCCGTCTCGCCAAGGAGACCTCCACGACCAAGTTCGACGGCACCGTCGAGGTCGCCTTCCGTCTGGGTGTCGACCCGCGCAAGGCCGACCAGATGGTCCGTGGCACCGTGAACCTCCCGCACGGCACCGGTAAGACCGCCCGGGTCCTGGTCTTCGCGACCGGTGACCGTGCCGAGGCCGCTCGTGCCGCGGGCGCCGACATCGTCGGCGCCGACGAGCTCATCGACGAGGTGTCGAAGGGCCGTCTGGACTTCGACGCCGTCGTCGCCACCCCGGACCTCATGGGCAAGGTCGGCCGCCTCGGCCGCGTGCTCGGTCCCCGTGGTCTCATGCCGAACCCCAAGACCGGCACCGTGACCCCGGACGTGACGAAGGCTGTCACGGACATCAAGGGCGGCAAGATCGAGTTCCGCGTCGACAAGCACTCGAACCTGCACTTCATCATCGGCAAGACGTCCTTCGAGGACACCAAGCTGGTGGAGAACTACGGCGCGGCCCTGGAGGAGATCCTCCGTCTGAAGCCGTCCGCCGCCAAGGGCCGCTACATCAAGAAGGCCGCCATCAGCACCACGATGGGCCCCGGCATCCCGGTCGACTCCAACCGCACCCGCAACCTCCTCGTCGAGGAGGACCCGGCCGCGGTCTGAGACACCGGCAGGTTCACGGGCCCCGCACCTTTCGAGGTGCGGGGCCCGTTCCCATGTGCGGTGCCAGTGCTCTGAGTTAGCGTGCGAGCAGGGCACTTGTACCGGGGGGACGTATGAACAGGACGACGGCTGCGGTCCGGGTCGCGGCGGTCGCCGCGCTGACGGGACTGGCCGCCTGCACCTCCTCCGGCGCACCCGACGGGCCGGAAGCCGGGCACACCGCCTCGGCCCCCGCCGCCCTCCCTGCCCTGCGCACGGCCGAACGCTCCACCCACCAGGCCGGGACGGCCCGGGTGCGGTCCACCACCGTGATGGGCAGCCAGCTCTCCCTCACCGCCGACGGCCTCCTCGCCTGGCGCGACGGGCTCTCAGGCAGCCTCACCCTCCGCTACACCGGCGGCACCGCGGCCACGACCATGCGCGGTCTCGGTGTCACCTCCATGCAGGCCCGCTACCTCCACGACGCCTACTACGCGCGCATGGGCGACGCCTTCGCCGCGAAGACGGGCGGCAGACACTGGCTCAGGTACGGCTACGAGGACCTGAAGAGTCTCGGCGGCGGCGCCGACCTCGCCGAGCAGATGCGCTCCACCACCCCCGACCAGTCGGTGCGGCTGCTGCTGGACTCCGAGGACGTCCGCGCGGTCGGCGAGGAGACCGTGGACGGCCGGGCCGCCACCCACTACTCCGGCACCGTCGCGGTCGGTGACGTCACCGACGCCGGGCTCCGGCAGCGCCTCCAGAGCGCCGGCGTCACCGGGGAGAGCCTCGACATCTGGATCGACGAGAAGAACCTCCTGGTCAAGAAGGTCGAGAAGAGCAGCGCGGCAGGCGGCAAGGTCACCCAGACCGCCCACTACAGCGACTACGGCGTCACGGTCGCCGTGCGCAGGCCGCCGGCCGCGGACACCCAGGACTTCAAGGCGCTCCTGTCACAGTCAGGCACCAACCCCTCCTGAGCGCCGGAGAATTCACCGACCCCTCCCTTCACTCTCGGATAGGCTCGCGGTCTTGCTGTGAATCGACCATGTGTTCCTTGGGGGGAATCAATGGGTACCTCTGTACGACGTTCCGCGCGCTGTCGGACCATCGGTGTCGGCCTCGCCGCCGTGGCCCTCGCCTCGGGTGCGGTGAGCTGTTCCAAGGGGAGCGACGAGTCGCCGGAGATGTCTCCCGCGGCCGCCGTCGCCAAGGCGGCGAAGAACACGGAGGAGATCACCTCCTTCCACTACCGCATGAAGGGCGAGATGCCCGAGGCCGGGCAGGTCCAGGCCGAGGCCGCCATGCGCACCAAGCCCGACCTCGCGATGAGCATGAAGATGACCGCGGCCGGTCAGGGCTCCGCGGAGATCCGTCTCGTCGACAAGGCCATGTACATCGGGGGCAACCCCGAGCTGGCCAAGGAGATGGACGGCAAGAAGTGGATGAAGTTCGACCTGTCCGCGCTCGGCAAGGACGGCGGCCTCGGCGCTGCCGCTCCCGGCGCCGGCCAGGCCGACCAGAACCCGGCCTCCATGTCCTCCTTCCTCAACGGCGCCAAGGACGTGAAGAAGGTCGGCACCGAGACGATCGACGGGGTCAAGACGACCCACTACGCCGGCGACGTCACGCTGGCCGAGCTCAAGGCCTCCTTCAAGGACGCCGACAAGTCGGTGCGCGAGCAGCGCGAGAAGAGCACCGAGCAGCTCGAGAAGCTCGGCCTGGACAAGTTCACGATGGACATGTGGGTCGACGCCCAGCAGCACGCCAAGCAGTTCCGCATGCAGGGCGACGCCACCAAGGGCAAGTTCGACATGACCTTCACGTTCCTCGACTACAACAAGCCCGTCACCGTCGAGGCCCCGCCGGCCAACGAGACGGCGGACCTGGCCCAGATGATGAAGGAACTCCAGAGCAGCTGATCGTCGTAGGACCGGATTTGCTTGACAGGGATCCGGTCACGTACGCTCCTCCAGAAGCCAAAGACCGCTGGTCGTTGTCGTGTCCTCGCGAGAGGGTGCGGTGGCCGAAGGATCCGCTGAGAATCGCGGACGACCCGCGCAGGTGACTGTGGAAGTTGCTCCTGGATCTCGCTGCCTCAGGGTCGCGTGTTCCGGTAGAGCTACGCCCCGTGCGCCTGCGCCGGGGCGTTTCGTTTTGTTCAGCCCCTTCTGAGCGGTCCTCATCACCCGGAAGGAGGCCACGCTTATGGCAAGGCCCGACAAGGCTGCCGCGGTAGCCGAGCTCGCGGACCAGTTCCGCAGCTCGAACGCCGCTGTGCTGACCGAGTACCGGGGTCTCACCGTGGCGCAGCTCAAGACGCTGCGTCGTTCGCTCGGTGAAGACGCCCAGTACGCCGTGGTGAAGAACACGCTGACCAAGATCGCGGCCAACGAGGCCGGGATCTCGACGCTCGACGACCTGTTCAACGGTCCGACGGCGGTTGCCTTCATCACCGGTGACCCGGTGACGTCGGCGAAGGGTCTTCGTGACTTCGCCAAGGACAACCCGAACCTCGTCATCAAGGGCGGTGTCCTTGACGGCAAGGCGCTGTCCGCCGACGAGATCAAGAAGCTTGCGGACCTCGAGTCCCGCGAGGTTCTGCTCGCCAAGCTGGCGGGTGCCTTCAAGGGCAAGCAGACTCAGGCTGCTCAGGTCTTCCAGGCGCTCCCGTCGAAGTTCGTCCGCACCGCGGAGGCGCTTCGTGCCAAGCAGGCCGAGCAGGGCGGTGCCGAGTAATTCGGCTCGCGCATTGATCCGCGTCGCATGACGCGCGGGTCGTAGCGGGCCGTCAGTACGCCCGCCGTATCGATACATCCGGCACCAGCCGAATTAGTGGAAGGATCGCCCCTCATGGCGAAGCTCAGCCAGGAAGACCTGCTCGCGCAGTTCGAGGAGATGACCCTCATCGAGCTCTCCGAGTTCGTGAAGGCCTTCGAGGAGAAGTTCGACGTCACCGCCGCCGCGGCCGTCGCCGTCGCGGGCCCGGCCGGTCCGGCCGCCCCCGCCGAGGCCGCTGAGGAGCAGGACGAGTTCGACGTCATCCTCACGGGTGCCGGCGACAAGAAGATCCAGGTCATCAAGGTCGTGCGTGAGCTGACCTCCCTGGGCCTGAAGGAGGCCAAGGACCTCGTGGACGGCGCCCCGAAGCCCGTTCTCGAGAAGGTCGCCAAGGAGGCCGCCGAGAAGGCTGCCGAGTCCCTCAAGGGCGCCGGCGCCTCGGTCGAGGTCAAGTAACACCCCACAGGTCCCGCTGGGCCTGTAACGCGTAAGCGCCGAGGAGCGATCATCCATCCGGGTGGTCGCTCTTCGGCGTTCCTGGAGGCGCGGTCACGGTTGCCTTGCGACCTCTTGGGCGAGGGGTATGGTGATCTTCGTCGTGTCTCCCGAACCCCGGGTTCGGGCGGGGAGGCCTTGACGAACCGCACGCAGCGCGCAATTCTCAGGACGCGTCGCCAGAACGGTCCGAATCCGAGGCATGGATCGGCGACGAAGAGGGCAGTATCAACGTGCGTTGAGGGCACCATGCCGAGGACGTTGAGGGCAGCGAGAGTTTTTGAAGACCGGACAGAAAAGCAGGGCTGGACATCAGTGCGCCAAGTGGCTACACTGACCCTTTGCGCTGCCTGTTAGCTGTCCCCTGCCCGTCACCAGGGGTCTGCCCTCGCCCCAGCATCGATGATCAGACCATCTCTGACCTGGCCTTTTGGTCAAATCGGCGATAGCTGTCTCTGTGCCGTGGGAGAGGGTCCGGGGAGCGCGTAGTGAGTCCGAGCCCTCGGAAGGACCCCCTCTTGGCCGCCTCGCGCACTGCCTCGACCGCGAATACGAACAACGCCGCCAGCACAGCCCCGCTGCGCATCTCTTTTGCAAAGATCAAGGAGCCTCTCGAGGTTCCCAACCTGCTCGCGTTGCAGACCGAGAGCTTTGACTGGCTGCTCGGGAACACCGCCTGGCAGAGTCGGGTCGAGGAGGCTCTGGAGTCAGGTCAGGACGTCCCCACCAAGTCCGGTCTGGAGGAGATCTTCGAGGAGATCTCTCCGATCGAGGACTTCTCCGGGTCGATGTCGCTGACGTTCCGCGACCACCGTTTCGAGCCGCCGAAGAACAGCATCGACGAGTGCAAGGACCGCGACTTCACGTACGCGGCCCCGCTCTTCGTGACGGCCGAGTTCACCAACAACGAGACCGGCGAGATCAAGTCCCAGACGGTCTTCATGGGCGACTTCCCGCTCATGACCCACAAGGGCACCTTCGTCATCAACGGCACCGAGCGTGTCGTGGTGTCGCAGCTGGTCCGCTCGCCGGGTGTCTACTTCGACTCCTCCATCGACAAGACGTCCGACAAGGACATCTTCTCGGCCAAGATCATCCCGTCCCGGGGTGCCTGGCTGGAGATGGAGATCGACAAGCGCGACATGGTCGGTGTCCGCATCGACCGCAAGCGCAAGCAGTCCGTCACCGTCCTCCTGAAGGCTCTCGGCTGGACCACCGAGCAGATCCTCGAGGAGTTCGGCGAGTACGAGTCGATGCGCGCCACCCTGGAGAAGGACCACACCCAGGGCCAGGACGACGCGCTGCTCGACATCTACCGCAAGCTGCGCCCGGGCGAGCCGCCCACGCGTGAGGCCGCGCAGACGCTTCTGGAGAACCTGTACTTCAACCCGAAGCGCTACGACCTCGCCAAGGTGGGCCGTTACAAGGTCAACAAGAAGCTGGGTGCGGAGGCTCCGCTCGACGCGGGCATCCTGACCGTCGAGGACATCATCTCGACGATCAAGTACCTGGTGAAGCTGCACGCGGGCGAGACCGAGACGGTCGGCGACAGCGGCACGAACATCGTCGTCGAGACCGACGACATCGACCACTTCGGCAACCGTCGTCTGCGCAGCGTCGGCGAGCTCATCCAGAACCAGGTCCGCACGGGTCTGGCTCGTATGGAGCGCGTCGTCCGTGAGCGCATGACGACTCAGGACGTCGAGGCGATCACGCCGCAGACCCTGATCAACATCCGGCCGGTCGTCGCCTCCATCAAGGAGTTCTTCGGCACCAGCCAGCTGTCGCAGTTCATGGACCAGAACAACCCGCTGTCGGGTCTCACCCACAAGCGCCGCCTGTCGGCTCTTGGCCCGGGTGGTCTCTCCCGTGAGCGGGCCGGCTTCGAGGTCCGTGACGTGCACCCCTCGCACTACGGCCGCATGTGCCCGATCGAGACGCCCGAAGGCCCGAACATCGGTCTGATCGGTTCGCTCGCCTCCTACGGCCGCGTCAACGCGTTCGGTTTCGTGGAGACGCCGTACCGCAAGGTCGTCGACGGCCAGGTCACCGACGAGGTGGACTACCTGACGGCCGACGAGGAGGACCGCTTCGTCATCGCGCAGGCCAACGCCACGCTCAACGACGACATGCGGTTCGAGGAGGCCCGGGTCCTGGTCCGCCGTCGTGGCGGAGAGGTCGACTACGTCCCCGGTGACGACGTCGACTACATGGACGTCTCGCCGCGCCAGATGGTGTCGGTCGCGACCGCCATGATCCCGTTCCTCGAGCACGACGACGCCAACCGTGCCCTCATGGGCGCGAACATGATGCGTCAGGCCGTGCCGCTCATCAAGAGCGAGGCCCCGCTCGTCGGCACCGGCATGGAGTACCGCTCCGCCGTCGACGCCGGCGACGTGGTCAAGGCCGAGAAGGCGGGTGTGGTCCAGGAGGTCTCCGCGGACTACATCACCACCGCCAACGACGACGGCACGTACATCACGTACCGCCTGGCCAAGTTCGCCCGCTCCAACCAGGGCACCTCGGTCAACCAGAAGGTCATCATCGACGAGGGCGACCGCGTCATCGAGGGCCAGGTCCTCGCCGACGGCGCGGCCACCGAGAACGGTGAGATGGCGCTGGGCAAGAACCTGCTCGTGGCGTTCATGCCGTGGGAGGGTCACAACTACGAGGACGCGATCATCCTGTCGCAGCGCCTCGTGCAGGACGACGTCCTCTCCTCGATCCACATCGAGGAGCACGAGGTCGACGCCCGTGACACCAAGCTCGGCCCCGAGGAGATCACCCGGGACATCCCGAACGTCTCCGAGGAGGTCCTCGCCGACCTCGACGAGCGCGGCATCATCCGCATCGGTGCCGAGGTCATCGCCGGTGACATCCTCGTCGGCAAGGTCACGCCCAAGGGTGAGACCGAACTGACGCCGGAGGAGCGCCTGCTGCGGGCGATCTTCGGTGAGAAGGCCCGTGAGGTCCGTGACACCTCGCTGAAGGTGCCGCACGGCGAGACCGGCAAGGTCATCGGCGTCCGCGTCTTCGACCGCGAGGAGGGCGACGAGCTTCCCCCCGGTGTGAACCAGCTGGTGCGCGTGTACGTGGCGCAGAAGCGCAAGATCACCGACGGTGACAAGCTCGCCGGCCGACACGGCAACAAGGGTGTCATCTCGAAGATCCTGCCGATCGAGGACATGCCGTTCCTGGAGGACGGCACCCCGGTCGACATCATCCTCAACCCGCTGGGTGTCCCGTCCCGAATGAACCCGGGACAGGTCCTGGAGATCCACCTCGGCTGGCTCGCCAGCCGCGGCTGGGACGTCTCCGGCCTCGCCGAGGACTGGGCGCAGCGCCTCCAGGTCATCGGCGCCGACCAGGTCGCCCCGGGCACCAACGTCGCCACCCCGGTGTTCGACGGTGCGCGTGAGGACGAGCTCGCGGGTCTGCTGAACCACACCATCCCGAACCGCGACGGCGAGCGCATGGTGCAGCCGACCGGCAAGGCGAGGCTGTTCGACGGCCGCTCCGGTGAGCCGTTCCCGGACCCGATCTCGATCGGGTACATGTACATCCTCAAGCTGCACCACCTGGTCGACGACAAGCTGCACGCCCGCTCGACCGGTCCGTACTCGATGATCACCCAGCAGCCGCTGGGTGGTAAGGCCCAGTTCGGTGGCCAGCGCTTCGGTGAGATGGAGGTGTGGGCGCTGGAGGCTTACGGCGCCGCGTACGCCCTCCAGGAGCTGCTGACCATCAAGTCCGACGACGTGACCGGCCGCGTGAAGGTCTACGAGGCCATCGTCAAGGGCGAGAACATTCCCGAGCCCGGCATCCCCGAGTCCTTCAAGGTGCTCATCAAGGAGATGCAGTCCCTGTGCCTCAACGTGGAGGTGCTGTCCTCGGACGGCATGTCCATCGAGATGCGCGACACCGACGAGGACGTCTTCCGCGCTGCGGAAGAGCTCGGCATCGACCTGTCCCGGCGCGAGCCGAGCAGCGTCGAAGAGGTCTGACGGGAGTCCGGCCGGAGGACCTGGTGAGGATCCTCCGGCCGGCCCCAGGACCCCCGTATCAGACCCCGTGACTTACAACCCTGAGAGGGATTGACGCATAGTGCTCGACGTCAACTTCTTCGACGAGCTCCGGATCGGCCTGGCCACCGCTGACGACATCCGTCAGTGGAGCCACGGCGAGGTCAAGAAGCCCGAGACCATCAACTACCGCACCCTCAAGCCCGAAAAGGACGGACTCTTCTGCGAGAAGATCTTCGGTCCGACCCGGGACTGGGAGTGCTACTGCGGCAAGTACAAGCGCGTCCGCTTCAAGGGCATCATCTGTGAGCGCTGCGGCGTCGAGGTCACTCGCGCCAAGGTGCGTCGTGAGCGGATGGGTCACATCGAGCTGGCCGCTCCCGTCACCCACATCTGGTACTTCAAGGGCGTTCCGTCGCGCCTTGGCTACCTGCTCGACCTCGCTCCGAAGGACCTGGAGAAGGTCATCTACTTCGCGGCGTACATGATCACGTACGTCGACGAGGAGCGCCGCACCCGCGACCTGCCCTCCCTGGAGGCGCACGTCTCCGTGGAGCGCCAGCAGGTCGAGAACCGCCGGGACGCCGACCTCGAGGCCCGCGCCAAGAAGCTGGAAAGCGACCTGGCCGAGCTCGAGGCCGAGGGTGCCAAGGCCGACGTGCGCCGCAAGGTGCGCGAGGGTGCCGAGCGTGAGATGAAGCAGCTGCGCGACCGTGCGCAGCGCGAGATCGACCGTCTCGACGAGGTGTGGACCCGCTTCAAGAACCTCAAGGTCCAGGACCTCGAGGGTGACGAGCTGCTCTACCGCGAGCTGCGGGACCGCTTCGGTACCTACTTCGACGGTTCGATGGGTGCCGCGGCGCTTCAGAAGCGCCTGGAGTCCTTCGACCTCGACGAGGAGGCCGAGCGTCTCCGCGAGATCATCCGTACCGGCAAGGGCCAGAAGAAGACCCGTGCGCTCAAGCGCCTCAAGGTCGTCTCCGCGTTCCTCCAGACCAGCAACAGCCCCAAGGGCATGGTGCTGGACTGCGTGCCGGTCATCCCGCCGGACCTTCGCCCGATGGTGCAGCTGGACGGTGGCCGCTTCGCGACCTCCGACCTGAACGACCTGTACCGCCGTGTGATCAACCGCAACAACCGCCTGAAGCGGCTTCTCGACCTCGGCGCGCCCGAGATCATCGTGAACAACGAGAAGCGCATGCTCCAGGAGGCCGTCGACGCGCTCTTCGACAACGGCCGTCGTGGTCGCCCGGTCACGGGCCCCGGCAACCGTCCGCTGAAGTCGCTGTCCGACATGCTCAAGGGCAAGCAGGGTCGCTTCCGTCAGAACCTGCTCGGCAAGCGTGTGGACTACTCCGCGCGTTCCGTGATCGTCGTCGGTCCGCAGCTGAAGCTGCACCAGTGCGGTCTGCCGAAGGCGATGGCGCTGGAGCTCTTCAAGCCGTTCGTGATGAAGCGCCTGGTCGACCTGAACCACGCGCAGAACATCAAGAGCGCCAAGCGCATGGTGGAGCGCGGCCGCACGGTCGTGTACGACGTCCTCGAAGAGGTCATCGCCGAGCACCCGGTGCTGCTGAACCGTGCTCCCACCCTGCACCGCCTCGGCATCCAGGCCTTCGAGCCGCAGCTGGTCGAGGGCAAGGCCATCCAGATCCACCCGCTCGTCTGCACCGCGTTCAACGCGGACTTCGACGGTGACCAGATGGCCGTGCACCTGCCGCTGTCCGCGGAGGCGCAGGCCGAGGCCCGCATCCTGATGCTGTCCTCGAACAACATCCTCAAGCCCGCCGACGGCCGTCCGGTGACGATGCCGACCCAGGACATGGTCCTCGGTCTGTTCTTCCTCACCACCGACGGTGAGCTGCGTGACACCAAGGGCGAGGGCCGCGCGTTCGGCTCCACGGCCGAGGCGATCATGGCGTTCGACGCCGGTGAGCTGGCGCTCCAGTCGCCGGTCGACATCCGCTTCCCGGTGGGCACCATCCCGCCGCGTGGCTGGACGCCGCCGGTGGCCGAGGAGGGCGAGCCGGAGTACCAGTCGGGCGACAGCTTCCGGCTGCGCACGACCCTGGGCCGCGCGCTCTTCAACGAGCTGCTGCCCGAGGACTACCCGTTCGTCGACTACTCGGTGGGCAAGAAGCAGCTCTCCGAGATCGTCAACGACCTGGCCGAGCGCTACCCCAAGGTCATCGTGGCGGCGACGCTCGACAACCTGAAGGCGGCCGGCTTCTACTGGGCGACCCGTTCCGGTGTCACCGTGGCCATCTCCGACGTCGTCGTTCCCGAGGCGAAGAAGGAGATCGTCAAGGGCTACGAGGCGCAGGACGAGAAGGTCCAGAAGCAGTACGAGCGCGGTCTGATCACCAAGGAAGAGCGCACTCAGGAGCTCATCGCGATCTGGACCAAGGCGACCAACGAGGTCGCCGAGGCGATGAACGAGAACTTCCCCAAGACGAACCCCATCTTCATGATGGTTGACTCGGGTGCCCGAGGAAACATGATGCAGATGCGGCAGATCGCCGGTATGCGTGGTCTGGTGTCGAACGCCAAGAACGAGACGATCCCGCGTCCCATCAAGGCGTCCTTCCGTGAGGGCCTGTCCGTGCTGGAGTACTTCATCTCCACGCACGGTGCCCGTAAGGGTCTGGCCGACACCGCCCTGCGTACCGCCGACTCGGGTTACCTGACCCGTCGTCTGGTGGACGTCTCGCAGGACGTCATCATCCGCGAGGAGGACTGCGGCACCGACCGCGGCCTCAAGCTCAACATCGCGGAGGTCGGCGCGGACGGCGTGCTGCGCAAGGCGGACGACGTCGAGACGTCCGTGTACGCGCGCTGCCTCGCCGAGGAGATCGTCGTCGACGGCAAGGTGCTGGCCCCGGCCGGCACCGACCTGGGCGACGTGCTCATCGACGAGCTGGTCCGCCACGGTGTCTCCACGGTCAAGACCCGCTCGGTCCTGACCTGCGAGTCCGCCGTCGGCACCTGCGCCATGTGCTACGGCCGCTCGCTGGCCACCGGCAAGCTGGTCGACATCGGTGAGGCGGTCGGCATCATCGCCGCCCAGTCCATCGGTGAGCCCGGTACCCAGCTGACGATGCGTACCTTCCACACCGGTGGTGTGGCCGGTGACGACATCACCCAGGGTCTGCCGCGTGTCGTCGAGCTCTTCGAGGCCCGTACCCCGAAGGGTGTCGCCCCGATCTCCGAGGCCCAGGGCCGCGTGCGGATCGAGGAGACCGAGAAGACCAAGAAGATCGTCATCACGCCGGACGACGGCAGCGACGAGACGGCGTTCCCGATCTCGAAGCGCGCGCGTCTTCTGGTCAGCGAGGGCGAGCACGTCGAGGTGGGCCAGAAGCTCACCGTGGGTGCCACCAACCCGCACGACGTGCTGCGCATCCTGGGCCAGCGTGCCGTCCAGGTCCACCTGGTCGGCGAGGTCCAGAAGGTCTACAACTCGCAGGGTGTGTCGATCCACGACAAGCACATCGAGATCATCATCCGGCAGATGCTGCGCCGCGTGACGATCATCGAGTCCGGCGACGCCGAGCTGCTGCCCGGTGAGCTGGTCGAGCGCTCGAAGTTCGAGACCGAGAACCGTCGTGTGGTCCAGGAGGGCGGTCACCCGGCCTCCGGTCGTCCGCAGCTGATGGGTATCACCAAGGCCTCGCTGGCGACGGAATCCTGGCTGTCGGCCGCCTCCTTCCAGGAGACGACCCGAGTCCTGACGGACGCGGCGATCAACGCCAAGTCCGACAGCCTCATCGGCCTCAAGGAGAACGTCATCATCGGTAAGCTCATCCCGGCCGGTACGGGTCTGTCCCGCTACCGCAACATCCGGGTGGAGCCGACCGAGGAGGCCAAGGCCGCGATGTACTCGGCCGTCGGCTACGACGACATCGACTACTCGCCGTTCGGCACGGGGTCCGGCCAGGCTGTTCCGCTGGAGGACTACGACTACGGGCCGTACAACCAGTAAGGCCTGCGTCTGAACGACTGAAGGGCGGTCACCCCGTTTCGTACGGGGTGACCGCCCTTCGGCGTGCTCGGCGGAGTCCCGTGGCGTCTCGGAGCGTCCTGCCGGAGTGCAGGTGATGCGGAACCTGTCCCGGTATCGCAGCGTTGGAGCATCATGGAGGCATTCGACCTCTCAGGGGGTGCTCCGTGTCGCAACCGTCGTGGCAGTCGTGGCAGGACAAGGACGAGTGGCCGTCAGGGCCGGGCAGAGACGCTCCGGTGGACGTTCCGGCCGCCCGGCCCTGGACCGGTCCGCGCGGCCCTGTGGCGCGGCCCTGGCCCGGGTACGCGGCCCCGCAGCCCGGTGCCTCCCCGTACCCCGGTGCCTCCGCCATGCTCGCCTCCCATGCCGACCGTGAGCGGGCCGTGGACGTGTTGCGGGCCGGGTACGGCGAGGGGCGGCTGGAGAAGGGGGAGTTCGACAAGCGGGTGGAGCGGGCGTACGCGGCGCGGACCGTGGGGGAGCTGGCGCTGCTCGTGTCCGATCTGCCGCTCGGGCCGGTGCCGCAGCCGGCGCCCTTCACCGCCGTGCCCCGGACGTTCCTGCCGCCTCCGCGGCCGCGGGCGAACGGGAAGGCGGTCGGAGCCGCGGTGTGCGGGCTGCTGTGCGTGCCGACGTTCGGGTTCACCGGCATCCCCGCGGTGATCCTCGGGCACGCGGCGCGGGCGGAGATGGAGCGGACGGGGGAGAGCGGCGACGGGCTCGCGCTGACCGGGCTGGTGCTCGGCTGGCTCTCGGTCGCCGCGTGGTCGGTGCTGGTGACGTTGATGGTGGCGGTGGGGCTCGCTTCCGGGTGACGCCGGAGGGGTGGGGGGCGGTGGTCCTGCCTGCGGGTGGCTCCGGCCGGTGGTCTTGCCTGCGGGTGCGGGTGCGGGTGCGGGTGCGGGTGCGTGACGTCCGCGGGTGCGGGTTCGGTGGGGGCGGGCGTTTTTGCGCAGTTCCCCGCGCCCCTGAAATGCCTGCGGCGGCCCCTTGCGGTCCGGTGGTCCTGCCGTGGTCCTGTCCGACCGTGGTTCTCCATGTGCGGATCGTGAAATCGAAGATCGTCCGCGGCGTAGGGGCTTGACATGGAGTGCATAACGATGCGGCCCGACCCCATTTGTTTTGACCGCAGCGAATGAGCTAGGTACGCTCAGACCTTGTGCCTGGGGTGTGCCCTGGCTCTCGTGCGTGCCTTCAACCGCATCGCGAGCTGTGAGCGGCCACCGTAATCTGTGCTCTTTTCGCCTTGCGGCGGGAGTCCGCCGGATTCGACACACCCGACCGCGTGGGTCGGCGACGTTCCAGGTTAGCTTCACCATTCGGCACACAGAAACCGGAGAAGTAGTGCCTACGATCCAGCAGCTGGTCCGCAAGGGCCGGCAGGACAAGGTCGAGAAGAACAAGACGCCCGCACTCGAGGGTTCCCCTCAGCGTCGTGGCGTCTGCACGCGTGTGTTCACGACCACCCCGAAGAAGCCGAACTCGGCCCTGCGTAAGGTCGCGCGTGTGCGTCTGACCAGCGGGATCGAGGTCACTGCTTACATTCCGGGTGAGGGACACAACCTGCAGGAGCACTCCATCGTGCTCGTGCGCGGCGGCCGTGTGAAGGACCTGCCCGGTGTTCGCTACAAGATCATCCGCGGCTCCCTTGACACCCAGGGTGTCAAGAACCGCAAGCAGGCCCGCAGCCGCTACGGCGCCAAGAAGGAGAAGTAAGAATGCCTCGTAAGGGCCCCGCCCCGAAGCGCCCGGTCATCATCGACCCGGTCTACGGTTCTCCTCTTGTCACGTCGCTCATCAACAAGGTGCTGCTGAACGGCAAGCGCTCCACCGCCGAGCGCATCGTGTACGGCGCCATGGAGGGCCTGCGCGAGAAGACCAGCAACGACCCGGTCATCACGCTGAAGCGCGCGCTGGAGAACATCAAGCCCACGCTTGAGGTCAAGTCCCGCCGTGTCGGTGGCGCCACCTACCAGGTGCCGGTCGAGGTCAAGCCCGGCCGCGCCAACACGCTGGCGCTGCGCTGGCTGGTCGGTTACTCCCGCGCCCGTCGCGAGAAGACCATGACCGAGCGTCTGCTCAACGAGCTTCTCGACGCTTCGAACGGCCTCGGTGCGGCCGTCAAGAAGCGCGAGGACACCCACAAGATGGCCGAGTCCAACAAGGCCTTCGCGCACTACCGCTGGTAGTCGCAGACCCCATCGAGACCGAGAGAAGACCGAAGCCTTATGGCTACCACTTCACTTGACCTGGCCAAGGTCCGCAACATCGGGATCATGGCCCACATCGACGCGGGCAAGACGACCACCACCGAGCGGATCCTCTTCTACACCGGCGTCAGCTACAAGATCGGTGAGGTCCACGACGGCGCCGCCACCATGGACTGGATGGAGCAGGAGCAGGAGCGTGGCATCACGATCACCTCTGCTGCCACCACCTGTCACTGGCCGCTCGAGGACAACGACTACACGATCAACATCATCGACACCCCCGGGCACGTCGACTTCACGGTCGAGGTGGAGCGTTCGCTCCGCGTTCTCGACGGTGCCGTCACGGTGTTCGACGGTGTCGCGGGTGTGGAGCCGCAGTCCGAGACGGTGTGGCGTCAGGCCGACCGTTACGGTGTGCCGCGCATCTGCTTCGTGAACAAGCTGGACCGTACCGGCGCCGAGTTCCACCGCTGCGTGGACATGATCTCGGACCGTCTGGGTGCCGTCCCGCTCGTCATGCAGCTGCCGATCGGTGCCGAGATGGACTTCAAGGGCGTTGTGGACCTGGTCCGCATGAAGGCGCTCGTGTGGTCCGCCGAGGCGGCGAAGGGCGAGATGTACGACGTCGTCGACATCCCGGCCACGCACACCGAGGCCGCCGAGGAGTACCGCGGCAAGCTGGTCGAGGCCGTCGCCGAGAACGACGACGAGATCATGGAGCTGTTCCTGGAGGGCCAGGAGCCCACCGAGGAGCAGCTGTACGCCGCGATCCGTCGCATCACGATCGCGTCCGGCAAGTCCGACGGCGTCACCGTCACCCCGGTGTTCTGTGGCACCGCGTTCAAGAACAAGGGCGTCCAGCCCCTGCTCGACGCGGTCGTGCGCTACCTGCCGACCCCGCTCGACGTCGAGGCCATCGAGGGCCACGACGTCAAGGACCCCGAGGTCGTCGTCAAGCGCAAGCCGTCCGACGACGAGCCGCTGTCCGCGCTGGCGTTCAAGATCATGAGCGACCCGCACCTGGGCAAGCTCACCTTCGTCCGGATCTACTCCGGTCGCCTGGAGTCCGGCTCCGCCGTGCTGAACTCCGTCAAGGGCAAGAAGGAGCGCATCGGCAAGATCTACCGTATGCACGCGAACAAGCGTGAGGAGATCGAGTCGGTGGGCGCTGGCGACATCGTCGCCGTCATGGGCCTGAAGCAGACCACCACCGGTGAGACGCTGTCCGACGACAAGAACCCGGTGATCCTGGAGTCCATGGACTTCCCGGCGCCGGTCATCCAGGTCGCCATCGAGCCCAAGTCCAAGGGTGACCAGGAGAAGCTGGGTGTCGCCATCCAGCGTCTCGCGGAGGAGGACCCCTCCTTCCAGGTCCACTCGGACGAGGAGACCGGCCAGACCATCATCGGTGGTATGGGCGAGCTGCACCTCGAGGTGCTGGTCGACCGTATGCGCCGTGAGTTCAAGGTCGAGGCCAACGTCGGCAAGCCGCAGGTCGCGTACCGTGAGACGATCCGCAAGGCCGTCGAGCGCGTGGACTACACCCACAAGAAGCAGACCGGTGGTACCGGTCAGTTCGCCAAGGTGCAGATCGCGATCGAGCCCATCGAGGGCGGCGACGCCTCGTACGAGTTCGTGAACAAGGTCACCGGTGGCCGTATCCCGAAGGAGTACATCCCTTCGGTGGACGCCGGTGCGCAGGAGGCCATGCAGTTCGGCATCCTGGCGGGCTACGAGATGACGGGCGTCCGCGTCACGCTCATCGACGGTGCCTACCACGAGGTCGACTCCTCCGAGCTCGCGTTCAAGATCGCCGGCTCGCAGGCCTTCAAGGAGGCCGCGCGCAAGGCGTCCCCCGTGCTGCTCGAGCCGATGATGGCCGTCGAGGTCACCACGCCCGAGGACTACATGGGTGAGGTCATCGGCGACATCAACTCCCGCCGTGGTCAGATCCAGGCCATGGAGGAGCGGGCCGGTGCCCGCGTCGTGAAGGGCCTCGTGCCCCTCTCGGAGATGTTCGGCTACGTCGGAGACCTCCGCAGCAAGACGTCGGGTCGCGCAAGCTACTCGATGCAGTTCGACTCCTACGCCGAGGTTCCGCGGAACGTCGCCGAGGAGATCATCGCGAAGGCCAAGGGCGAGTAACGCACCGCGTTCGCACGCTTTAGGCTTGACTCCGGAGCCCGGAGGGGCATTCACCCGCATTTGTGGGAGAGTGCCCCCGGGCCGAGGCTTTCCAGCAAAGATCACCTGGCGCCGATGAAGCAAGGCGTTCAGAACCACTCCACAGGAGGACCCCGTGGCGAAGGCGAAGTTCGAGCGGACTAAGCCCCACGTCAACATCGGCACCATCGGTCACATCGACCACGGTAAGACGACCCTTACGGCCGCCATTACCAAGGTGCTGCACGACGCGTACCCGGACCTGAACGAGGCCTCGGCCTTCGACCAGATCGACAAGGCTCCCGAGGAGCGCCAGCGCGGTATCACCATCTCCATCGCGCACGTCGAGTACCAGACCGAGACGCGTCACTACGCCCACGTCGACTGCCCCGGTCACGCGGACTACATCAAGAACATGATCACGGGTGCGGCGCAGATGGACGGCGCCATCCTCGTGGTCGCCGCCACCGACGGCCCGATGCCGCAGACCAAGGAGCACGTGCTCCTGGCCCGCCAGGTCGGCGTTCCCTACATCGTCGTCGCCCTGAACAAGGCCGACATGGTGGACGACGAGGAGATCCTGGAGCTCGTCGAGCTCGAGGTGCGTGAGCTCCTCTCCGAGTACGAGTTCCCGGGCGACGACGTTCCCGTCGTCAAGGTCTCGGCGCTCAAGGCTCTCGAGGGCGACAAGGAGTGGGGCCAGTCGGTCCTGGACCTGATGGCCGCCGTCGACGAGGCGATCCCGCAGCCCGAGCGTGACGTCGACAAGCCGTTCCTGATGCCGATCGAGGACGTCTTCACGATCACCGGTCGTGGCACCGTCGTCACCGGTCGTATCGAGCGTGGTGTCCTCAAGGTCAACGAGACCGTCGACATCATCGGCATCAAGACCGAGAAGACCACCACCACGGTCACCGGCATCGAGATGTTCCGCAAGCTGCTCGACGAGGGCCAGGCCGGTGAGAACGTCGGTCTGCTCCTCCGTGGCATCAAGCGCGAGGACGTCGAGCGCGGCCAGGTCATCATCAAGCCGGGTTCGGTCACGCCGCACACCCAGTTCGAGGCCCAGGCCTACATCCTCTCCAAGGACGAGGGTGGCCGCCACACGCCGTTCTTCAACAACTACCGTCCGCAGTTCTACTTCCGTACGACGGACGTGACCGGCGTGGTGACCCTCCCCGAGGGCACCGAGATGGTCATGCCGGGTGACAACACCGAGATGAAGGTGGAGCTCATCCAGCCCGTCGCCATGGAAGAGGGCCTGAAGTTCGCCATCCGTGAGGGTGGCCGGACGGTCGGCGCCGGCCAGGTCACCAAGATCACCGCCTGATCTTGACCTGACAGGTCTCCGAGACCTCTAGGTCTCTGAAGGGGCCCGTACGACTTCGGTCGTACGGGCCCCTTCGCCTGTCCGGCGGCCTGTGTGGCGCCTGTCCGGTTGCATGCGGAGCGGGTGAAGAGTCGGCGAACTCTGCGGGACGTTCCTTGGATGCTTCGGCCAACTCCCCGCCGAGGGTGCCCTGAATGTTCCTGTCTGGTCGCTGTGAGGTGGTTGTGGCGGTCGTAGCCTGAGGCGTCCGGTCGCCGCTCCGGCCCGGACTCGGCCGAGAGGACGGACGGACCCGCAGGTGTCGATGCAGGATGCGCAGCGCAGAACGTCGATACCCCGACGGGTCCTGAGCGGCCTGCACCAACCGCTTCCGCCGGGCACCGTGCCGGTGCGGCCCACCGCCCGTGCCACGCCTCGTGCCGCCGTGGTACGCGAACGCGCCGGCCGTCGGCTCTACGCCATCGACGGCATCCGGCTCCTGGCCGCCCTCATGGTCGCGGTGCACCACTACGCCGGCACCAACCGGGTGGACCAGCCCGGCAACCGGGTCTGGGACCGGCCGGTGTCCGACATCATGCCCACGGTCTTCCGGTTCGCCTCCTACGGCTGGATCGGTGTCGAGATCTTCTTCGTGATCAGCGGCTTCGTGATCTGCATGTCGTGCTGGGGTCGCAGTCCGCGCCAGTTCTTCGTGTCACGGGTGATCCGCCTCTACCCGGCGTACTGGTTCGCCGTCGCCTTCACCACCGTCGTCCTGACGCTGCTGCCCGGCGTCTGGGACCGCCTGCGCACCCGGGACGTCCTCCTCAACGTCACGATGCTCCAGTCCGGTTCGGGCGTCATGAACGTCGACGGCGTCTACTGGACCCTGTGGTCGGAGCTCCGCTTCTACCTGCTCTTCCTGGTCGTGGTGTGGACGGGCCTGACCTACCGCAAGGTCGTCGTCTTCTGCTGCGTCTGGGGCGCCGCGGCGATGCTCGCCCCGATCTCCAAGCTCCCCCTGCTCGAACTGGTCGCCAACCCGGAGGGCGCCTGGTACTTCATCGCCGGCCTCGCCCTGTACCTGATGCACCGCTTCGGCCAGGACGTGCTGCTGTGGGGCATCCTCGCGATGGCCTGGCTGATGGGCCAGCGCGAACTGGGCATCCGGATCGACGAGGTCGAGCATGTGTCGGGATGGCGGGGAAGCGTGCTGATCTTCACCGTGTTCCTGCTGGCCATGGTCGCCATCGCCCTCGGCGCCACGGACCGCGTCCGCGGCAGGTGGCTGGTGACGGCGGGCGCGCTGACGTATCCGCTGTACCTGATGCACTACGCGGCCGGCACGACGCTGATCAACCGCCTCCGCGACACGATGGACGCCCGTCTGCTGGTCGTCTCCGTCATCGCCGGGTTCATGCTGCTGAGCTGGCTGGTGCACCGGTTCGTGGAGCGGCCGGTGGCGGGACTGCTGAAGCGGGGGCTGGACACGTCGTTCGCGCGGCTGCGGAACGCGGGGGCCTGAACTCCGTCGCGCCGACGGTTCTTTCTGAGTACGAACGCTCATGCGGCCGGGGATGTCCGCGCGCTGTGATGGACCCATGCCGGACCTCATACCCGACGACGACCGCGCGACCGGAGCCTGGGTCGCCCCGCTGGTCTCGACGCTTCTGACCCTGCCCGCCTGTGTGCTCGTGTACTTCATCGGCGGCTTCTCGGCGATGGCCTGCGACTCCTGCTCGGCCCCCGAGGCCGACCGCTTCGAGTCGAGCTTCGGCGTCGCGTTTCCGGTGCTGCTCGGGGGGCTGGGCCTTGCGCTGTTCCTGCTGGCCGCCGGATGGGCGTTGCCGTGGGAGCGTCGCAACGCGGCCCGGCGAGCAGGGCTCGCACTCGCGGCACCGGCGCTGGTGCCGGTCGTGTACGTCCTGTTCGCGGCGCTGGTGGACTGGCCTTAGCCCTGGAGTCAGACCCCCGTGCCCGCCGGTTCGTGTCGGCCGACAGGCGAGGAAGGCTCCGGCGCGGCGGGCCGCAGCCGGTCGTGGGCTTTGACTCCCTGCCGCAAGCGGGACAGGAGGAGGCCGCGTCCGGTGCCGAGCGCGGGCGTGACTCCCCTGGGCGCGTCGGCGACGGCCGAGTCGACGGCGAGACGCGTCCTTTCGGTTTCCCGTCGGTAGCGGACCCCGGACACGTTCGCGCGGTTGCTCACCCGCATCAGCGTGGTGTCGTGGCCGACGTGCTCGATGTGCTCCAGCTTCGCGAACAGCCACTCGCGCCGGGTACGGCCCATGAACACCAGCCGCTGGTCGGTGACCACCAGGGTTCCCGAGTCGCGTACGGCGATCTCCTGGCCGTTCGTGGCGGGCTGAACCATGTCGGCGTCGGTCACCCACCACACGGACTCGTCCCGTCGTCGCCGGCCCCAGGCCGCGAGCCATCCCCCGGTACCCGACCCCTCCTGCCCCAACTCGGCGGCGAACTCGGCGAGTTCGACCAGCCGGGCCCGCTCGCGCTCCCAGCCGGCCAGGTCCCGCTCGTACTGGTCGACCGCACGCCTGGTCCGACGCGCCTCGCGGGCCGGCCGGGTGCGGCGGAGGATGTACAGGACGGCGACGATCAGTCCGAGGAGCAGGAACAGCTGCACCAGCAGGACCAGCCAGTCACCGGCGGTACGCCGGTCGTCCACCGTCACGCTGAGCCTCTTGGTCGTGACATTGCCGTAGGGGTCCGTGGCGGTGACCGTCACTCCGTACGTACCGGGGGAGAAGGCCCTGCTCACCGTGGTCGCCTGTCCCGAGGCGGTGAAGTGGTCCTGGACGTCTGCGTCGTATGCCACCGTGATCCGGGTGCGTGCCTCGGCTGTCACGGCCAGAGACAGGTCACCGTGAGCTGCGCGGTTGCTGTCCGGCCTGACCGTCAGCACTGGAGCGACGGTGTCGACGACCAGCTTCCGGCCGCTTGTACGCCCCTGGCGCCCGTAGCGGTCGGTGACCTCGACGACCGGTGCCGGATATCTGCCGTCCGGCAGCTCCGCGCTGACCTCGGCCAGCCCGTGGCTGTCCGTCGTGAAGACCCGTCGCACGGTGTCGCCCAGGGTGAGGCTGCCCCTGCTCTGCGGCGGGGCGGTGACAGTGAACCGCACATGGTCGGCCCCCGACGCCTGTTCGGCAGTCAGCCGAGGGGCGAGCTCGCCGAGGGCCACGCGCAGCTTCCGTTCTGCATGCCTGGCGTTGCCCGCTGCGTCCGTGACCGTGAGCCGGAGGGTGTAACTGCCGTCGGGGAGGACGAGTGCTGCGTCCGAGACACTGCCGCCGCTGTCGATCGTGCCGGTCAGCCGCTCCTTGCGGCCCGACACGGTCAACGCGTATGCGGCACCGGCCTCGGAGTCGAACGACACCGCGGCGGTGGCGCTGGTCGGATCCGGATCGGTGGTGGAGAAGCCCGCGATCTCAGGGGCCTCGGCGTCCACGTCCACGGTGATGTCGTCCGCGGCGTCACTCACGTTGTCGGCGCTGTCCGTGGCGGTGACCGCATAGGTGTGGCTGCCGTCGCCTGCCTTGAAGGTGATCGTCTGGGGGCCGCCGGTGGCCGTGGCCGTCGCCACGGTGTCCTCGGCGATGCCGAACCCGTCGGTCTCGGCCACCTCGATCCGTGAGCCCTTTTCCGCCGTGACGGTCAGACGGACCCGCCCTCCGCTGACCGCGTGCGGCCGGGCGATCCTCGGCTGCTCCGGTGCGGTCAGGTCCAGGGACTCCGACAGCCCGCCTCCTCCTGAGCCCCCGCAGTAGGTGTCGTAGCCGAGGTCCCCGCAGACGTACGACCCCGTGTCGGACGGGCATGAGTGCCAGCGGTGGCACCCGTCGCGGTGCGCCTCGGCGGTGACCGGCAGCAGCCCGAGGATCAGGACGGCCGTACCCATGGATATTCCCGCCCGCAAGAGCGGGCGACCGGATCTGCGCAGCACTGATGACATGTGCAAGCCCCCAACCCCCCGAGCGCGTCCCCACGCGCTCTGTGTGCACCAGGCGACACAGCGTAGACCAGCACCGGAAGGCATACGTCCGGTCCGGCGTTTTCCGGCGGAGAGAGGGACCTATGTTTGACCTGCGTCACTCTCGGGGTATTGTCTCCCGCTCGATTGGCCAGGCCCGTGCCCCGTATGGCAGACTAGCGGGGTTGCTCGGTCGAGTGTTGATGCTGCGCGCCTCCCGCCGGGGGGACCGGAAGCGAGTCCCACAGTACTCGTCGTTCCAACTGCCGTAAGGCAGCGCTGGGGCGGACGTACGGGAATCTTCCGGGAAGTGTCAGTGCGGCGCCGACCAGGCACCCGGTGGACCTCTTTCTCAGGCAAAAGATGTTCGAACAAGGGACATCTGTGTCAGTGAGGGTGCGACACACCCGACCGCGTGGGTCGGCGGAAGTCAAGGGAACACCGGGTTCCAGAGCTGTAGAGAGACAGGACTAACGAGTAGCCATGGCGGGACAGAAGATCCGCATCCGGCTCAAGGCCTACGACCACGAGGTCATCGACTCCTCGGCGAAGAAGATCGTCGAGACGGTGACTCGCACTGGTGCGTCGGTCGCGGGCCCGGTGCCGCTGCCCACTGAGAAGAACGTGTACTGCGTCATCAAGTCGCCGCACAAGTACAAGGACTCGCGCGAGCACTTCGAGATGCGCACGCACAAGCGCCTGATCGACATCCTCGACCCGACCCCCAAGACCGTTGACTCTCTGATGCGACTCGACCTCCCGGCCGGTGTCGACATCGAGATCAAGCTCTGAGGCCGGTGATCTGAACGATGGCTAAGCAGATCAAGGGCATCCTGGGCGAGAAGCTCGGCATGACGCAGGTGTGGGACGAGAACAACCGTGTTGTTCCGGTCACCGTCGTCAAGGCCGGCCCCAATGTCGTGACCCAGGTCCGTACGAACGATGTCGACGGCTACGAGTCCGTCCAGATCGCGTTCGGCGAGATCGACCCGCGCAAGGTGAACAAGCCCCTCAAGGGCCACTTCGCCAAGGCCGATGTCACCCCGCGTCGTCACCTCGTCGAGATCCGCACCGCGGACGCCTCCGAGTACACCCTCGGCCAGGAGATCACCGCTGAGGTGTTCGAGGCCGGGATCAAGGTCGACGTGACCGGCAAGAGCAAGGGCAAGGGCTTCGCCGGTGTCATGAAGCGTCACAACTTCAAGGGCCTCGGCGCCGGTCACGGCACCCAGCGCAAGCACCGCTCGCCCGGTTCCATCGGTGGCTGCGCCACCCCGGGCCGCGTGTTCAAGGGCCTCCGCATGGCGGGTCGCATGGGCAACGAGCGGGTCACCACCCAGAACCTGACCGTTCACGCCGTTGACGCGGAGAAGGGCCTGCTGCTCATCAAGGGCGCGGTTCCTGGTCCGAACGGCGGCCTCGTCCTGGTCCGCACCGCGGCCAAGGGGGCCTGAGGATATGAGCACCATTGACATTCTGTCGCCCTCCGGCGACACCGCCGGGACCGTCGAGCTCCCGGCCGAGATCTTCGACGTCGAGAAGGTCAGCATCCCGCTGATCCACCAGGTCGTCGTCGCGCAGCTGGCCGCTGCCCGTCAGGGCACGCACAAGACCAAGACGCGTGGCGAGGTCCGTGGTGGCGGCAAGAAGCCGTACCGCCAGAAGGGCACCGGCCGCGCCCGTCAGGGTTCGACCCGTGCGCCGCAGTTCGCCGGCGGTGGCGTCGTCCACGGCCCCGTGCCGCGTGACTACTCGCAGCGGACCCCGAAGAAGATGAAGGCCGCGGCCCTGCGCCACGCCCTCACCGACCGGGCCCGTCACAACCGGATCCACGTCGTCTCCGGCGTCGTCGAGGGTGCGAACCCGTCGACGAAGGCCGCCAAGACGCTGTTCGGCAAGATCTCGGAGCGCAAGAACCTGCTCCTGGTCGTCGACCGCGCCGACGAGGCCTCGTGGCTGTCCGCCCGCAACCTGCCCCAGGTCCACATCCTGGAGCCGGGCCAGCTGAACACGTACGACGTTCTCGTCTCGGACGACGTGGTCTTCACCCAGGCCGCTTTCGAGTCCTTCGTGTCCGGCCCGAAGGCCAATGACACCGAAGGGAGCGAGGCCTGATGGCTACGCGTCACCCGAGCATCGCCTCCAAGGCTGCGAAGGCCGCCAAGGCCGCGCGCGTCGCCAAGGCGCGCCGCCACGCCGCCGAGGGCAAGAACACCGTCGTCACCGCGCCGAGCAAGGCGTTCACGGACCACCGTGACGTGCTGCTGAAGCCGGTCGTGTCCGAGAAGAGCTACGCGCTTCTCGACGAGGGCAAGTACACGTTCATCGTCGCCCCCAACGCCAACAAGACCCAGATCAAGCAGGCCGTCCAGGCGGTCTTCTCGGTCAAGGTCACCGGCGTGAACACGCTCAACCGCCAGGGCAAGCGCAAGCGCACGAAGACCGGTTTCGGTCAGCGTGCGGGCAGCAAGCGCGCGATCGTGACCCTTGCCGAGGGCGACCGTATCGACATCTTCGGCGGTCCGACCGCGTAAGCGGGTCGGATCGTCCGATATCGGACGAGGACTGAGAAATGGGAATCCGCAAGTACAAGCCGACTACGCCGGGCCGTCGTGGCTCCAGCGTCGCCGACTTCGTCGAGGTCACGCGGTCCACGCCGGAGAAGTCGCTGGTCCGCCCCCTGCACAGCAAGGGCGGCCGTAACAACGCCGGTCGTGTGACCGTTCGCCACCAGGGTGGCGGACACAAGCGCGCCTACCGCGTGATCGACTTCCGTCGTCACGACAAGGACGGCGTGCCGGCGAAGGTCGCGCACATCGAGTACGACCCCAACCGCACCGCGCGCATCGCGCTGCTGCACTACGCGGACGGCGAGAAGCGCTACATCCTCGCCCCGCGCAACCTCCAGCAGGGTGACCGCGTCGAGAACGGTCCCGGGGCCGACATCAAGCCGGGCAACAACCTGGCGCTCCGCAACATCCCGGTCGGTACCACGATCCACGCGATCGAGATCCGTCCCGGTGGCGGCGCCAAGTTCGCCCGCTCCGCCGGTGCCTCGGTGCAGCTGCTCGCGAAGGAGGGCACCATGGCCCACCTCCGCATGCCGTCCGGTGAGATCCGCCTGGTCGACCAGCGCTGCCGCGCCACGGTCGGCGAGGTCGGCAACGCCGAGCAGAGCAACATCAACTGGGGCAAGGCCGGCCGCAAGCGCTGGCTGGGCGTCCGCCCGACCGTCCGCGGTGTGGCGATGAACCCGGTTGACCACCCCCACGGTGGTGGTGAGGGCAAGACCTCCGGTGGTCGCCACCCGGTCAGCCCCTGGGGTCAGAAGGAGGGTCGTACTCGTTCGCCGAAGAAGGCTTCGAACAAGTACATCGTCCGCCGCCGCAAGACGAACAAGAAGCGCTAGGAGCGGGTTTAGATGCCGCGCAGTCTCAAGAAGGGGCCCTTCGTCGACGACCACCTGATCAAGAAGGTGGACGCCCAGAACGAAGCCGGTTCCAAGAACGTCATCAAGACCTGGTCCCGTCGCTCGATGATCGTCCCGGCCATGCTCGGCCACACGATCGCGGTGCACAACGGCAAGACCCACATCCCGGTGTTCGTCACCGAGTCGATGGTCGGCCACAAGCTCGGCGAGTTCTCGCCGACGCGCACCTTCCGGGGTCACGTCAAGGACGACCGGAAGTCGAAGCGCCGCTAGTAGCGGATCGCATTCAGACACGTAAGTAACTGAGAGGGACAACCATGGAAGCCAGGGCCCAGGCGCGGTACATCCGCGTTACGCCCATGAAGGCCCGCCGAGTGGTGGACCTTATCCGTGGCATGGATGCCACGGAGGCTCAGGCTGTTCTGCGATTCGCTCCGCAGGCAGCCTCAGTGCCCGTCGGCAAGGTGCTGGACAGCGCCATCGCCAACGCCGCGCACAACTACGACCACACCGACGCCGACAGCCTCTTCATCTCCGAGGCGTACGTCGACGAGGGCCCGACCCTGAAGCGGTTCCGTCCGCGTGCCCAGGGCCGTGCCTACCGGATCCGCAAGCGGACCAGCCACATCACCGTGGTCGTCAGCAGCAAGGAAGGAACCCGGTAATGGGCCAGAAGGTAAACCCGCACGGGTTCCGGCTCGGTGTCACGACCGACTTCAAGTCGCGTTGGTACGCCGACAAGCTGTACAAGGACTACGTCAAGGAAGACGTCGCCATCCGTCGGATGATGACGTCCGGCATGGAGCGCGCCGGCATCTCCAAGGTGGAGATCGAGCGCACCCGTGACCGTGTGCGTGTGGACATCCACACCGCTCGTCCGGGCATCGTGATCGGCCGCCGTGGCGCCGAGGCCGACCGCATCCGCGGTGACCTCGAGAAGCTCACGGGCAAGCAGGTCCAGCTGAACATCCTCGAGGTCAAGAACCCCGAGACGGACGCTCAGCTGGTTGCTCAGGCCGTTGCCGAGCAGCTCTCCTCCCGCGTCTCCTTCCGTCGCGCCATGCGTAAGAGCATGCAGTCGGCGATGAAGGCCGGCGCCAAGGGCATCAAGATCCAGTGCGGTGGCCGCCTCGGTGGCGCCGAGATGTCCCGCTCGGAGTTCTACCGCGAGGGCCGTGTGCCCCTGCACACGCTCCGCGCGAACGTGGACTACGGCTTCTTCGAGGCCAAGACGACCTTCGGCCGCATCGGTGTGAAGGTCTGGATCTACAAGGGCGATGTCAAGAACATCGCCGAGGTCCGCGCCGAGAACGCTGCGGCCCGTGCGGGTAACCGCCCGGCCCGTGGTGGCGCCGACCGCCCGGCCCGTGGTGGCCGTGGTGGCGAGCGCGGCGGGCGCGGTCGTAAGCCGCAGCAGGCTGCCGGCGCCGAGGCCCCCAAGGCCGAGGCCCCCGCCGCCGCCGCTCCGGCTGAGAGCACCGGAACGGAGGCCTGACCGACATGCTGATCCCCCGTAGGGTCAAGCACCGCAAGCAGCACCACCCGAAGCGCCGTGGTCAGGCCAAGGGCGGTACGACGGTCGCGTTCGGCGAGTACGGCATTCAGGCCCTCACGCCGGCGTACGTGACCAACCGCCAGATCGAGGCGGCCCGTATCGCGATGACCCGCCACATCAAGCGTGGCGGCAAGGTCTGGATCAACATCTACCCGGACCGCCCGCTCACGAAGAAGCCTGCCGAGACCCGCATGGGTTCCGGTAAGGGTTCGCCGGAGTGGTGGATCGCGAACGTGCACCCGGGCCGGGTCATGTTCGAGCTGTCCTACCCCAACGAGAAGATCGCCCGTGAGGCCCTGACTCGCGCAGCCCACAAGCTGCCGATGAAGTGCCGGATCGTCAAGCGCGAGGCAGGTGAAGCGTGATGTCGGCCGGTACCAAGGCGTCCGAGCTGCGCGAACTGGGTGACGAGGAGCTGCTGAACAAGCTCCGCGAAGCCAAGGAAGAGCTGTTCAACCTCCGCTTCCAGGCGGCGACCGGTCAGCTCGAGAACCACGGTCGGCTCAAGGCCGTCCGTAAGGACATCGCGCGGATCTACACCCTGATGCGTGAGCGCGAGCTGGGCATCGAGACGGTGGAGAGCGCCTGATGAGTGAGAGCAACGTGACTGAGCAGACTGCAGAGGCCCGCGGCTTCCGCAAGACCCGTGAGGGTCTCGTCGTCAGCGACAAGATGGACAAGACCGTCGTCGTCGCCGTCGAGGACCGCGTCAAGCACGCGCTGTACGGCAAGGTCATCCGCCGTACCAACAAGCTCAAGGCGCACGACGAGCAGAACGCTGCCGGCGTCGGCGACCGGGTCCTCCTCGCGGAGACCCGCCCGCTGTCGGCGACCAAGCGCTGGCGCGTCGTCGAGATCCTCGAGAAGGCCAAGTAATTCCTGCGGGGATCATCCAGCAGGACAGTTCCGCCAGGCTCCGGGCGGGTGTGTAACTTGCACACCCGCCCGGGGAACCGGCAGACAAACAGGAGATAGACGTGATCCAGCAGGAGTCGCGACTGCGTGTCGCCGACAACACTGGTGCGAAGGAGATCCTTTGCATCCGTGTGCTCGGTGGCTCCGGTCGCCGCTACGCGGGCATCGGTGACGTCATCGTCGCCACCGTCAAGGACGCGATCCCCGGTGGCAACGTGAAGAAGGGTGACGTCGTCAAGGCGGTCATCGTTCGCACCGTCAAGGAGCGCCGCCGTCCGGACGGCTCGTACATCCGCTTCGACGAGAACGCCGCCGTCATTCTGAAGAACGACGGCGACCCTCGCGGCACCCGCATCTTCGGCCCGGTCGGGCGTGAGCTGCGCGAGAAGAAGTTCATGAAGATCATCTCGCTGGCTCCGGAGGTGCTGTAAGCATGAAGATCAAGAAGGGCGACCTGGTCCAGGTCATCACCGGTAAGGACAAGGGCAAGCAGGGCAAGGTCATCGCGGCCTTCCCCCGCGAGGACCGCGTCCTGGTCGAGGGTGTCAACCGGGTCAAGAAGCACACCAAGGCCGGTCCGACCGCTCGCGGTTCGCAGGCCGGCGGCATCGTCACGACCGAGGCCCCGATCCACGTCTCCAACGTCCAGCTGGTCGTGGAGAAGGACGGCAACAAGGTCGTCACGCGTGTCGGTTACCGCTTCGACGACGAGGGCAACAAGATCCGCGTTGCCAAGCGGACGGGTGAGGACATCTGATGGCTACCACCACGACTCCGCGTCTCAAGACGAAGTACCGCGAGGAGATCGCGGGCAAGCTGCGTGACGAGTTCAAGTACGAGAACGTCATGCAGATCCCCGGCCTCGTCAAGATCGTGGTCAACATGGGTGTGGGCGACGCCGCCCGCGACTCCAAGCTGATCGAGGGCGCCATCCGCGACCTCACCACGATCACCGGTCAGAAGCCGGCCGTCACCAAGGCCCGCAAGTCCATCGCGCAGTTCAAGCTGCGTGAGGGCCAGCCGATCGGTGCCCACGTCACGCTCCGTGGCGACCGCATGTGGGAGTTCCTGGACCGCACCCTGTCGCTCGCGCTGCCGCGCATCCGCGACTTCCGTGGTCTGTCCCCCAAGCAGTTCGACGGCCGTGGCAACTACACCTTCGGTCTCACCGAGCAGGTCATGTTCCACGAGATCGACCAGGACAAGATCGACCGTACCCGGGGCATGGACATCACCGTGGTGACCACGGCGACCAACGACGCTGAGGGCCGCGCGCTCCTTCGTCACCTCGGCTTCCCCTTCAAGGAGGCGTGAGCGAGATGGCGAAGAAGGCTCTGATTGCCAAGGCTGCTCGCAAGCCCAAGTTCGGTGTGCGTGCGTACACCCGCTGCCAGCGCTGCGGCCGTCCGCACTCCGTGTACCGCAAGTTCGGCCTGTGCCGCGTGTGCCTTCGTGAGATGGCTCACCGTGGCGAGCTGCCGGGCGTGACCAAGAGCTCCTGGTAATCCCCTAGTTGGGGTTACCTGAAGCTCTCGGTAAGCAAAGGGTTTGGTCAGGGGCCCACCCCTCCATGGCTTAGGCTAGGAGGGTTGGGCGCCCTGACGCCCGTACGACTTACTACGCCGTAGGTCCACCGCACCGCACCCGCCTCGTCTCGGATCGAGGAGAGGGATGGGCACCTGGAAACCCCGGCGAGAGAGGCCGAAGGCCAATTCATGACCATGACTGATCCGATCGCAGACATGCTTACGCGTCTGCGGAACGCGAACTCGGCATACCACGACTCCGTGACGATGCCGGCGTCCAAGATCAAGTCGCACATCGCGGAGATCCTCCAGCAGGAGGGCTTCATCACGGGCTGGAAGGTCGAGGACGCCGAGGTCGGCAAGAACCTCGTCCTCGAGCTGAAGTTCGGCCCGAACCGTGAGCGCTCCATCGCGGGCATCAAGCGGATCTCCAAGCCCGGTCTCCGGGTGTACGCGAAGTCCACCAACCTGCCGAAGGTGCTCGGCGGCCTGGGCGTGGCCATCATCTCCACGTCCCACGGGCTCCTCACCGACAAGCAGGCCGGCAAGAAGGGCGTAGGCGGAGAAGTCCTCGCCTACGTCTGGTAGCGGAAAGGAATCGGAGGAAACAGCTATGTCGCGTATTGGCAAGCTCCCCATCACGGTTCCCGCCGACGTGGACGTCACCATCGACGGCCGTACGGTTTCGGTGAAGGGCCCCAAGGGCACCCTCTCGCACACCGTCGCTGCGCCGATCGACATCGCCAAGGGTGAGGACGGCGTTCTCAACGTCACCCGCCCCAACGACGAGCGTCAGAACAAGGCCCTGCACGGCCTGTCCCGCACGCTGGTGGCGAACATGATCACCGGCGTGACCCAGGGTTACGTGAAGAAGCTCGAGATCAGCGGTGTCGGTTACCGCGTGACGGCCAAGGGTTCGAACCTCGAGTTCGCTCTCGGCTACAGCCACCCGATCACCGTCGAGGCCCCCGAGGGCATCACCTTCAAGGTGGAGGCCCCCACCCGGTTCTCGGTCGAGGGCATCGACAAGCAGAAGGTCGGCGAGGTTGCGGCCAACATCCGCAAGCTGCGCAAGCCCGACCCGTACAAGGCCAAGGGCGTCAAGTACGAGGGCGAAGTCATCCGCCGCAAGGTCGGAAAGGCGGGTAAGTAAGCCATGGCATACGGACAGAAGATCCTGAAGGGCGACGCCTACAAGCGCGCCGCGATCAAGCGCCGTCACATCCGGATCCGCAAGCGGATCTCCGGTACGGCGGAGCGTCCCCGTCTGGTCGTTACCCGCTCCAACCGCCACATCGTGGCCCAGGTGATCGACGACATCAAGGGTCACACCCTGGCGTCGGCGTCCACCCTGGACACCACGGTGCGCGGTGGCGAGGGCGACAAGTCGGCGCAGGCCAAGCAGGTCGGTGCCCTGGTCGCCGAGCGCGCCAAGGCCGCCGGTGTCGAGGCTGTCGTGTTCGACCGTGGTGGCAACCAGTACGCCGGGCGCATCGCCGCCCTGGCGGACGCCGCCCGCGAAGCCGGCTTGAAGTTCTGAGCCGTTCGTAGCTAGCGGAAAAAGAGAGAGGTAATTCCAATGGCTGGACCCCAGCGCCGCGGTGGCGGTGCCGGTGGCGGCGAGCGGCGGGACCGGAAGGGCCGTGACGGCGGCGCTGCTGCCGCCGAGAAGACCGCGTACGTTGAGCGCGTTGTCGCGATCAACCGCGTCGCCAAGGTTGTGAAGGGTGGTCGTCGCTTCAGCTTCACCGCGCTGGTCGTGGTGGGCGACGGTGACGGCACCGTGGGTGTCGGTTACGGCAAGGCCAAGGAGGTGCCGGCCGCCATCGCCAAGGGTGTTGAGGAGGCCAAGAAGCACTTCTTCAAGGTCCCCCGTATCCAGGGCACCATCCCGCACCCCATCCAGGGTGAGAAGGCTGCCGGCGTTGTGCTCCTGAAGCCCGCGTCGCCCGGTACCGGTGTTATCGCCGGTGGTCCGGTGCGTGCCGTGCTCGAGTGCGCCGGTATCCACGACGTGCTGTCGAAGTCGCTCGGCTCCGACAACGCGATCAACATCGTGCACGCGACCGTGGAGGCCCTGAAGGGTCTGCAGCGTCCCGAGGAGATCGCGGCCCGCCGTGGTCTGCCGCTCGAGGACGTCGCTCCCGCGGCTCTTCTCCGTGCGCGTGCCGGGGCGGGTGCGTAATCATGGCGCAGCTCAAGATTACGCAGGTCAAGTCCTACATCGGCAGCAAGCAGAACCACCGTGACACCCTGCGCTCCCTTGGTCTCAAGGGCATCAACACGCAGGTCGTCAAGGAGGACCGCCCCGAGTTCCGCGGCATGGTGCACACCGTCCGCCACCTCGTGACGGTCGAGGAGGTCGACTGATCATGGCGGAGAACAACCCGCTCAAGATCCACAACCTCCGTCCCGCCCCGGGCGCCAAGACCGCCAAGACCCGTGTGGGTCGTGGCGAGGCGTCGAAGGGTAAGACGGCTGGTCGTGGTACCAAGGGCACGAAGGCCCGCTACCAGGTTCCGGAGCGCTTCGAGGGTGGGCAGATGCCCCTCCACATGCGTCTCCCGAAGCTGAAGGGCTTCAAGAACCCGTTCAAGACCGAGTTCCAGGTCGTGAACCTCGACAAGCTGGCCGCGCTCTACCCCGAGGGTGGCGAGGTCACCGTCGAGGGTCTGGTGGCCAAGGGTGCCGTTCGCAAGAACAGCCTCGTCAAGGTCCTCGGCCAGGGCGAGATCTCCGTGGCGCTTCAGGTGACGGTCGACGCCGTCTCCGGCTCCGCCAAGGAGAAGATCACCGCCGCCGGCGGCACGGTCACCGAGCTCGTCTGAGCGCGATGACGTAAAGCAGTACCCACCGGGGATACCTCACAACGAGGTATCCCCGGTTGGTCGTTCCACGGGGGGCCGTGTCGCCGGTAAGGTGGCCTGCACTGCTTTCTCTCATATTCGTCGAACCTCAAGACCGTCACCCTTGACGCAGTAGCGCGGGGGTCGCAGGAGGCACCGTGCTCACCGCGTTCGCCCGGGCGTTCAGGACGCCCGACCTGCGCAAGAAGCTGCTCTTCACGCTCGCCATCATCGTGGTGTACCGCGTGGGTACCCACATTCCGATCCCTGGCGTCGACTACAAGTCCGTCCAGGAGTGCGTGGACCAGGCGTCCGGCAACACGGGACTCTTCGGTCTGGTCAACATGTTCAGCGGTGGCGCGCTGCTCCAGATCACGATCTTCGCGCTCGGCATCATGCCGTACATCACGGCGAGCATCATTCTCCAGCTGCTCACCGTGGTCATCCCTCGTCTGGAAGCCCTCAAGAAGGAGGGCCAGGCCGGTACGGCGAAGATCACGCAGTACACCCGTTACCTCACGGTGGCGCTCGCCATCCTCCAGGGCACCGGTCTGGTGGCCACCGCCCGCAGCGGCGCGCTCTTCTCCGGCTGCACCGTGGCGTCGAGCATCGTCCCGGACCGCGCGATCTTCACCACGATCGTCATGGTCATCACGATGACCGCCGGTACCGCCGTCGTCATGTGGCTCGGTGAGCTCATCACCGACCGCGGCATCGGCAACGGCATGTCGATCCTGATGTTCATCTCGATCGCCGCGACCTTCCCGTCCGCGCTGTGGGCCATCAAGAAGCAGGGCACCCTGGCCGACGGCTGGATCGAGTTCGGCACCGTCATCCTGGTCGGCCTGGTCATGGTCGGTCTGGTGGTCTTCGTCGAGCAGGCCCAGCGCCGCATCCCGGTGCAGTACGCGAAGCGCATGATCGGCCGCCGGTCCTACGGCGGTACGTCGACGTACATCCCGCTGAAGGTCAACCAGGCGGGTGTGATCCCGGTCATCTTCGCGTCGTCGCTGCTCTACATCCCGGCTCTGGTCGCGCAGTTCTCGAACGGCAACTCGGGCTGGAAGACCTGGATCGAGCAGAACCTCGTCAAGGGCGACCACCCGATCTACATCACGCTCTACTTCTTGCTCATCGTTTTCTTCGCGTTCTTCTACGTGGCGATCTCCTTCAACCCCGAGGAAGTCGCCGACAACATGAAGAAGTATGGTGGCTTCATCCCGGGCATCCGGGCTGGCCGACCGACCGCTGAGTACCTCAGCTACGTACTCAACCGGATCACCTGGCCGGGTTCGCTGTACTTGGGTCTGATCGCTCTTGTGCCAACGATGGCGTTGGTCGGCTTCGGGGCAAGCCAGAACTTCCCGTTCGGCGGTACCAGCATCCTGATCATCGTGGGTGTCGGTCTCGAGACGGTGAAGCAGATCGAGAGCCAGCTCCAGCAGCGCAATTACGAAGGGTTCCTCCGCTGATGCGTATCGTCCTCGTCGGGCCGCCGGGTGCCGGCAAGGGAACGCAGGCCGCGTTCCTCGCCAAGAACCTGTCGATCCCGCACATCTCCACGGGCGACCTGTTCCGCGCCAACATCAGCCAGCAGACGGACCTCGGCAAACTCGCGAAGTCCTACATGGACGCCGGCAACCTGGTTCCGGACGAGGTCACCATCGGGATGGCCAAGGACCGCATGGAGCAGCCCGACGCCGAGAACGGCTTCCTGCTCGACGGCTTCCCGCGCAACGTCTCGCAGGCCGAGGCGCTCGACGAGATGTTGCACACCGAGGGCATGAAGCTGGACGCGGTGCTGGACCTGGAGGTACCCGAGGAGGAGGTCGTCAAGCGCATCGCCGGCCGCCGCATCTGCCGCAACGACTCGGCGCACGTCTTCCACGTCTCGTACAAGGCGCCCCAGCAGGACGGCGTCTGTGACGTCTGCGGCGGCGAGCTGTACCAGCGCGACGACGACTCCGAGGAGACCGTCCGCAAGCGGCTGGAGGTCTACCACACCCAGACCGAGCCGATCATCGACTACTACAAGGCCCAGGGCCTGGTGGTCACGATCTCGGCGCTCGGCAAGGTGGAGGACGTCACCGGTCGCGCGATGGAGGCCCTCAAGCGCGAGGACCACGCCGCGTAGCGGTTTCACGGCGTATTGCAGCCGCGGTCCCCTTCCGAGGGGGCCGCGGCTGCTGTGTGGGTGCACGTATCGTTGATGGCGCCCGTCCCTCTTTCTCCGAAAGGCCCCCGCAGCATGGTGCAGATCAAGAACCCCGAGCAGATCGCCAAGATGCGTGAGGCGGGGCTGGTCGTCGCCGCCATCCACGCGGCCACCCGTGAGGCCGCGGTGCCCGGGGCCACGACCAGGGATCTCGACCAGGTCGCGCGCAAGGTCCTCGCGGAGCACGACGCCAAGCCGAACTTCCTGGGGTACGGCGGCTTCCCGGCGACGATCTGCACCTCGGTGAACGAGGTCGTCGTCCACGGCATCCCGTCGGACGAGGTGGTCCTCAAGGACGGCGACATCATCTCCATCGACTGCGGCGCGATCATCGACGGCTGGCACGGGGACGCGGCGTTCACGGCGTTCGTGGGCTCTGGTCACGCCCCGGAGCTGATCGAGCTCTCCCGGGTGACCGAGGAATCCATGTGGGCCGGGATCGCGGCGATGAAGCAGGGGAACCGGCTGGTCGACGTCTCCCGGGCCATCGAGACGTACATCCGCCGCCAGCCGAAGCCGGGCGGCGGCAAGTACGGGATCATCGAGGACTACGGCGGCCACGGCATCGGCACCGAGATGCACATGGACCCGCACCTGCTGAACTACGTCGACCGGCGGCGGGGGAAGGGGCCGAAGCTGGTGCCGGGGTTCTGCCTGGCGATCGAGCCGATGGTGTCGTTGGGTACGCCGAGGACCGAGGTCCTGTCGGACGACTGGACCGTGATCACGACGGACGGGACGTGGTCCTCGCACTGGGAGCACTCGGTTGCGTTGACGGAGGAAGGGCCCTTGGTGCTCACGGCTCCGGATGGCGGCAAGGCGAAGCTTGCGGAGCACGGGGTTGCCGCGGCGCCGGATCCGCTTGCCTAGGTCGTATGCCCTCAGCGCTTAAGGATCTCCCTGGCGGGGCATGGATCCTCGATTCGTCTTTTCTGGTAGTGCTGACGTAGACTGACTCGTCGACTCTCGTGTGCCCGCATGTCTTCATGCGTTGGCGGGAGTCGATCAAGGTAGTCGATTCGAAGGGCGAAGCGTGGCCAAGAAGCAAGGTGCCATCGAGATCGAGGGCACTGTCGTCGAGTCTCTTCCGAACGCCATGTTCAAGGTCGAGCTCCAGAACGGCCACCAGGTCCTGGCACACATCAGCGGCAAGATGCGGATGCACTACATCCGTATCCTCCCTGACGACCGGGTCGTGGTGGAGCTGTCTCCGTACGACCTGACGCGTGGCCGGATCGTCTACCGGTACAAGTAGATCCCTCTGACTCGGAGAACCTCGATCCCATGAAGGTCAAGCCGAGCGTCAAGAAGATCTGCGACAAGTGCAGGGTGATCCGCCGTCACGGCCGGGTCATGGTCATCTGCGAGAACCCGCGCCACAAGCAGCGCCAGGGTTAATCGCAAACCGGCCTCACCCTCTGCATCCGCAGAGATTCGCGCGACGCGAGCTGAATATGTAAATACGCGGAACCCGGGCGGCCAGTGCACGCCCGACACCCTCGGTTCGGAGGCCGAGGACCCGATTCGTACCTGGTACGGCGGTCGGGATCCGGTTCTGCGTCAGACCTCCGAAGATCAACTGGAGCCATTGAATGGCACGCGTTTCCGGTGTTGACATCCCGCGCGAAAAGCGCGTGGAGGTCGCCCTGACCTACGTGTTCGGCATCGGCCGGACTCTTTCGCAGCAGACGCTGGCGGAGACGGGTATCGACCCGAACACCCGTGTTCGTGACCTGAGCGAAGAGCAGCTCGTCGCGATCCGCGAGTACGTCGACAACAACATCAAGACCGAGGGTGACCTCCGTCGCGAGATCCAGGCCGACATCCGCCGCAAGGTCGAGATCGGCTGCTACCAGGGTCTGCGCCACCGCCGTGGTCTGCCTGTCCGTGGTCAGCGCACCAGCACGAACGCCCGCACCCGCAAGGGCCCGCGTCGCGCCATCGCCGGCAAGAAGAAGCCGGGCAAGAAGTAGTCCTCAGCGGACAACGCTTCATCAGCGGTCTTCGCTGTAGGACCGACCACCTCCCCGTAGGAGTTTGTAGATGCCCCCCAAGGGTCGTCAGGGCGCTGCCAAGAAGGTGCGCCGCAAGGAAAAGAAGAACGTCGCTCACGGCCACGCGCACATCAAGAGCACGTTCAACAACACGATCGTCTCCATCACGGACCCGTCCGGCAACGTGATCTCCTGGGCCTCCGCCGGCCACGTCGGCTTCAAGGGCTCCCGGAAGTCCACGCCGTTCGCCGCGCAGATGGCCGCCGAGTCGGCTGCCCGTCGCGCGCAGGAGCACGGCATGCGCAAGGTCGACGTGTTCGTGAAGGGTCCGGGTTCCGGTCGCGAGACCGCGATCCGTTCGCTCCAGGCCACGGGCCTCGAGGTCGGCTCCATCCAGGACGTCACCCCGACCCCCCACAACGGCTGCCGTCCGCCTAAGCGTCGTCGCGTCTGACCTCGCTTTATTCGGGCTTCTCGGGCGGTACGGCTCTGTAAGGGTCGTATCGCCCGTACCCTTGTAGCAGTACCTCAGGGCATCAAATAGTGGGTGCCCCTGAACTGAAGGATTCACATGCTGATCGCTCAGCGTCCCTCGTTGACCGAAGAGGTCGTCGACGAGTTCCGCTCCCGGTTCGTGATCGAGCCGCTGGAGCCGGGCTTCGGCTACACCCTCGGTAACTCCCTCCGCCGCACCCTCCTGTCGTCGATCCCCGGCGCTGCTGTCACCAGCATCCGCATCGACGGCGTCCTGCACGAGTTCACCACCGTGCCGGGCGTCAAGGAGGACGTCACCGACCTGATCCTCAACATCAAGCAGCTGGTCGTCTCCTCGGAGCACGACGAGCCGGTCGTGATGTACCTGCGCAAGCAGGGCCCGGGTCTGGTCACCGCCGCCGACATCGCGCCCCCGGCCGGTGTCGAGGTGCACAACCCCGACCTCGTCCTCGCCACGCTCAACGGCAAGGGCAAGCTGGAGATGGAGCTGACGGTCGAGCGTGGCCGCGGTTACGTCTCCGCCGTGCAGAACAAGCAGGTGGGCCAGGAGATCGGCCGTATCCCGGTCGACTCCATCTACTCGCCGGTTCTCAAGGTCACCTACAAGGTCGAGGCGACCCGTGTCGAGCAGCGCACCGACTTCGACAAGCTGATCGTCGACGTCGAGACCAAGCAGGCCATGCGTCCCCGTGACGCCATGGCGTCGGCCGGTAAGACCCTGGTCGAGCTGTTCGGTCTGGCCCGCGAGCTCAACATCGACGCCGAGGGCATCGACATGGGCCCGTCCCCGACGGACGCCGCCCTGGCCGCCGACCTGGCGCTGCCGATCGAGGAGCTGGAGCTCACCGTTCGGTCGTACAACTGCCTCAAGCGTGAGGGCATCCACTCCGTGGGTGAGCTCGTCGCCCGCTCCGAGGCCGACCTGCTCGACATCCGCAACTTCGGTGCGAAGTCGATCGACGAGGTCAAGGCGAAGCTGGCGGGTATGGGCCTGGCGCTCAAGGACTCGCCTCCCGGGTTCGACCCGACTGCTGCGGCGGACGCGTTCGGCGCGGACGACGACGCGGATGCCGGGTTCGTGGAGACCGAGCAGTACTAAGAGCTCGGGCTGTACGGTTCGATTTCGGGTGCGGGTGCGCTGTGGCTTGTCGCGCAGTTCCCCGCGCCCCTTCCGGACGATGCGCCCCTTCGGGGCTTGTCGTCCGGATCTCTGACAGGCGACCGTCTGCTCAGATACTGACTCCGGTACCTGGTACGGCCGGGGCAGACACCTAGGAGAAACATCATGCCGAAGCCCACCAAGGGTGCCCGTCTGGGCGGCAGTGCCGCGCACGAGAAGCTGCTGCTCGCGAACCTCGCGAAGAGCCTCTTCGAGCACGGCCGTATCACCACCACCGAGGCGAAGGCCCGTCGGCTGCGGCCGTACGCCGAGCGTCTGGTCACCAAGGCGAAGAAGGGCGACCTTCACAACCGCCGTCAGGTGCTCCAGGTGATCACGGACAAGAGCGTCGTCCACACGCTCTTCACCGAGATCGGCCCGCGCTACGAGAACCGTCCGGGTGGTTACACCCGTATCACCAAGATCGGTAACCGCCGTGGCGACAACGCGCCCATGGCCGTCATCGAGCTGGTCGAGGCGCTGACGGTCGCGCAGCAGGCCACGGGTGAGGCCGAGGCCGCCACCAAGCGTGCCGCCAAGGACGCCGAGGCTGCTCCGGTCGCCGAGGAGACCAAGGTCGACACGGCCAAGGCCGAAGAGACCGAGGCTGCGGAGACCGAGGAGTCGAAGGAGGCGTAAGCCGTCCTTTGGCTGCCGGTCCGTCGTGGCTGGTCGCGCAGTTCCCCGTGCCCCTGAAGGGGCGCGTCAGCGGGTCCGTTCCTTTCGAGGGGCGGGCCCGCTTCGGTGTTCTTGAGAGGATCTGTGGGTGAGTGACGAAGTAGCGCCCGGTCATGTCCGTGTCCGTCTCGACCTGTCCTACGACGGGACCGAGTTCTCCGGCTGGGCCAAGCAGGCCGGTGGTCGGCGGACCGTGCAGGGGGAGATCGAGGACGCGCTGCGGACCGTGACGCGGTCCGGGGACGTGACGTACGAGCTGACGGTGGCCGGGCGCACCGACGCCGGAGTGCATGCGCGGGGGCAGGTGGCGCATGTGGATCTGCCCGTGGAGTTGTGGGAAGAGCATCGCGGGAAGCTGCTGAAGCGGCTCGCCGGGCGGCTGCCCAAGGACGTGCGGGTGTGGTCCCTGCGGGAGGCCCCAGCCGGGTTCAACGCCCGGTTCGCGGCACTGTGGCGGCGATACGTCTACCGGGTGGGGGACCGGCCCGGTGGTGTGGACCCGCTGCTGCGCAACCATGTGCTGTGGCACGACTGGGAGCTGGATGTCGCCGCCATGGACGCCGCCGCCGAGTCCCTCGTCGGGGAGCACGACTTCGCGGCGTACGCGAAGAAGCGTGAGGGAGCGACGACGATCCGCGAGATCCTCGACTTCGGGGTGCGGCGGCGGGCGGACGGGGTCGTGGAGATCGAGGTCCGGGCCGACGCGTTCTGCCACAACCAGGTGCGGTCCATGGTCGGCGCGCTGCTGTTCGTGGGGGACGGGCACCGGGGCGTGGAGTGGCCGCGGAAGGTGCTGGACGCGGGTGTCCGGGACAGTGCCGTCCATGTCGTACGGCCGCACGGGCTGACGCTCGAGGAAGTCGGGTATCCGGCGGACGAGTTGTTGGCGGCACGGAACAAGCAGGCGAGGAACAGGCGGACGTTGCCTGCGGCCGGCTCCTGAACCGGCCGCAGGCGGAGCTCACGTCCTGACGGTGAAGTACTGCCAGGCTCCCCACGTGTCGAGGTTGGTGTTGTCCCGGCTGCTGTGCACGTACTGCGCGGCCACCCGGTACCGGTTGTTCAGCCCGTTGGTGAGGGACATCTTCTGGCGGCCGGTGCTGCTGGAGCTGAGGGCCGCGCAGGCCGACGTGGACTGCGTGTGCCAGGCACCGCTGTAGTACCGCTGCACCCGGTACTTGACGCACTGGCCGGCCTTGTTGGGCGCGACGGTGACGTCGAGCTGCTCCTTGGCGGTGCGGTGGTACACCCGGTAGACGGTGCTCCCGATGGTCGTGTTCGTGTAGTAGCCGGACAGCTTCTGCGAGACCCCCGCGTAGGTGTGCACGGCGCGGGCGGCCGTCTTCGGGGCGTACCGGTGGTCGCCCGTGAACACCGCGCTGAACGTGGTGTTGCGGGTGAGCTTGTACGACGCCGTCAGGTTGCCGTTCGAGTCCACCTTGGCGGACTTCACCAGGACCTTGCTGCCGCTGTACGGCTGCGCGTAGATCGCCACCGTACGGCTGTTGTAGGTGGTGCCGAGATGGGCGGTGACCTTGGCGGTCTGGCCGTACTTGTACGTCCCGTGGTCGGTGGCCACCGTCAGGGACGTGGCGGCCCGGGACACCTGGACGGTGGCGCTGCCGCTGCCCTGGGTGTGCGAGAGGTCGCCGCCGTAGGACACCTTGTACACGTTGGCGCCGCCGATCTGCGGGGTGTCCGGGAAGGAGAACGAACCGTCCGCGGCGACCTTCGCGTCCGCCAGCGCGGTGCCGGACGTGTGGCCCAGGTCGGTCTTCGTGACCTTGACGACCCCGCCGGCGGCGAAGGGCGCACCGGAGAGCTTGCCCGACACGGTCAGCTTCTGCGCACGGGGGGCCGTGGCCGGGGCCGTCACGCTGACCGAGGTGGTCAGCTTGGTCACCTGGACGAGACCGGTGGCGTTCGCCGCCGCGTGGGTCGCGTCGCCCGCGTAGCTCGCGGCGTAGGTGTAGGTGCCCTCCGCCGGCGGGGTGTCGGTGAAGGCGAAGGTGCCGTCCGCCTTCGTCGTCACGTCGGGCAGCGCGGTGCCGTTCCGGGTGAGGTGCGCGACCTGGCCCGCGGGAAGGGCCGCGGTCGAGGTCAGGGTGCCGGTGACGGTGAGCTGCCGGCCCGGGACGCCCTTGCTCGGAGCGGTGAGCTGGAGCGAGGTGCTCGCTTTCGGCTCGGTGACTGGCGCCGCCTCGCTGACGACCGGGCCGCTCACCGTCTGCACGTCGGCGGTGTCGCCAGTGGCACCGGAGAAGGCCAGGAGCGCGGTGGACGTCAGCGTCGGTGTCGCGTCCATCACCTGCGTCCCGTCGATCCAGACGTACAGATGGCCGGCGGCGACCTGGAGGTCGACCTGGTGCGTGCCCTGGCGCAGGGCGATCCCGAGGGTGTTCGCCGACGGGTAGTCGATCGCCGGGGAACCGGCCGTGCTGCGGCCCACGGCGACGAAGTTCTGCGTCTTGAGCGTGTCGTTCCAGCCGGTGCCGAACGCCACCACCGTGCCCGGCCGCCCGGCGATGCCGAGGCCGTCACCGGAGTCGCCCAGTGCGGAGGCGGAGTCCTGGGCCGGGTCGAGGAGGGCGAACGTCATGCCCTTCCCGCTGGTGCCGGGGCCGAACTTCGCGGTGAAGGTGGCGCGCAGACCGTCGGTGCGCACCGGCTGGGTGTACACCGCCGAGCCCGCCTGGTAGCTGGTGGCCGGGGTCAGCTGGACCCCGCCGCCGTCGGCGGGTACCGCCGAGCCGTTGGTCTGCCACTTCCCGTCGGCGGTCGAGGTGGTCGTGGCGCTGCCGGTGCCGGTGCCCTTGATCTGCACGTACATGGCGCCCTGGCTGCTGCCGTTCGCGTCGGTGCCGGTGCCGGTGACCTCGTAGAAGGCGCTCAGGTCCGTGCCGGAGCGCGGGGTGAACGTCACGCTCTGCACCGCGGTCTGCTCGGGGCCGATGACCAGGCCCTCCGAGAGCTGCACCGGGCTGTTGAAGTCACCGGTGGGTGCCTTGGCCTTGGTCACCTTCACCGGGATGTTGCCGGTGTTGGTGATCGTGAACGACAGCGACTTCGAGCTGCCGACCGGGACCTGGCCGAAGTCCAGCGAGTCCGTGGAGAACTCCAGGTGTCCCTGACCGGTGATGGCCGTCGCGGTGAGCGGCACGCTGAGCGTGTGCGTGGCGCCGCCGCCGCTGCTGCTGACCACGAGCGCGTCGGTGTCGACCTGGTCGCCGTCCGGTGTGTAGGTGACCGAGAGCACGAACGAGCCGCCGGCCGGTACGACCGTGCCCGTGCCGGGCAGCCCCGAGGCGGAGAAGGCGCCGCCGGGCGCGTCGACCGCGTCGATGGTCTCGGGGGCGGTGCCGGTGTTGGTGACCTGGAGGTTCAGCGTGGAGGTGCTGCCGGTGGGGACTTCCCCGAAGTCCAGGGCGCCGGGTGCGGCTCCGAAGCCGGGCCGGGTGCCGACGCCGTGGACGGCGAAGACCAGCTTCTGGCCGTCGGAGAGGTTCGCGGTCAGGGTGCCGTTGATGCCACCGGTGGTGGTGGGGGCGAAGCTGATCGGTACGTCCAGGGTGGCGTCCGTGGCCAGCGCGGTGGGCCGGTCGGGGGTGGGCACGGCGGACGGGTCGACCGAGAACGCCCCGGAGGCCTTGAGGCCGGTGATGCTGACGTCCTGCGTGGCGGTCAGCTTCATCGTGGCCGCGCTGCTGTCACCCATGCCGACCTGGCCGAAGTTCAGCGAGGCCGCGGTCAGAGCGGTGCGCGCGGGGCTGCCGAAGCCGTAGAGGACACCGTCGCGGGTGCCGACGTAGACCTTGCCGTGGTCGGCGGTCGGGGTGCTGAACTTGGTGGCGGTGCCGATGGGCGCGGACCACAGCAGCTGGAGCAGGCCGTTGCCGTCGGGGGTGGGGCTGTAGGCGCGCAGGCTGCCGTCGGCTCCGGAGGTGTTGCTCGCGGAGGTCATCCACACCAGGGCGCTGGACTCGTCGTCGCCGTCGGAGGTGACCAGGGGGGAGCCGCTGGTGTAGCCGAAGGTGTCCTGGCTCTGGCCGGTCAGGGTCAGCGTGGGCGTACCGCCGTTGCGCACGCCGTACTTGAGGGCGCGCAGCGGACCCTGGTTGCCGACGACGTAGACGTAGCCGCCGTCGCCGCCCCAGAACGCGGGGTGGCCCCACATGCCCTGGTAGGGGCCGGACACGCTCACCGCTGCGTCGCCGCCCTGGGGGCCCTGGCCCATGCCGCCGAGGTTGTCGCGGTCGAGCAGGAAGACCCGCCCGTCCTTGCCCTGCTGGACCAGCAGATGGGGGTGGCCGGCGGTGCCGAAGCCGTCGGGGAGCGCCATCGGGGCGCCCGAGGAGATGTCCTGGTCGGTCAGGTCCAGGGTCGCGGCGTCGCTGGGGCTGAAGAAGTCGGCGGTGCTGAGGCTGTTGTCCGCGCCGACCTGGAGGCGGACGACGGACTCGGCCAGGGTGCCCTGGACGGTCTTGCCGGGGCCGGGCGCCGGGCTGATGCCGTTGCCGGTGCTGAAGAAGATCCGGCCGGAGCCGTCCGAGACCAGTCCGCCGCCGGACTGCCAGATGCCGGCGCCGCCCGTGGTGGCACCGGTCACCGTGGCCCACATCGAGCTGATGTTGTGTCCGGTGGTGCTTACGCCGACGACGTAGCCGCGGTACGGCCAGGCGTCGCAGTGGGCGCCGAAGCCGGCGTAGACGATGCCGTCCATCAGCAGCAGGCCGGGGCGCTGCTGCTGGTAGTAGGCGTCGAAGCTGACGCTCGGGTCGTTGACGGGGCTGCCGGCGATGGTGACCGGCCATCCCGGGCGCTCGGTCCCGGACGCCGGGTCCACGGAGTGCATCAGCCACTTCGGGTTGCGGTGCGTGGCGGTGCCGTCGTCGACCTTGGTGGTGAAGTAGAGGGAGCTGGTGGCGGGGTCGTAGACGGGGGTCGCGGTCGCCCCGATGTCGGGCGTCAGGTCCCCGCAGCCGATCGCCGAGGCGGGCCAGGACGGTCCGTAGTTCTTGCTCCACTCGATCGCGCCGGTGGTGCGGTCGAGGCCGTACAGGGTGTTTCTCTCCGTGACCGCGATCACCTGGTCGCCGAGGACCAGCGGCTGGGCGTAGATCTGCCCGTCCAGCTTGGTGGCGAAGAGCCGGCCGAAGGCGGAGGACTGGACGACCGCGGGGGAGAGCGCGGATTCGTCCTGGTCCCAGTTGGTGCGGAGGTTGTCCACACCCGCGGTGTTCTGGTCGGCCTGGGCGGAGGACGCGATCAGGCTGATCATCGTGCCGATCAGCGCCGCGACGGCCGTGGCGACGACGGACAGCAGCCATGTGCGCCGCCGACCGCGGTGCCTGCCGGTGCGTGCGGGCATGGAAAACCCGGGCAAGACGGAACCCCCCTCTGGTGTCCGCGCCCGGAACGGTCACAGGTACGGCACAAACGTGAAGACTGAGTGGTTGTTCTTATCATCTGTTGACCCGATTGCCCACTGGGGCGACAGCTGTTACCCGTGTGATCCGTGATGAAACCCTCACTTAACAAGAAAGTTGAGGCGTAAAGCGCAAAGCCGGTTATGCTTTCGCGGTCCGGCTGAGAGTTCGATTTATGGGGATGGTCGGTCATCCGGAGGGGTAGGCAGGGCCGGTTCGGCCCTGGGGGGTTTGATGACTAGTGCAGTCGGCACCGCCGCGCGTTCTCGCCGGCGCAGGCGAGTCGAGGAGACCCACGGGCTCCTGCCGCAGCCGCCGGACGACGTGGAGAAGTACTCCTACACGCGCCGCCACCTGTGGGTCCTGACGGCGGGTTCGCTGATCAGCTTCGCCTGCCTCGCGGTGAGCCAGCTCCTGTTCACGGCGTCCAGCCCCTGGTTCTGGCTGACCCTGCCGCTGCTGGCGTTCGTCATCGCGGACTACCTGATCTCGCTGTACCTCGACGGGCTCAGCAAGGACTTCGACGTCAAGAAGCACAAGCGCCTCGTCCGCGCGTGGCAGCCCGCCCGGTACCCGAGCGTGGACATCTTCCTGCCGGTGTGCGGTGAGCCCCTGGAGGTGCTGCACAACACCTGGGTCCATGTGAACCGGCTGGCCGGCAGCTACCAGGGCGTGGTGCGCACCTACGTCCTCGACGACGCCGCCGAGGACGAGGTCGGGGCCATGGCCGCCGACTTCGGCTTCCACTACGTGGTGCGGCCCAACCGCGGCTGGTTCAAGAAGGCCGGCAACCTCAACCACGCCTTCGAGAAGACCGACGGCGACCACATCCTCATCCTGGACGCCGACTTCGCACCGCGCGCCGACCTGCTCGACGAGCTGCTGCCGCACATGGACGACGACGAGAAGGTCGCCATCGTGCAGTCGCCGCAGTTCTTCCGCATCGTCGACGCGCAGAACTGGATCGAGCGGGGCGCGGGCGCCGTGCAGGAGCAGTTCTACCGCTCCGTGCAGACCTCCCGTGAGGACCACGACGGGTCCATCTGCGTCGGCTCGTGCGCCATCTACCGGCGCGCGGCCCTGGAGCAGACCGGCGGCATCACGCTGATCGAGCACTCCGAGGACATGTACACCGGCTTCGACCTGCGGGCGCTGGGCTGGAAGCTGCGCTACGTGCCGGTGGCGCTGTCCGCCGGCGTGTGCCCGGACACGGCAGGCGCCTTCCACAACCAGCAGTACCGCTGGTGCATGGGTTCGCTGGAGCTGCTCACCAGCAAGCGGTTCTGGGAGATGGACCTCAAGTTCAAGACGCGGCTCTGCTACGTCTCGGGCTTCCTCTACTACCTCCAGACCGCCCTCGCCACGTTCATCGCGCCGATCATCCCGCTCGGCCTGATGATCCTGCGCCCGGACCTGATGCGGGCCGAGGCCACCCTCTGGGTGCTGCCGAGCGTCGCCTACGTCACGCTGGTGCTGCCGCTGTGGCACCGGGCGCCGTACCGGCTGGAGGCCTGGGCCGTCCGTGTCATGTACGGGTGGTCGCACGTCTTCGCCGTCTGGGACGTGATGCGGGGCCGCCCCATGGGCTGGAAGCCCACCGGTTCGGCGGGCGCCAAGAAGAACGGCATGCGCCGCTACTGGAACTGCATGATCTTCTGGACCGGCGGCACCGCCGTGGCCTGGATCCTCGTCGCGGCCTGGCGCATGCTCACCCTCTATCCGCCGGACTTCGCGCTGATGATGTCCGCCGGCCTCTTCTACGCCATGGTCGTCGGCCGTGTTCTCGTCCAGCCGCACGCCCAGGAAGTGCAGGAAGCGACCGCATGAGTTTCTCCGTACGCCAGGTACGAGCCCCGCGTCCGGTACGGGCGCTGGCCGCCGTCCTGCTCGCCGGCGCCCTGCTGGCCGGATGCAGCACGTTCTCCGACGAGGGCCGCGCCCAGTACGAGCGCGGCCAGGGCGAGAACCCGGACGCCACCGGCACGGCCGAGGCCACCGGGTCGGCGAAGCCCGAGCCGCCGTACGACGTGCGGCCGCTGCTGGACCCGGAGAAGAAGTACCTGGGGGTGGCCGCCGACGGCGCCCCCGCCAAGATGACGGCCGTCCAGGACTTCGCGAAAAGGGCCGGCAAGAAGCCCAACCTGGTGGAGTTCTACTCGGCCTGGGGTGACCAGTACGAGCAGCGGCTCGTGCAGAACTCCTGGGACTACGGCGCGGTGGCGTTCATCGCCTGGGAGCCGTTCAAGACGAGCCTGAAGGACATCGCCTCGGGCAAGCAGGACGCCTACATCCGCGAGTACGCGCAGTCTGTCGCGGACCTGAACCTGCCCGTGGCGATCAGCTTCGGGCACGAGATGAACGGCTTCTGGTACCCGTGGGGCACCAAGAAGGCCACCGCCGCGCAGTTCACCGCCGCGTACAAGCACATCCACGACATCTTCGACGACGAGGGCGCCACCCAGGTCATCTGGGTGTGGAGCCCGAACGTCACGCACCCGATGCCGGACGTGAAGCTCAAGCCGTTCTGGCCGGGCGACGACTACGTCGACTGGGTCGGTGTCATCGGCTACTACGGGGCCACCGGTCCGAACACGTACAAGACGCTGTACGGCCCGACGATGACCGAGATCCGCGGCTTCACGAAGAAACCGTTCATCATCGCGGAGACCGCCGCCCAGGCCGGTGAGCGCAAGCCCGCCGACATCACGTCCCTCTTCCAGGGGACCGCCGACCGCGACGACGTCATCGGGTTCGTCTGGTTCAACTTCGACAAGGAGACGGACTGGCGCATCAACAGCGGTCCGCTGTCCGAGAAGACGTTCAAGGAGCAGGCCGCGAACCCGGACTTCGGATTCGATGTGACGAAGCCGTGAGCGATCGCACCACGCCCACGTGGGCGGACGAGCCCGAGGTGCACGACCCGTACGGATACGGGCAGCAGTACGGCGACGGCGGCCACGGACCCGCGCGACAGGACCGGCGGCAGGAGCAGCGGGAGAGCCTGCGGCAGTACGCGCAGCAGGCCCCGGCCCGCCCCCGGGCGCAGCAGGCCCACGCGCCCGCGGGGGAACAGGCCGGCGACTACCAGCCCGGCTACTTCACCGAGACCGGCAGCTGGCGCTTCGACGTCCAGGGCCGGACGTCCCAGTACACCGACCAGCAGGCCTACGACACCTTCGCGCCCTTCGACCCGTACGCCTCCTACACCGCCGTCGAGCCCGCACAGGCGGCACCCGCCGCCGCGGAGCCCGAGCCGAAGAAGCCCGGATACACGCTGCCGCCCGTGGCCGAGTCGTCGTGGGCGGTGGACACCCGGCGCAGCAAGCTGCTCGGGCGCGGGGTGCTGCTGTTCATCCTGCTCGTTCAGGCGGGGCTCTCCCTGCGGCTGACCGGGACGGCCTTCCAGGACGAGGCGCTCTACGTCGCGGCGGGCCACTACGAGCTGGCCAACCTGCTGCACGGCACCAAGCTGCCGGTGGACTTCGCGGCCTACTTCTCCGGGCACCCCAAGCTGTACCCGGTGCTCGCCGGTGCCGTGGACAGCTACTTCGGCCTCGCCGGCGTACGCGTGGTCAGCCTGCTGTTCATGCTGGGCGCCACCGCGCTGCTGTACGCGCTGACCCGGCGCCTGTTCAACCTGCGAGCCGCGCTCGGCGCGGCCGCGCTCTTCTCGGTGCTCCAGTCGACGATCGTGCTCGGCAACTTCGCCACCTACGACGCGGCCGCCATCTTCCTGCTCGCGCTGTCCGCCTGGGCGGTGGTGCGCACCGACCGGATGAAGGCCTTCGCCGTGCTGCTCGCGGCCCCGCCGGCCGCGCTGGCGTTCGGCGTGAAGTACGCCTCCGGTCTGTACCTCCCGACCCTGGTGGTGCTCGCGGTGATCACCGCGCACCGGCACCGCGGCATCCGCGCCCTGGGCCGCGGTGTGGTGCTGGGCACGGGCATCGCCGCCCTGCTCGGGATCGGCTACTGGTTCTCCGGTCCGCTGGGCGGCATCAGCTCCACCACCACCGACCGCGCCAAGGGCACGGACACGGCGGCCACGATGCTCCAGCACAGCGCGGAGTGGGGCGGGCTGGTCTTCCTGGCCGCGCTCGGCGGCACGATCGCCTACGTGCTGCGCGGGCGGATGGGCGAGATGCCCTGGATCGAGGGCGAGACCCCGGGGCGCGTACGGCGCGCCGCGCTCGGCCTGGTCCTGACGGGCACCGCGCTGCTCGCTCCCGCCTACCAGATCCACCTCCACACCGAGATCTCGCTCTACAAGCACGTCGGCTTCGGACTGTTCTTCGCGGCGCCGCTGGCCGGCCTCGGCATGGCCCGGCTGGTCGGCCCGCACTTCCGGCATCCGCAGCTCGGGATCCTGCTGTACGTCGCCACCCTCGTGTTCGGCATGGTGCAGGCCCAGCGGGCGTACAGCTTCCCGGACTCCACGCAGATGACCGCGTACCTGAGCACGGTCGTCGACAGGAAGGGCACCTACCTCGCCGAGGAGCAGGAGGTCCCCGCCTACTACCTCCGGGACAAGACCAACTGGACGCAGTGGCAGAACACCTACTTCATGGACTACCGGGGCAAGGACGGCAAGCAGTACACCGGCCCCGACGCGTTCCGCCAGGCCGTCCGTGACGGAAAGTTCGACGCGATCGTGATGCACGGCGACGTCAGCCCGGTGACGTACCAGGCGGTGAAGGAGGGGTTGAAGAACAACTCCCACTACCGGCTGGCGGCCGTGTTCCCGTACACCACGAGCAGCGGAGAGCACGCCTACCGGATTTGGGTGAAGCGATGAGTCCGCACGCCCCCGCTCCCTACGGAGGCGGGTACCCCGACCCCTCGGGCGGCCACGATCCCTACGCCGGGCAGGGCACGTACGCCGGCTCGGCGCAGGGCACCTACGCCGACCCGGGCGCGTACGGCGCTCCCGGGCAGTACGCCGACCGGGGCGGGTATCCGGGAGGGCAGGACACGTACGCCCCCGAGCCCACCGCCCCCGAACCGGTCGACCCTCAGCCGCCCACGGACGAGCCGGCCGCCGAGGAGCCCGCGGCCCGGAAGGGCGGACGGCTCGCCGCCGCGGTGGTCTTCCTGGTGCCCACGGCGCTCGCCCTCGCGCTGATCCTGCACGGGATCGGCGACCGCGAGCTGTGGCGCGACGAGCACGCCACCTGGTGGGCGGCCACGCTGTCCTTCCACGACCTGAGCCTGCTGATCCGCTCCATCGACGTCGTCTTCACGCCGTACTACGTGCTCATGCACCTCTGGATCGCCGTGGCCGGGGACTCCCCGACCGCGATGCGTATCCCGGGTGCGGTGGCCATGGCGGCCTCCGCGGGCCTGCTCGCCCTGCTCGGGCGGCGGCTGTTCACCCCGCAGGCCGGACTGCTCGCGGGGCTCGCCTTCGCCGTCGTGCCGACCACCACGCGGTACGGGCAGGAGATCCGCCCGTACGCCTTCGCGGTGGCCGCGGTGCTGCTGTCGACGCTGCTGCTCGCCAGGGCGCTGGACAAGCCCTCGTTCAAGGTGTGGGTCGCCTACACGCTGTCGGTACCCATGATCGGCTGGAGCCACCTGGCCTCGATGGCCGTCCTCGGCGCGCATCTGGTGATGATCCTCATCGCCCGGCGGTCCGGTGACAAGATCGTGGGCTGGGCCTTCGCCGCGGCCTGCACGCTGGGCCTGTGCTTCGTCATCCCCATGGCCGTCTCCGGCTCGGGGCAGAGCGGACAGATCGCCTGGAACAATCCGACGGTCAAGGACCTGCTCGACTTCCCGAAGAACCTCTTCGGGACCTGGGCGGTGGCCGTGCCGGTCATGGCGCTCGGCGCGCTCGGGCTGTTCTTCGCCGGACGGCGTGCCCTTCCGCTGGCCGTCTGGATCGTGCTGCCGCCCGTGGCGACCTACGCCACCGCCGCGCAGCTGCACCTCTTCCTGCCGCGCTACCTGCTCTTCACCGCACCCGCCTGGGTCCTGCTCGCGGCCGTCGCCGTGGTGCGGATCGCGGGACCGGTGGCCGGGGCGAAGGCCGGCACGGGAGCGGCGGTGCGGCGGGGCTTCGGCTGGGTACTCGTGGCGGCGGCAGTCGCCGGGCTCGCCTTCCAGGCCCTGCCCGGCATCCGTGAGACCCGGTACAACGCCCTGGGCGAGCCCGACTTCCGCGGCGCCGCCCAGCTCATCGAGGCCGGGCAGAAGAAGGGTGACGGCATCGTCTTCAGCGGTGTGATGTCCGAGCGCCGGGCCATGGACTACGAACTGCGCGACGACGCCGGCCGCCCGCGCGACTCGCTGATGTACCGCACGCCCCAGCAACTGGGGTCGTTCGGCGCGCTCGAATGCCCGGACGCCGCGAGGTGCCTGGCCAAGGCCGACCGGCTGTGGCTCGTGTCGACGACGCTCGACGGACAGCCGTTCAGCGGCATGCCGAAGACGACGGCGAAGGCGATCCGGAAGAGCTTCAAGGTCGTGCGGACCAAGAAGCTGCCATACCTCCAGCTCGTGCTCCTCGAAAGGACACGCGCGGCGACGGACGACCCGTCCGCGGACAGGGACGACGCCGCCAAGCGCAAGGTGCATACCTGAGTTGGGTTCCGGACGCGGGACGACCCGTGTCCGGCGGGGGGAGCAATCAATTGGGGAGGGAAAAGAAGATGACGTACGACGTGGGGGCGGACGTGGCTGTCACCGTGGTGATGCCCACGTACAACGAGGCCGCCAACCTGCCGCGCATGGCGGAGCTGGTGCTCGGGCTGCCCATCGAGGGGCTGCACCTGAAGGTCGTCGACGACTCCAGTCCGGACGGCACCGGACGGATCGCCGAGGAGCTCGCCGAGAAGTACAACTGGGACGGGCGGCGCCGGATGAGCGTGCTGCACCGGACCGAGAAGGACGGTCTCGGCCGGGCGTACGTCGCCGGCATGAGCGCCGCGCTCGACGAGGGCGCCGAGTACGTCGTCCAGATGGACGCCGACGGCAGCCACCCCGTGGAAGCGGTCCCACGCATGCTCGGTACGGCCCTGGCGTCCGGGGTCGGCCTGGTCGTCGGCAGCCGGTACGTGGAGGGCGGCTCGCTGGACGAGGACTGGGGCAGGCACCGCGTGCTGCTCTCGCGCTTCGCCAACCGCTACGCCCGGACCGTGCTCGGCACCAAGATCAGGGACATCACCGCCGGGTTCAACCTGTGGTCGGCCGCCACGCTGCGGGACATCGATCTCACGACCCTGGACAGCGCCGGCTACAGCTTCCAGGTCGAGCTGAAGTTCAAGGCCGTCCGGGCCGGACACAGCGCCGTGGAGATCCCGATCCGCTTCGAGGAGCGCACCGAGGGCGTCTCGAAGATGAATCTCTCGACGCAGATCGAGTCGGCGGTGATGCCCGTACGGCTGCGACTGCGCAACCGACGGGGCTGAACGGGACGGTGAGCAGCGGACGTCACGCGCTTCCCTCCCGATTCGGGAAGCTGTACCGCGAGATCGCGAAGTTCGGCATGGTGGGTGCCTCGGGCTTCGTGGTCAACCTCGCGGTCTTCAACCTCATCCGGACCGTCACCGAGTGGCAGACCGTCCGGGCCAGTGTCCTGGCCACGGTCGTCGCGATCCTCAGCAACTACCTGGGCCTGCGGTACTTCGCGTACCGCAACCGTGACCAGGAGGACCGCAACAGCCGCAGGAAGGAGCTGACGCTCTTCCTGCTGTTCAGCGCGATCGGCCTGGTGATCGAGAACTCGGTCCTCTACGCGACGACCTACGGGCTCGGCTGGGACGGCACGCTCGCCACCAACGTCAGCAAGTTCCTCGGCATCGGGATCGCGACCCTCTTCCGGTTCTGGTCCTACCGCACCTGGGTCTTCAGGGCCACGGGGAGCCGACGGACCGCTGACGAGTCCCCCGACCCCGTCGTGCCGTACCCCGAGCCTGCTCTGAGCGGCTCCTGGGAGCGTGGCTGACCTGAGTCGGCCGCTGATCTGATCCGGCCGGAGTGACCCGGCGCGCCCTCGGGGGGCGCCGGGTCACTCGCCCGCCGCGGTGGAGGCCTGCGCCTCGCCCCGGCGGTGGATCTGGCGGAAGGTGAACTCGGCCAGGTTGTCGCCGATGCTGAAGACCGCGGTGTCCTTCTCCGTGACGTTCTTGCCGCCCGCGAAGCCGGAGATGGTGAAGTAGGCGTAACGGCCGTAGGAGTTCGAGGTCGTGCGGCAGATCGCGGCGTTGCAGAACGGCTTGACCGCGCCGCCGGACAGCGACTTCACGATGTCCTTCTTGGTGTCGACCTGCCCCTTGGCCTTCTGCGCCTGGGCCTCGGTGTCGAAGACCGCCACACCGACCGTCACCGAGACGCCGTCCTTGGTGTAGCTGACGCGCATGAACTGGGTGCAGCCGTCGGCCTTGAGGATCTTGCCGAGGCTCGCCTGGACGGTGTCCGCGGCCGCGCAGTTCTTGGTGTCGGAGGTCTCGCCCTTCTTGTACACGGTGGAGCCCATGGTCAGCTGGGTCCCCGGGAAGAGGAGCCTGGCGCTGAGCGGGGCCGTGTCCTTGGCCTTGCTGGCGATGAACTCCTTCGGGTCCAGCGGCGGCGGGGCGCTGGTCGGCGCGAACGACGGCGCGGTCCCGGTGGCGCTCGGGATGTCGGCGGTCGCCGGCAGCGACGAGGTCGGCTTGTTGGCCTGGTCGTCTCCGTTGTTCGCCGACACGACGGCCATCGCGACGGCGGTGCCTATGCCGACCGTGGCGAGCGCGCCGCCGACGATGAAGAACAGCCGACGGCGCCTGTTGCGGATCTCGGAGGCCTCGGCGAGCGCGGCCCAGTCCGGAGTCTGCTCGCCCCCGCCGCTGCTCCACGGCTGCTGCGACTGCGGTTTCCAGGGATCCCACTGGGACGGGGGTCCCCCCTGCTGCCCAAAGCTCATGGGGCGCATCTTAGACGGGGGACGGAGGGTGCTGTCGGGCCTGTGGACACCGGCCCGGGGGACCTTTCCGGCACCCGTGCACATCTCGGCCGCGAAGCTTTCCGCGACGGCCGGAAAGGTGTCTGCACCGGCCCGCCCGAGGGGTGGCTCGGGGCTCGTTTTGACCCGTCCGTGGGGGCGCGGGTATCCTGCTTCTTCGTTGTGTATAGGCGCGCTCGTTCTCATGCGAGAGGCCTCTACCTAGGTTCCCTGGAGCAGTTACCAGTGGGCGGCATACGGGCATCGTCCCGGCATATTTGTCGTCCCCAGCTGCACGATCGCTTCAGTGATGCCATGTGTCAGCACCCATCCACTGAAGAAGAAGGCTGCGAAGTGCGTACGTACAGCCCCAAGCCCGGTGATGTGACTCGCCAGTGGCACGTCATTGACGCTCAGGACGTCGTCCTGGGCCGTCTGGCTACCACTGCCGCGAACCTCCTCCGTGGCAAGCACAAGCCGACCTATGCCCCGCACATGGACATGGGCGACTTCGTCATCATCATCAACGCCGACAAGGTTCACCTGTCCGGCAACAAGCGGACCCAGAAGATGGCGTACCGCCACTCCGGCTACCCGGGTGGTCTGCGCTCGGTCCGTTACGACGAGCTCCTCGACAAGAACCCCGAGAAGGCCATCGAGAAGGCCGTCAAGGGCATGATCCCCAAGAACAGCCTGGGCCGTCAGATGCTCACCAAGCTGAAGGTCTACTCGGGCGACCAGCACCCGCACGCTGCCCAGCAGCCGGTGCCGTTCGAGATCACCCAGGTCGCGCAGTAAGTCCGGCCACCCCCTAAGACTGAAGAGAATCTGAGGAGCATCGTGGCCGAGACCACCGTCGAGACGCCCGTCGAGGGCGAAGAGATCGTCGACATCGACAGCTACACCACCGAGTCCGAGGTCCCCGTCGAGGGCGACTACACCTCGGAGTCGCTCGCGGGCCGCTTCGGTGACCCGCAGCCCGCGGCCGGCCTGGGCCGTCGCAAGAACGCCATCGCCCGCGTCCGGATCGTCCCGGGCACCGGCAAGTGGAAGATCAACGGTCGCACCCTCGAGGACTACTTCCCGAACAAGGTGCACCAGCAGGAAGTCAACGAGCCCTTCAAGGTGCTCGAGCTCGAGGGCCGCTACGACGTCATCGCCCGCATCGCGGGTGGCGGTGTCTCCGGTCAGGCCGGTGCCCTGCGCCTCGGCGTGGCCCGCGCGCTGAACGAGGCCGACGTGGACAACAACCGCGGCGCCCTCAAGAAGGCCGGCTTCCTCCGCCGCGACGACCGTGCGGTCGAGCGCAAGAAGGCCGGTCTCAAGAAGGCCCGCAAGGCCCCGCAGTACAGCAAGCGTTAAGCTTCGCTGCCTGTCTGCTCGTACCGGCTCGTATCCGCGGGTCAGCAGTACGTCCGTTCGCCCCGGCGGCACGCCACAGTGCCGTCGGGGCGTTCGTTTATCACTGCCTGAGGCGTATAACGGCACAAGGCGCTCAAAGGCTCATGTGATCGGATGATCTCCGTAACTGACGCTTCCCCAGGAGGACAAGTGGGACGACTCTTCGGCACGGACGGCGTGCGCGGTGTCGCCAACGCGGATCTGACGGCTGAGATGGCGCTCGGTCTGTCGGTCGCGGCGGCGCACGTGCTGGCCGAGGCGGGTTCGTTCGAGGGCCACCGGCCTACGGCGGTCGTCGGACGTGATCCCCGCGCGTCCGGGGAGTTCCTGGAGGCCGCCGTCGTCGCGGGCCTCGCGAGCGCCGGCGTGGATGTGCTGAAGGTCGGCGTCCTGCCCACGCCCGCGGTGGCGTACCTCACCGGCGTCCTCGGCGCCGACCTCGGCGTCATGCTCTCCGCGAGCCACAACGCCATGCCCGACAACGGCGTCAAGTTCCTCGCCCGCGGTGGCCACAAGCTCGACGACGAGCTGGAGGACCGGATCGAGGCGGTCTACGACGCGCACCGGCACGGTGAGCCGTGGGAGCGGCCGACCGGTGCCGGAGTCGGCCGGGTGCGGTCCTACGGCGAGGGGTTCGACCAGTACGTGGCGCACCTCATCGCCGTACTGCCGAACCGGCTGGACGGGCTGAAGATCGTCCTCGACGAGGCGCACGGCGCCGCCGCCCGGGTGTCGCCGGAGGCGTTCTCGAGGGCCGGGGCCGAGGTGATCACGATCGGGGCGTCTCCGGACGGCCTCAACATCAACGACGGCTGCGGGTCCACCCACCTCGACCTGCTGAAGGCGGCGGTCGTCGAGCACGGGGCCGCGCTCGGCATCGCGCACGACGGGGACGCGGACCGGTGCCTGGCCGTCGACCACACCGGTGCGGAGGTCGACGGCGACCAGATCATGGCCGTGCTCGCGCTGGCCATGAAGGAGCGGGGCGCGCTGCGGTCCGACACGGTCGTCGCCACGGTCATGTCCAACCTCGGGTTCAAGCTGGCGCTGGAGCGGGAGGGGCTGCGGCTCGTCCAGACCGCGGTGGGGGACCGGTACGTCCTCGAGGAGATGAAGGAGCACGGCTACGCGCTCGGGGGCGAGCAGTCCGGGCACGTCATCATCCTGGACCACGCGACGACCGGGGACGGGACGCTGACCGGGCTGATGCTTGCCGCTCGGGTCGCGGAGAGCGGGCGGTCGCTGCGGGAGCTGGCGGGTGTGATGGAGCGGCTGCCGCAGGTTCTGATCAACGTGCCTGACGTGGACCGGTCCCGGGTGTCGACGTCCGCGGAGCTGGCGTCCGCGGTGGCGGAGGCGGAGCGGGAGCTCGGTGAGACGGGGCGGGTGTTGTTGCGGCCGTCGGGTACGGAGCCGTTGGTTCGGGTGATGGTCGAGGCGGCGGACATTGATCAGGCGCGGTCTGTTGCCGGGCAGTTGGCGGATGCGGTGAAGTCTGCGCTCGGCTGATCTCCGGGTTCGGGGGGGGGGTCTGTGCTTTGCGGGCTGCGGCGCCGTCGTGGCTGGTCGCGCCCACGCGGCGGAGCCGCATATCGGACAGAGCCCCGCGCCCCTAACGGGGCTTTCGCCAGAGCCACTTCTGGAGGAGCAGGGTCGTGATGCCTGCCAGGACGATGCCCAGCAGGTTCAGCAGGAGTTGTTCCGTGGACCCCCAGGCCTGCTTGTACTCGCTGTAGCTGAAGGCCACCGCGGCGTTGGCGGCCGCGGGGACCGTGGTCACCGAGATGGCCACGCCCACCAGGGCACCCGACTTGGCCGAGGTCAGGGAGAGGGTGCCCGCGCAGCCCGCGAGGACGGCCACGACGAACGAGAACCAGTCGGGGCGGTAGATGAAGTTGGTGTTGGGGCGTTTCGCGTCCAGCTGCTCTGCGCTGAACAGGTGCACGGCGTCCATGAAATAGCTGAAGCCGACCGTCACGAGCATCGCCGCCGCGAAGCCCACGAGCAGCGCCGTCAGGGACCGCAGCGCCAGGCGGGGATGACGTTGGACCAGGGCCGTGCAAACGCCTGCCAGCGGGCCGAACTCCGGGCCCACCGCCATCGCGCCCACGATGAGGATCGCGTTGTCGAGGACCACGCCGCAGGCCGCGATCATCGTGGCGAGGACGAGGAAGGCGAGGTAGGTGACGGAGAGCGTCGACTCCTCGTGGGTGGCGTCCGTGAGGTGCTCCCACAGGACCGCGTCGGCGCCCTCGCCGGGGGCTTCGTCCTCGGCCTTGTCGGCCCGCTTGGAGAGCGACAGGTCGATGTTCTCCACGGCGATGGAGCCGGACTTGTCGAGGTCCAACTCCCGTAGTGCACCGATGAGTTCGTCACCGGCTTCGCGGGCCACGTCACACATCACGACGTCGCCGGCCGGGTTGCGGGCGGCGCCCGGCAGCACGACGAGGTGGGTGGTGCCGACCGTGTTCTCGATCAGGCGGACCACGTCGTCGGTCTTCCCGGCCGGTGTGATGAGGCGCAGATGCAGCATGACGCCCTTTCTAACAGGCGCCCGTGATCAGAGTTTGCGGAGGCTGAGCTTGCGCACCTTGTGGTCCTGGCCCTTGCGGATGACGAGGGTGGCCCGGCCGCGGGTGGGGGCGATGTTCTCCACCAGGTTGGGCTTGTTGATGGTGCGCCAGAGGGTGCGGGCGTAGTCGAGGGCCTCCTCCTCGGACACCTGGGTGTACTTCCTGAAGTACGACTCGGGGTCCTGGAAGGCGGTCTGGCGGAGCTTCTTGAACCGGCTCAGGTACCAGCGCTCGATGTCCTCGGTGCTCGCGTCGACGTACACGCTGAAGTCGAAGTAGTCGGCGAGACCGACGCGGGTGCGGCCGTCCGTGCCGGGGAGAGCGGGCTGGAGGACGTTCAGGCCCTCGACGATCAGGATGTCGGGGCGGCGGACGGTGAGCTTCTCGCCGGGGACGATGTCGTAGATCAGGTGGGAGTAGACCGGCGCCGAGACCTCGTCCTTGCCCGCCTTGATGTCGGCGACGAAACGGGTCAGCGCCCGGCGGTCGTACGACTCGGGGAAGCCCTTGCGGGACATCAGACCGCGGGCCTGGAGTTCCCGGGTGGGGAGCAGGAAGCCGTCCGTGGTGACGAGCTCGACGCGGGGGTGCTCGGGCCAGCGGGAGAGCAGGGCGCGCAGGAGCCGGGCGACGGTGGACTTGCCGACGGCGACCGAGCCCGCGACGCCTATGACGAAGGGGGTGCCGGACTGGGAGCCCTGTTCGCCGAGGAACGTGTTCAGCGCCCCTCGCAGCCCGTCCGTGGCACCGACGTAGAGGTTGAGCAGCCGGGACAGCGGGAGGTAGATGTCCCGCACCTCGTCGAGGTCGATGACGTCACCGAGACCGCGCAGCTTCTCGACCTCCTCGGCGTTCAGCGGAAGCGGCGTCTTCTCACGCAGCGCACTCCACTCGGCTCGGGTGAGGTCGACGTAGGGAGTCGCCTCCGGCTTGTGCCGGTGGGCGCTCCGGGGCATCGGGGAGACCGGAGAGATCACAGTCCATTGTTAACGGAGTTTGAACGGGGTGGGGGGTGGGGTGGGTCACGTCGGCGGCGGTGCCGCAGGTGACGCAGTACGGACGGATGCCGGAGGCCGGGGCGGCTGTGGCCTGGATCGGGCCCCTACGGACCCAGCCTCGTTCCTGGCCGCAGCGGAGGCAAGGGAAGTCGGACGTCTTCAGGTGACCGGTCGCCTACGGGTCGGGGCGGTACGGGAACCAGGGGGTGACCGGGCGAGGGCGGGCTCCGGCTGGGGGCGACGACCTGCGCGATCGCCCGTCCCGTGAGGGCCGCGGGCGGAACCGTGATCGCCTCGGCCGGGAAGTACCCCCCGGGGGGGGGTGTCTGCGGTCGGCCTCGTTCGGCAGGATCGTCGGGCAGTCCGGCGGCATGACCATCGTGCCAGTGCGGCAGATCGGTTCCGGACGCCGTCAAGGAGCGCGCCGCCGGAGACATCGGTCTCCCGTCCTGCGCGGCGGGCCCTCGCCGAAGCCGGTACAGCTCGGCTTCGGCGAGGGCCCGCCGGTCGGATCAGGGCTGGGAGCCCGTGACCCGGACGAGACTTCCATGGGTGTGGCCGTCCGGTACCTCGACCTGGAACCCCGCCGAGGCGAGGATGCCGACAAGGGCATCCTGCATGGTCTTGACGACGGTGTTGTGGTGGCGGACGACCGGAGGCGGATTCGAGTAGTCGATTCCCTCCGCGAACAGGTCGAGAGCGGCGGTGCTCAGTTCGGCGTCGGTGTTCCAGTCCACGTACACCCCGCCATCCACATGGCGTGTCGCGTACACCTTTGCCCCTGGCTGTCCGTGGGGACCGTCGCCGAGGTCGCTCCGGTGAACGGGAAATCCGGCGCGGGCCAGTTCACGGCACACCTTGTCAGCCAGTGCGCTGCGCTTGGCGACGACTCCCGGAGGGGCTTGGGGAGGCAGGCCGGATTCGGGTTCACTCATGTGCTTCTTCCTCCGCAGCCCGCTGACCTTCTGTCTTGGAACGTGCCAGCCCCCTGCCGTCGGCCCGCCTGACGTACTGGTCCAGCAGCTCCCGTGCCGCTTCCGCGTAGTCGGGGTGGTAGGGGACCGACCAACTGACGGGTGTGCCCGGCGGGAGGGCGTCGTCCAACTCCGAGGCGCAGACGGGGCAGGGCTTGCGTTCCGTGTACAACCCCTTGATCTTGCTGAAGTCGACCTTCTCCGCTCTCAGCATGTCAAGGATCTGCGTCTCCGAGTGACCGTTGAAGCCGCTGCTGGCGTACACGTAGCCGACCTTCTGGCCCTTCCAGCCCTCCACCATCGCGACAGCGACGTTGTGGTCCCCCTCGTAGAATCCGGAGTCTTTCCTGAACTGGTACGCCCGCCTGCTGAGGTCGTCGCTGTTGTAGCGCACGATCCCCGTGGGGCATCCCTCGGCGGCCATGGCCGCTCGTGAGAGCAGGGGGGTTCGGACCTTGACGCAGGTCTCGACGAATTCATCGAGTCCCTTGACCCCGATCGAGAGGGCCACGTCCTCGGCCAGGCCGAGGGTACGGAGGGCCTGGTAGGCCTCGGTGAAGCCGATACCGGTCCGCGCGGCCGCGTCCACCGCCCTGACCGCGTCCGCGATGGGACGGAGGATCTTGCCCGCGAAGAGGCTGGCGACGTCCACGGCCGCCCAGGCGCAGCCGGTCCAGTTGCCCCCCGAGACGCCGGGGGTGACCTTCTTGATGCAGTTGATCCAGCTGCCGAAGAGGATGTCGATCGGGTCGATGTTCTCCTGGTACTCGGCGATCGTGATGGTGTGCGTGACCTCGGTGGAGAGTTCCTTGGTCGGGTATTCGCCGAGGTAGACCGTCGCACCGGTGGGGCACATGTACCGCTGCGGGTCCATGTCCTGCGCCGTGCACATGTACAGGTCGAGGACCGCCTTGAACCGGATCTTCGAGGTGATCGTGCAGTCGCCCTTGTAGGCGAGCTTGTCGATCCAGCCGTCGCAGCCGCCCGTCTTCTTCACGACCTCCGGATCGCCGACCTTCTCGATGTGGTCGACGGTGTAGAACATGCCGCCGATGAGCGCACCGGTCTCGTCGGGGACGGTTCCCGCCTCGATCTGGTCCGCGTGGCCCTGTCGCTCGGTCCGGTCGGCTGCGGCCTGAGCTTCGTCGGCGTACCTGTCCGCGTCCTTCGCCGCCTGCTCCGCCTCCGTCGCCGCCGCGTCCGCGCGGTCGGCTGCGGCTCGGGCGTCCTTGGCCGCCTGTTCGGCCTCCGTCGCGGCCGCGCGCGCCGCCGCCGCGTCCAGGGCGGCCTGGTCGGCCGCCGCGCGGGCGGAGGAGGCGTAGCCCTCGGCGCGGCCGGCTGCCGCGTCGGCGGCTGCCGCGTCTTCGGTGGCCTGGCGGTCGTACTCGGTCGTGCGGGCCAGGGACTGGGTGGCCTTGGCGGCCGCCTCCGCCGCGTCGGCCGCGTAGCCCAGCGCCTCCTTGGCATAGCCGCGGGCGTCCCGCGCGTAGCCGGCGGCCTTGGCCGCGTGCTGGAGGGCCTCCTTCGCGTCGGCCGACGCCTGGTCGGCGATGACCTGGGCGGCGGCAGCCTCCTCCTGCGCGTTCTTCGCGTGGGCGTCGGCCACCGCCTGCTGCTGCTCGGCGATGGTCTTCGAGGCCTGCCCGCTCAGGACGACCAGGGAGGCCGCCGCGTCGGTGGTGACATACGGCGAGCCCAGCTGGATCGCGTCGTTGGCCGGGGCCGCGACCTGTTCGGCGGACTTCGCCGCGTCCACGGCCGCCTGGGCCGTCACGTGGGCGAAGCCGAGGGACCTGGCCGCGGCGAGACGCGCGTTCGCGGCCTCCTTGAGAGCCTCGTTCGCGTGGCCCCTGGCCTCCTTGGCGTGCGCCTCCGCCTCGTCGGCCAGCTTGACGGCCGTCTTCGCCTCCTCGGCGGCGTGCGCGGCGGCCTTCACGGCGTCGGCGACCGCCGCGGTGGCGGTGCGCACGGCGGCGTCGGCCTTCAGCTTGGCGGCCTGGGCGGCGTCCGAGTCGGCGCGCGCCCGCTTGGCGGCGGCCTCGGCACGGGTGGCGGCCGCGTCCGCCTCGGCGGCGGCACGCGTGGCGGCGTCGGCGGCGGAGCGGGCATTGGCCGCGGCCGTCTCGGCGGCATCCGCCTGCCGGTCCGCCTCGTCGGCGGCGGCCCGGGCGGCGGTGGCCGCGTCGCCCGAGTCCAGCGAGTCGGCGTAGGCGCCCTTGGCGTCTGCCTTCGCACGAGCGGCGTCGGCCTTCTGCTCGGCGTCCCAGGCGTCGTCCCGCTTGGCCTTGGCCTTGTCGCGGGCCCCGACCGCGTCGTCCCGTCTGCTCTGGGCGGTCCGCTCGGCGGACTCGGCCCTGTCCTTGGCGTCGTTCGCCTTCGACGCCTCGGCCTGGGCGGTCTGCTTGTACTGGTTCGCCTCCGCCTGCTTGGCCTCGGCGGTCTCCTTCTCCTTCTTCGCGGTGGCTTCCTCGGCCTCGGCCGCAAGACGCCGGGCGTGCGCCTCGGCGGCGGCGGCCTTGGCGTCGCCCTCCGCGTTCAGGGCCTCGGTGAGCTTGGCCTCCGCGGTCTCCTTGTCCTTCTTGGCGTTGTCGCGGTGGACCTTGGCCGCGTCCGCGGCGGCCTTCGCCTGGAGTTCGGCCTTGGCGGCGGCCTCCTTGCGGAACTCCGCCTTGACCTGCGCGGCCTGGGCGAGCGCCCGCTGGGTGATGGTCGCGCTGTCCGCGGCGGCGGCGCGCGTGGCCGCCTCGGCGGTCTCGCCGGCCTTCACCATCGCCGTGAGAGCGGCGACGGCACCCTTGGTGACCTGTGCCTTCTGCTGTCCTACGAGCAGTCCGCGGCCCCGGGGCGCACCTTGGCCGTCCGCGATCGTGTACGCGGCCTGCTCTGCGGTGTCGGAGGCGGTGGCCGCCTTCTGCGCGGCGGCTAGCTGGCTCTTCACGGCGGCGAGCTTGTTCGCGGCGGCGGCCTGCGCCTTGGCGATGTTGGCCTTGGCCTTGGTGAACTGGGCGGCCGGCGGCACGGTCCCGGTGTGCCCGGACGGCTTGACCGTGACCTTCTGCGGGGTCCCGCCGGAGCAGGTCCACAGCCGGGTGTCCTGACCGCTGTCGTAGGTCGCCAGGTCCAGGCACTTCCCGGTGCCGACGTTCTTCAGCGGGGTGGCGGCGCGGACGTTGTACTCCCAGGTCTGTGCCGGGGAGCCGCTGCACGTCAGCAGCTGGATCTTCGTGCCGTTCGCGGAGTTGTTTCCGGCCACGTCCAGGCACTTGAGGGACTTGACGTTGCGCAGGTGCAGGCCCTTGTCGTCGCCCTCGACCCGCCACTGCTGTCCGGCCGCGCCGTTGCAGGTGTAGATCTGGACGACCGTGCCGTTGGCCGTGGCGCCGCCCGCCGCGTCGAGGCACAGGCCCGACTTGCCGGTGACTCCGATGGTGGTCGGCGCGTCGCCGATCCAGCCGACGCCGCCCTCGGACCAGTAGTCCTGCCAGCGGGTGAGGCGGTCGGCGGCCCAGGACTGGCCGAGCAGGTCGCCGAGCGCCTTGGAACCGGCGGCGAGGGCCGCGACGGTGTCCTTGTTGGCGGTCAGGATCTGGTTGCGCTGGGCGGCCTGGGAGGCGATCTCCTGCTGCCACTCGGCGGCCGCGGTGGCCGTGGCGTCGGAGAGCACGCCGTTCGGGTCGAGCGGGTCACGCCAGGCGCAGCCCGCGAAACGGGACTTGAGGTTCTCGACGGCGATCCGGTACTCGGCGCTGTCGGACGCGGGGGCGGTGCGGGGGAAGCCGCCGGACTCCAGGAAGATCCGGGCGTCGTCGGCGCCCGCGTTGGTCCCGGGGCCGCCGTGCATCCACTCGAAGGCGCTGCGTTCCGCGAGGGCGCGGTTCCATTCACCTGTCGGCAGGCTCGGGTCCGGAGCCGTGCCGTAGAGCGGGGTGCCCAGGGCGTCGACGGCGTTGAGCGTTTTGCCGTCGGCGCTGGGTGTCGCGTCCTCGTAGAAGTCGTCGTCGTCCTGCCAGAACCGGTCGGAGATCCACTTGGTCAGGCCGGTCTGGCCGTAGAAGCTCTGCTGTCCGTCGTTGTTGGTGCCGGGCGGCCAGTGGAAGCCGGTATCGGTGAACCCGGCCGGGGTGGTCAGTCCCTCGACGGGAACCTTCCAGGCGTCCCGGAGGGCGTTGATGGCGTCGAGTTCCCGAGCCGAGGAGTCGCGGTCCTTCTGGTACGCCGTCGCCAGCGGCGTCTGCTCCCAGTGGGCCCGGTCGGCCAGGGTGTGCAGCTTGTCCTGCGGCTGGTTGAGCGCGTCCTGCGCGGTGGCGGCCATGGAGGTCCCGCCGAGGCGCAGGACGTCGGTCATCAGGCACTGGTCCTGCCGGAGCTGCTCGGCGGCGGTGTCCTGGTACCAGGGGTAGCTGTCGCTCGCGGGGGCGGCGTCCCGGCCGATGTCCTGGACGACGGGACCCGAACCGACGGCTATGCCGGCGAGGAGCGCGGTGGCGAGGACGGGCGGGAGGAGTCGGGCGGTCGCCCTGGCGGCGATCCGTCCCGGTCTGGTGGACGGACTGGGTCTCAGGCGCACGTGTGGTTCCCCTGTCAGGGGGAAATCCGCGCATCGCGCACGGCGGAGGCCCGTGCGCAGGCTCTGCGGCCATGCTTGCGTGACCCCGTGGCGGCGACGTTGTTCCCCCGGTCGCTGGCGTGAAATGCGCGCCGACGGGCTGGTCATGGTCCAGTCAAGCGCGCGTCACTTTAGGCAGCTGATGGGTGGTTCGGGCAAGAACTTTCGGTCAGTTGGTCGACGGTGGCGCGAAGTCGCCGGTGGCCTTCGGGTGGCTGTGTGCCGATGTGGATTCGTCTGAGCGCTGGAGTGTTCCGTGGTGCTCCTGTGGTTTTCCTGTGTGCGCGTGACGCCTTGGACAGCAAAGTTGGCTGGATCGCGCCCCCGGCCGCAATATCCGAAACCGGGCACCAAGTGCCGTGTCCCGTCGCCCTCCGCCCCCTAGGCTGCCCCGCATGTGCGGAATCGTGGGATACGTGGGGGCGCAGTCGGCGCTCGATGTCGTGATGGCCGGGCTGAAGAGGCTGGAGTACCGGGGGTACGACTCGGCGGGGGTCGCCGTGCTGGCGGACGGGGGTCTTGCCGCGGCCAAGAAGGCCGGGAAGCTGGTGAATCTGGAGAAGGAGCTGGTCGACCGGCCGTTGCCGTCGGGGCCCACCGGGATCGGGCACACGCGGTGGGCGACGCACGGCGGGCCCACGGACGCCAACGCGCATCCGCATCTGGACAACGCCGGCCGGGTGTCCGTCGTCCACAACGGGATCATCGAGAACTTCGCCGCGCTGCGCGCCGAGCTGGAGGACCGGGGGCACACCCTCGCCTCCGAGACGGACACCGAGGTCGTCGCGCATCTGCTCGCCGAGGAGTTCTCCGCCACCGCCGATCTCGCCGAGGCCATGCGGCTGGTGTGCCGGCGGCTGGAGGGGGCGTTCACGCTGGTCGCGGTGCACGCCGACGAGCCGGACGTGGTCGTCGGGGCGCGGCGGAACTCACCGCTCGTCGTCGGGGTCGGCGAGGGGGAGGCGTTTCTCGCCTCCGACGTCGCCGCCTTCATCGCGCACACCCGGTCGGCCATCGAGCTGGGGCAGGACCAGGTCGTGGAGCTGCGGCGCGACGGCGTGACCGTCACCGGGTTCGACGGGCGGCCCGCCGACGTCCGCTCCTACCACGTCGACTGGGACGCCTCCGCCGCCGAGAAGGGCGGCTACGACTACTTCATGCTGAAGGAGATCGCCGAGCAGCCCAAGGCGGTCGCCGACACCCTGCTGGGCCGGATCGACGCGGCCGGCTCGCTCAGCCTGGACGAGGTGCGGATCCCCACCGCCGAACTGCGGGAGGTGGACAAGGTCGTCATCGTCGCCTGCGGTACGGCCTTCCACGCGGGCCTCATCGCCAAGTACGCCATCGAGCACTGGACCCGTATCCCCTGCGAGGTGGAGCTGGCCAGCGAGTTCCGCTACCGGGACCCGATCCTGGACTCCCGGTCCCTCGTCATCGCCATCTCCCAGTCCGGGGAGACCATGGACACCCTCATGGCGTTGCGGCACGCCCGCGAGCAGGGCTCCAAGGTGCTGGCGATCTGCAACACCAACGGGTCCACGATCCCCCGGGAGTCCGACGCCGTGCTGTACACGCACGCCGGGCCCGAGGTCGCCGTGGCGTCGACGAAGGCGTTCCTGACCCAGCTGGTGGCCTGCTACCTGGTCGCGCTGTACCTCGGACAGGTGCGCGGGACCAAGTGGGGCGACGAGATCTCCGCCGTGATCCGGGACCTGTCGCGCATCTCCGGTGAGGTCGAGCGGGTGCTGGAGACCATGGAGCCGGTGCGGGCGCTGGCGCGGTCGCTGGCCGACAAGAACACCGTGCTGTTCCTCGGCCGGCACGTCGGCTACCCGGTGGCCCTCGAAGGCGCGCTCAAGCTCAAGGAACTCGCCTACATGCACGCCGAGGGCTTCGCGGCGGGCGAGCTGAAGCACGGGCCGATCGCGCTGATCGAGGAGGACCTGCCGGTCGTGGTCGTCGTGCCGTCGCCGCGCGGGCGGTCGGTGCTCCACGACAAGATCGTGTCCAACATCCAGGAGATCCGGGCCAGGGGTGCGCGCACCATCGTCATCGCGGAGGAGGGGGACGAGACGGTGGTGCCGTACGCCGACCACCTGATCCGGATCCCGGCCACCCCGACCCTGCTCCAGCCGCTGGTGGCGACGGTGCCGTTGCAGGTGTTCGCCTGCGAGCTGGCCACGGCCCGCGGCAACGAGGTGGACCAGCCGCGGAACCTGGCGAAGTCGGTGACGGTCGAGTAGGGCTGGGACGCCGTTACTTCCTCCGGCCGGTCCGCAGCAGCCGGGTCATGAGCGACTCGCCCCGCACGGCCCCCGTCTTCTTCCGGTTCCGGGGGGCGGCGGGTGGCCGGGGGCCGGCACCCTCGCGCGGCTGAGGGACGTCCGCCGCGGGGCGTGCGGGCAACGGGACGATCGCGGCGGGCGGAACGGACTTGTCCAGTACGGCGATCCGCTCGTCCGTGACATCCCCGAACAGGGTCGGTTCCACGCTCACCTGGAACCCGTCGAGACCGATCAGGCACCGGCCTCCGTCGGGGCGAGTGGTCATCGCGGCACAGTTGTCGTACCGCACGGTGACCAGACCGGCCGGCGTCGACAGGGTTACGCCCGCGGCCCCGATGATCAGCGTGACGTCGTCGTCCTCCAGGGACGGGTGCAGGGTGCCGGAGACCCCGGACGGTGAGAAGTGGGGGGCCTGGGTGAGACCCGCCCAGTCGGCACCCGCGCCCGGCACCTGGAGCAGCCCGCCGTCCCACGCCTCGCGGGCGACCTCGCGCAGATCCTCGACCGTGACCGCCCGCAGTTCCTCCCGGTATCGATCGGGAGTCAGGATCCGGTGGCCGGTCAGCAGGCTCAGCGCGTACGACGGCAACAGGGCCGCGCCCAGGTCGGGGACGTCGTAGCGCTTGAGCAACTTGCCGCGCGCGGAGTCCAGTTCGGACCGCTCGATGCGGCCCGCGCGCAGCCGGGCGAACGCGTCGACGAACCCGCCGACCGCCGCGTCCTGCTTCTGCGGCAGCGCGTCGGCGTACGCGGTGACGGTGGCGAAGTCGGCGTCGCGCGGGGAGCAGTCGGCCTCCGCCGAGTACGAGTAGCCGCCTTTCTGCCGCAGGTCCTGGAAAAGGGCGCGGCCCAGCACCTCGGCGAACACGGAGGCCGCGGTGGAGCGGCGGACGACGGAGGTGAAGACGACATGGCCGTCCTCGCCGTGCAGCCAGGCGGGGGTGACGGGGAGCGTGCTGGTCGCGGGCGGGGTGGGGAAGCGGCGGCCGGCGGGCAGGGTGAGGTCCAGGCCGTCCGGGACGCGGTCCGCGGTGAGGAACAGGACGGCGTTGTCCCGGGTGAAGCGGGTCTCGGCCCAGTCGCGCACCTGGTCGGCGGTCAGGCTCCAGGTGCCGAGCTCGTCCTGGCTCCCCAGGCCGTAGCCCTGGGCGCCGTAACGCCACAGCGGCATCCGGGACAGCGGACCCTTGCCGCGGCCGCCCGCCTCGGTGCGCAGGATCTCCTTCTCCGTCTCCATCCGGCCCATCGGGAGGTCATGCAGGGCCGCGCACACGCCGTTGAGATACGTGACGACCTCGTCCTCGTCACCCGTGACGTGGAAGAGCGTGTACGTGCTCGCCGTGGCGCCGTTGTAGTGCAGGTCGGACAGGCCCAGGTGGTGGAGCGCGAGGTGCTCGACGAGGTGGGTGATGCCCCTGGTGGGCAGGGTCTCGTCGGCGTGGCCGACCCGGAAGGTGAGACCGGCGGTGATCTGGCGGTCGGAACTCGGGGCGAAGAGGGTGGGGATGCCGTGGATGGTGGTGCGGCGGACGAAGCCGTCGAGTGCGTCGAAGCCGTCGGGGGCGGCGAGGCAGTTCGCCGTCGGGACGGTCGGGTGCTCCTGTGCGGTCATGTCGGGGGTCCCCTCCCTCAGAGCGTCGCCAGTGCGGCGGCGCGGTACTCGGTGAACCGGGTCCGCCAGTCGCGCACGTTCCGCCAGAAGGACTCCGACACCGTGTCGCCCAGGGTGGCGAAGTGCGGGACGGCGTTGCCGACATGGCCGCCGAGGGAGAAGGCCAGGGCGAAGGCGCTGTGGCTGTCGGTCCAGTGCCAGCCGCGGCGGTGGTCCGGGTGCAGGACGGACGCGCGGGCGGCGCGGAGCAGTTCGTCGTGGACGGCCGTGCTCCGCAGGTACTCCTCGGCCTCGGCACCCTCCAGCGCGGCCCAGTGCGCGAGGTGGGCCTCGGCGACCAGGACCCCGGCGTGCGATCCGTCCGGTGCGGCGCTCGCGCACTCCTCGGCGAAGCCGTGGGCCGCCTCCCAGGAACCGCCCCACTCGGGGGACAGCTGCCGCAACAGCTCCGACTGCGCGCGGACGTGGTGCGGGTGGTGCTCGGCCAGCCGGTCGTAACGCCGCCGCGCCTCGGACTGCCCGAGCCCCAGCCCACGCGCGGTCCCCAGCCGGGCCGTCCACGCGGGGACGCACGCGGGCTGCTCCGCGCACACCTCGATCAGCAGCAACTCCGCCTTGCACAGCCGCTCATGGCACTGCTGAGCGGCGTCCCACGAGACGCTCTCGGCGGGGCCGCGGCCGCGGGCGCGCCAGCCGAGGTGGATGTACCGCTCGGCGAGGAGCGTGCGGGGGAGGGGGTCGGCGGGCCGGTCCTGCACCGCCTTCTCCAGAAACCACTCGGTCCGCTCGACCCCGGCGAGAAGTGCGGCGGCGAAGGACACGTCCTCGACGCCGGTGGCCTCGTCGGTGGGGATCCCCTCGAAGAACGCCCGCACGGCCGCCCAGTCCCCGTCCCATGCGGCGTCCCGGAGCGGGGCGAGGGCGGGCTCGGCGTCGAAGGGATCGGTGACGAGGGGTCTGTCCCCGCCGACAGTACGTTCGCCCATACGACGGTCCCCCTGGCCTTTGTCGCGTGCGGTGTGCTGCGCAGGCTAACAGGAGGGGTTACGCGGGGTTACCGGGTTTCGGGAGTGCGCTTGAGGGCGTCGAGGAAGGTGGTGAAGGCGGGGGCGGGGAGGGTGAGGGTGGCTCGGGTGGGGGCTTTGGAGTCGCGGATGGATACGTGGGTGGGGGAGGTGGATATCTCGACGCATTCGTTGCCGTCGCCCTCACCCGAGTAGGAGGACTTCTGCCAGTGGTCCATGGGGGCTCACAGCTCCTTTGCCAGCCGGTGGATGAAGTCGCGGGACTCGTTCGGTTCGAGTGATACGGCCTCCACCATATGGAAGCGGGTGCGGTAGATGGAGAGTTGTGCTTCGGAATCGATGAGGACCGAACCATGAGGCGCGTCTCGCACCACGGTGTCCAGCCTGGGCAGGGGGCCGCCCGCGTACGTCATCGTGCTGGAAGCGACGAAGCCGTCCAGGTCGAAGGGGATGGCGCGCAAGGTGACGTGGTCCGCTTCCGAGAGCTCGAGAAGCCGTGCGAGCTGTGCCTTTGAGGTGGCGCGGTCTTTGACCCGGATCCGAAGGGCCGCCTCATGGATCAGCGCCTGGTACGGGATGGTGATCTGCTGGCGCGCCTTTCGGTGCTGGATGCGCAACTCCAGCTCCTCATCGGGCAGTTCGGGCAGCCTGGACGAGAAGACGGCACGGGCGTAGTCCTCCGTCTGCAACAGGCCCGGCACGTACAGGACGGCCACGTGGTGCAGGAACCGGGCATGGTGCTCCAGCTCGGACAGGTCGAGGAAGGGGGTGGGCAGCAGGCCCCGGTACTCCTCCCACCAGCCGCGTGTCCGGTCGGTGGCCATGGCGACCAGCGCGTCGATGAACTCCTGGTCGGTGCAGACGTAGTGGGAGGCGAGGCGGCGCACCCGTTGCTCGCTCACGCCGGTGATGCCGGATTCGATGTGTGTGATCTGAACCCGGTTCACCCCCAGCAGTGCCGCGGCTTCGATGGTGGTCAGCCCTGCGGCTTCACGGAGCCTTCGGAGTTCGATACCGAGGCGCATCTGCCGTGCGGTCGGTTCGCGCCTCTGGACCATCTACCACTCCTCGTTCGGGGTCGGTTTCCCTGATCGCCTTGCTCCGACACACATGTTACTCCTACTCTCGGTGACGCAACGCTCACTCTGCGGAAGTGCACCGCTCCGTCCTGCCATGACGGACGCGGCACCGCCACCGCACCCAACCCCCGCTCACCGATACGGAGTTGACCCATGCCCTCAGCCGACCCCTGGGAGTACACGCTGTACATCCCCAACGACCTCCGAGCAGTCACCGTCGCCCGCAGAACCCTCCGTCTCATCCTGACGATGCACGGCCTGATCCGCCTCGTGGACACCGCGGAGCTCCTCGCCGCGGAGTTGGTCTCGAACGCCGTACGGCATACGAAGGGCCCGGCCGCGCTGCGGGTGCGGTGGTCGGCCGGGGTGTTGCGGATCGGGGCGTGGGACGCGGACCCCGAACCTCCTCCGCCGCCCGGTGAGTTGGAGGTGCCGGGGGAGGAGGGGAGGGGGTTGGCCTTGGTCGCGGCCTGTGCGGATCTGTGGGGGTGGCAGCCGTTGGCCAGACACGGCAACCGGGGGAAGTACGTGTGGTGCGAGCTGTCCGCGGCCTGAACGAGGGCGTCAGACGTGGGACTCGGGCGGGAAGCCGGTCCAGCGCAGGTCGGCGGGCAGGTGGCGCATGTCGTTGGTGACGAGGACGGCAGGGGCCCGGTCGGGCGGGTAACGGATCACCGTGAGCGCCGCGTTGGCGTGGTTGAGACCGAGCCAGCGCCACCTGGGGGCGTGCAGGGCGTCCCGCACGAGCCAGGCGACGAGGAAGTTGTGGGTGACGACCACCTCGTGCCGGTCCTCGTCGCCGTCGACCGGGCCGGTGAAGAGGTCGAGCGCCTGGTCTGCCAGCACGGCACCTCGCTCACGCTCCTCGTCGGTGGTGCCGGCGAGGAAACGGAGGTAGAAGTCGGCGGATGCTGAGGGGAGTTCGACCGCCGGGGGAACGTAGGGGACGTAGTCGCCGGCGACGTCCGAGGCGAGCAGGGGGACGTTCGTCAGCTGCTCGTGGACCAGACGGGCGGTCTGCACTGCCCGTGGCAACGGCCCGTGGTGAACGGCCGTGAGCGGGACACGCCGAAGCCGCCGACCGAGCAGCACGGCCTGCTGCCGGCCCGCCTCGGTCAACCCGCTCTCATCCGGCAGCGCCTCACCGTGCCGGGCGAGATAGAGGTAGCGGGTGGCTCTGCCGTTCATCGCGGGCTCCTCCGCGCACGCTGGTGATCATGCACATCGACGGACGCGTCGTCCCCGGTCCCCGGTTCCCGCGTGATCGTAAAGTGCCCGCATGAGCATCATCGGGGTAGGTATCGACGTCGCCGAGATCGACCGGTTCGCCGCGTCGTTGGAGCGGACGCCCGGGCTGGCGCAGCGGCTGTTCGTGGACGGTGAGTTGCTGTTGCCGAGCGGGGAGCGGCGAGGGGTCGCCTCGCTGGCCGCCCGGTTCGCCGCCAAGGAGGCGCTGGCCAAGGCGCTCGGGGCTCCGGCCGGGCTGTACTGGACCGACGCCGAGGTGTACGTCGAGGACAGCGGGCAGCCCCGGCTCCGGGTGACCGGGACCGTGGCTGCGCGGGCCGCCGAACTCGGGGTCCAGTCCTGGCACGTGTCGCTCAGCCACGACGCGGGGGTCGCCTCGGCGGTGGTGATCGCGGAGGGGTGACGGCGCTGCGGAACAGCGACCGCCCCTGAACCTGGGCGCTCGGCAACCGCTCCTCAACCCCGCTCAGCCGCCCCCACCGCCGCGAACAACTCCTCCAGCGGGGCCGGCACCCGGTCCGCCTCCAGCGCCTCGACCAGCAGATGGCCGTAGCGGATCTTGCGGCCCTTCTTCGTGCCCAGGAAGCGCCGCAGCTGCTGGTCGCGAGGGCGGCCGTGCTGGGCGGGCTGGGAGAGGAAGGTCTGCCAGGGGCGCAGGTCGCCGTCCGCCTCGACGATCTCCTCGACCCTCGCCGTACCCAGCGCGCGGATCAGCTCGTCCTCCAGGTCCGCCACGCACACGAAGTACACCGCGTCGGCCGCGCCCGCCCGCTGGAGGCCCCGCTCGTAGAAGGGCTCCTCGCGGACGTCGCACAGGCCCGTCAGGCGCAGGTCGAGGCCCGGCGGTCCGAGTACCGCGGCGAAGCGGGCGATGCTCATCGCGCCGCCCATCGACACCGCGGCCACCCCCTCCGCGGCCAGGTCCCGGCCCCGCCGCGCCGCCAGCGTCTCCACGGCCGCCAGATCGCTCGGGCCCTCCAGCAGCACCGCCGCCCGTACCCCCAGCCGCTCGGCCAGTTCACGCGCCGCCTCGCCGGAACCCCCGTTCGCCCAGTCGGTCACCGCGTCCCGGAACGCCCCCATGTCTGCCATGTGCCGAGTCTGCACCCCCGGTCCGGGCGACGGCACGGAATATCCGGGTACCACGAGAGGCAGCCGGGACCACGGAAGGAAGGGGAGACTCGGACCCATGCGAACTGCGTACAGCGTGGAGACGGTCAGGGCGGCCGAGCGGGAGCTGATGGCCCGGTTGCCGGAGGGTGCGCTCATGCAGCGGGCGGCAGCCGGGCTCGCGGCGGCCTGCGCGGACCTGCTGGGTCGGGTGTACGGCCGCCGGGTCGTGCTGCTCGTCGGCAGCGGCGACAACGGCGGGGACGCCCTCTACGCGGGCGCACGCCTCGCGCGGCGCGGCGCCGGGGTCACCGCCGTGCTCCTCGCGCCCGAGCGGGCCCACGCCGGGGGGCTCGCCGCCCTGCGCCGGGCCGGTGGGCGAACCGTCGACATCATCGAGACCGCCGACACTGCCCAGACCATCGAGACCGCCGAGCACGCGATCCGGGATGCCGACCTCCTCCTCGACGGCATCGTCGGGATCGGCGGGAAGGGCGGGCTGCGGCCCGACGCGGCACGGCTGGCCGCGGTCGCCGACGGCGCGCGCTGTGCCGTCGTGGCCGTGGATCTGCCGAGCGGGGTCGACGCCGACACCGGGGAGGTGCGGGGGGCCGCCGTACGGGCCGACCTCACCGTCACCTTCGGGACGCACAAGCCGGGGCTGCTGGTCGATCCGGCGCGCGAGTACGCCGGGTCCGTACGGCTGGTCGACATCGGCCTCGACCTTCCCGGGCAGCCCGTCCTGGAGGCCCTCCAACACGCCGATGTACGGCGGCTGTTGCCGGTGCCGTCCGGAGAGAGCGACAAGTACCGGCGCGGTGTCGTCGGCATCGCCGCCGGATCCGCGCGCTATCCCGGGGCCGCCGTGCTCGCCGTGGCCGGGGCGCTGCGCGGCGGCGCCGGGGCCGTGCGGTACGTCGGGCCCGCCGGGGACGCCGTGCTCGCCCGCTTCCCCGAGACCCTCGTCTCCGACCGGGGGCCGCAGCAGGCCGGACGGGTACAGGCCTGGGTGGTCGGGCCGGGGGCCGGTGACGACGCCTCGGCCGTCGGTGAGGTGCTGGCCTCCGACGTGCCCGTGCTCGTCGACGCGGACGGGCTGCGCCTCGCCGACCGGGACGCCGTACGCGCGCGGACCGCGCCGACCCTCATGACCCCGCACGCCGGCGAGGCCGCCGCGCTCCTCGGGGTGCCCCGGGAGGAGGTCGAGGGGGCCCGGCTGGCCTCCGCGCGGGAACTCGCCGCCCGCTATGACGCGACCGTGCTGCTCAAGGGCTCGACCACACTCGTCGCCGACCCGGGCGGCGGGGCCGTACGCGTCAATCCGACCGGGACGGCCTGGCTGGCCACCGCCGGCAGCGGAGACGTGCTGTCCGGTCTCGCGGGCTCCCTGCTGGCCTCGGGGCTCGGTGCCCTGGACGCCGGCAGCACGGCGGCGTACCTGCACGGGCTGGCCGGGCGGTTCGCGGCGGACGGGGCACCGGTGGGGGCGCACGACGTCGCCGAGGCGGTGCCGGAGGCCTGGCGGGACGTGACGGACCTCAACGACTGACGGAGGCGTGAGCGCGGGGCGGCAAATGGACGACGGGCCCCGAACTACTACCTGATGGGACCAATACCGCTCGGTCGAATATGCGGCGCCGAAAGAGCGATGTTTCGCTGGCCGCATGGATGAGCCAAATATACGCGGCACCACCCGGCGTGAGTGGCTGGGCGGCGCGGCAGTCGTTCTGGGGAGTCCCGTTCTCGGTTTCCGTGAGGACTCCCCGGATCCCCCCAACCCCCCTGATACGTCGGCGGAGGAGCCCCAAGGCACCTGCGCCGGCGACGACTACGACGAGGAATTCGAGAAACAGCTGGCGGCCACCGAGGACGTCGAGGTCGGTGACAGCGACCGCGCCCTCGCCCCAGCCAAGTGGAGCAGACCCATCCGCAAGCGAGCCCGGGTGACGATGCGTTACCGGGTGCGGGGCAACTGGCTGGTGGGATACCACACCGGAGTGGATCTTGCCGTGCCCAAGGGCACCCCGGTTTACGCGGTCGGCACCGGCGTCGTCGTCCTGGCCAGCTGGTCGGGGTCGTACGGGAAGGCCGTGACGATCAAGCTGAGCGACTCCCGGTACGTCGTCTACGGCCATCTCTCGCGGATCTCGGTCGCCCGCGGTGCCAAGGTCAAGGCCGGAACCCGCATCGGCAGCAGCGGTGCCACCGGGCGTGCCACCGGCCCGCACCTGCACTTCGAGGTGCGCGCCAAACGCGGGTACGGCTCGGACATCGACCCCGTGAAGTACCTGGCCCGGCACGGCCTGACCCTCTGACACCTTCATGTGAGGGCGTCCCCCGGGGACGTGCTCATCGGTGGTGTCGGTCGCCTCTGAGACACTGGGGGCGCCATGAACGAGACAGCCACCGCCCCGACCGCGCCGCTCCGCGCCCGAGCCGAGATCGACCTGGCCGCGCTGCGGGCCAATGTGCGGACCCTGCGCGCCCGCGCGTCCGGGGCCGCCCTCATGGCGGTGGTCAAGTCCGACGCCTACGGCCACGGCGCGGTGCCCTGTGCCCGCGCCGCGGTCGAGGCGGGTGCCGAGTGGCTGGGCACCGCCACCCCGGAGGAGGCCCTCGCGCTGCGCAAGGCGGGTCTGCCGGGGCGGATCATGTGCTGGCTGTGGACCCCCGGCGGGCCCTGGCGGGAGGCGATCGAGGCCGATCTCGACGTGTCCGCCAGCGACCTGTGGGCGCTGCGCGAGGTCGCCGACGCGGCCCGCGCGGCGGGCCGGCCCGCGCGCGTGCAGCTCAAGGCCGACACCGGGCTCGGGCGCGGCGGCTGCCAGCCCGGCGAGGACTGGGCCGAGCTGGTCGCCGAGGCCCTGCGCGCCCAGTCCGAGGGACTCCTGCGCGTCACCGGCCTCTGGTCCCACTTCGCCTGCGCCGACGAGCCCGGGCACCCCTCCATCGCCGCCCAGCTCGCCCTCTTCCGCGAGATGGTGGCCTACGCCGAGGGCCAGGGGGTCACCCCCGAGGTCCGGCACATCGCCAACTCGCCCGCCACGCTCACCCTTCCGGAGAGCCACTTCGACCTGGTCCGCACCGGGATCGCGGTCTACGGCATCTCGCCCAGCCCCGACCTCGGCGCCCCCGCCGACTTCGGACTGCGCCCGGTGATGACACTGTCCGCGTCGATCGCCCTGGTCAAGCGCGTCCCGGGCGGCCATGGCGTCAGCTACGGCCACCGCTATGTGACCCCCGGTGAGACCACCCTCGGACTCGTCCCCGTCGGTTACGCGGACGGCGTCCCCCGGCACGCCTCCGGGGCCGGCCCGGTCCTGGTCGACGGCAAGTGGCGTACGGTCGCCGGGCGGGTCGCCATGGACCAGTTCGTCGTGGACCTCGGCGGCGACGAACCGCCGGCCGGGGCTCCGGCCGTACTCTTCGGGCCCGGCGACGGGGGCGAGCCCACCGCCGAGGACTGGGCCCAGGCCGCGGGCACCATCGCGTACGAAATCGTGACCCGCATCGGAACCCGCGTTCCGCGCGTCTATGTGAACGAGGAACAAGCGGGGTAGTCGCACAGTGCGTGTCAGAACCACGCCTCGTGCCACACCCGTGTCACCCGACCCAGCGACACCTGACCCAGCGAACAGGAGCGGTACGTGAGCGAGAGCAGTGCGGAGGCCGTCGTGGACGCCGCCACGGTGGCCCTCGCCTCCGCGGCGGGGGCGGGCGCCGGCTGGCGCCGGGCGACCGGGATCGCGGGCGCCGCGATAGGCGTGATCGCCGCGGGCGCCGCGGCGGGCGTCGCCGTCGAGCGGCTCACCGTCGGACGCGGCATGCGGCAGAAGGCACGCCTCGCCCTCGACTCGGCCGGTCCGTACGGCGCGCTGCGCGGCACCCCCGGCAAGGCGTACGCCGACGACGGCACCGAGCTGTACTACGAGGTCGACGACGTGGACCCGGAGGCCGTGCCCGCGCTGTCGCCGCGCCGGCGCCGGCTGTTCGGGCGCAAGGCCCCCGCCCCCGTCACCGTCGTCTTCAGCCACGGCTACTGCCTCAGCCAGGACTCCTGGCACTTCCAGCGGGCCGCCCTCAGGGGTGTCGTGCGGACCGTGCACTGGGACCAGCGCAGCCACGGCCGGTCCGGGCGGGGCGTGCGGCAGGTGCAGGACGGGGTGCCGGTCGACATCGAGCAGCTCGGACGCGACCTGAAGGCCGTCATAGACGCGACCGTCCCCGAGGGGCCCATCGTGCTCGTCGGACACTCCATGGGCGGCATGACCGTGATGGCGCTGGCCGATCAGTTCCCCGAGCTGATCCGTGACCGGGTGGTCGCGGTGGCCCTGGTCGGCACCTCGTCCGGCAAGCTCGGCGAGGTCAACTTCGGGCTGCCGGTCGCCGGGGTGAACGCCGTACGGCGGGTGCTGCCGGGCGTCCTCAAGGCGCTGGGGCAGCGGGCCGACCTGGTGGAGAAGGGGCGCCGGGCCACCGCCGACCTGTTCGCCGGGATCATCAAGCGGTACTCCTTCGCCTCCCGGGACGTCGACCCGGCCATCGTGCGGTTCGCCGAGCGGATGATCGAGGGCACCCCGATCGACGTGGTCGCCGAGTACTACCCGGCGTTCGACAACCACGACAAGACCGCCGCCCTCGCCCACTTCGCCGACAAGCCGGTCCTCGTGCTCGCCGGAGTGGGGGACATGGTCACCCCCAGCGAGCACAGCGAGGCGATCGCCTCCCTGCTCCCCGAGGCGGAACTCGTCCTGGTCCCGGACGCCGGGCACCTGGTCATGCTGGAACACCCGGAAGTGGTCACCGACCGCCTCGCCGACCTCCTCACCCGCGCGGGGGCGGTGCCCGCAGGGGCTACCGTTGGCGGTTATGGAAGCAGTACCGCGCAACCCGGTTGAGACCGAGCTGACCGTCACCTCCCCCGAGCAGATGCGCGAGCTGGGCCTGAAGCTCGCCAAGCTGCTGCGCGCGGGGGACCTGGTGATGCTCAGCGGGGAGCTCGGCGCGGGCAAGACGACCCTGACCCGCGGACTCGGTGAGGGACTCGGGGTACGGGGGGCCGTGACCTCGCCGACCTTCGTGATCGCCCGGGTGCACCCGTCCCTGGGGGACGGGCCGCCGCTCGTGCACGTCGACGCGTACCGCCTGGGCGGCGGGCTCGACGAGATGGAGGACCTCGACCTCGACGTGTCGCTGCCGGAGTCGGTGATCGTCGTGGAGTGGGGCGAGGGCAAGGTCGAGGAGCTGACCGACGACCGGCTGCACGTGCAGATCCACCGGGCGGTCGGTGACACCACCGACGAGGTGCGGCACGTGACGCTGACGCCGGTCGGGGAGCGCTGGACCGCGGCCGACCTGAGCGTGCTCACGGCCTGAGCGTCCCTCACGGCCTGAACGCCTGGTCGCTGTGTCCGCCGTAGGACGGGCGGTTTCCGTGAACGTTCCGACAACGCGTCGGCAAGATATTGCGTTCGGCATCCCGTGCGTGGTCACATGGTACCCAGCCCGTAGTTAGGTGTGCCTAACTACGCCCGCCCCCGAACCTCAGGAGGCGTCCATGTCGGCCACCGAGAACCGGCCCCGCCAGCAGCCGTACGCGATCGTCGCGGGGGTGTCCATGCGCGATCTGCTGGCGTCCTGCGCCGCGGCGGAAGCCGTCTCCACCCCGCCGCGGCTGCCCGACCCGGGGACCGGCGGCGACGCCGTGGAGCGGGACCGGCCCCGGGCCGCCTGAGCCCTCCAGGGCCGCCCGGCCGTGCTCAGGGGACCACGACGACCTGCGCGCCGATCATCGCGAAGGTCCACATCGCGTCGCCGTCCGCGCGGGACTCCCGGATGCCGCCCGTCCGCACGGTGCCGGTGCCGGTGTCTGCGAGGGGCGTGGGGTCCGGACCGGGCGCCGCGTCCCGCACGGCCGCGCTGAAGCCGATGGCCACGCCGTCGACGTCGGAGGCGAAGCGGACCACGTGCTCGACGGGGATGCCGTCGGTGCCGGTGATCAGGTTGGACCGGGAGCCGACCGCGTAGACGCCGGGGGCGGGGTCGACGTTCCCCGGGGTCACCTTGAAGGTGCGGGTGACCGCGTCGCCGGGGCCCACCAGCCAGACCCGGTCGTCGTCCAGGGAGTACACGACGCGTGCGCCGGTGCCGGAGGCGGCGGGGAGAGCGGTGGGGTCCTTCCGGTGCTGGGTGGCCTTCGAGGTGACCGCCACGGGGGTGCTGTCCGTGCGGTTCTTGGCGGGGGCGGTGGTGGAGGCCTGGTAGCCGAGGAGGCCGACCGTCGCGAGGGCCGCTGTGGTGAGGGCGGTTACGAAGCCTGCGCTGCTGGGTGCCACCGGTGACCTCTTGTGTATTTAGTCCTGATTTGTGGCGACGGTAGCAGCTCGAGGTCGCCCGCTGCGCCGAAGTCGGCCTGAGGCCGCCCCGTCCTCCCGGGAGCCGTAGGCTGTTCGCGTGCTGTTGCTCGCTCTGGATACCGCCACCCCTGCCGTGACCGTCGCCCTGCACGACGGGCGGGACGTTCTCGCCTCCTTCGCCCAGGTGGACGCCCGTCGGCACGGGGAACTGCTCCTCCCGGCCGTCGACCGTGTGCTCCGTGCGGCGGGGGTGAAGCTGGACGCCGTGACCGGGGTGGTCGTGGGAACCGGTCCCGGGCCCTACACCGGGCTGCGGGTCGGACTCATGACCGCGGACACCTTCGGGCTCGCCCTCGGGGTGCCCGTGCACGCGGTGTGCACCCTGGACGGGCTCGCGTACGCGGCCGACATCCCCGAGGGGCCTTTCGTGGTGGCCACCGACGCGCGCCGCAAGGAGGTCTACTGGGCGCTGTTCGAGGACTCCCGTACCCGAACCGGTGAACCCTCGGTCGACCGGCCCGCCGACATCGCCGAGCGGGTCGCGGGACTGCCGGCCGTCGGAGCCGGGGCCCTGCTCTACCCCGACACCTTCCCCGACGCGCGCGAACCCGAGCACGTCAGCGCCGCCGCGCTCGCCGCCCTCGCGGCCGAGCGGATCGCGGCCGGGGAGGAACTGCCCGCACCCCGCCCGCTGTACCTGCGGCGGCCCGACGCCCAGGTGCCCAAGAACTACAAGGTGGTCACCCCCAAGTGACCACCCCCGTGAAGCCCGTACTGCGCGAGATGCGCTGGTGGGACATCGACCCCGTCCTGGAGCTGGAGCGGGACCTCTTCCCCGAGGACGCCTGGTCCCGGGGCATGTTCTGGTCCGAGCTGGCGCACTCGCGCGGTCCCGAGGCGACCCGGCGGTACGTGGTGGCCGAGGAGGGCGAGCGGATCGTGGGGTACGCGGGGCTCGCCGCCGCCGGCGAGCTGGCCGACGTACAGACCATCGCGGTCGCCCGTGACCACTGGGGGACCGGACTCGGGGCCACCCTGCTGACCGAGCTGCTGCGGGCCGCGACCGCCTTCGAGTGCGCCGAAGTGATGCTGGAGTGCCGGATCGACAACCTCCGCGCCCAGAAGCTCTACGAGCGCTTCGGCTTCGAGGCCATCGGGTTCCGGCGCGGCTACTACCAGCCGGGCAATGTGGACGCCCTGGTCATGCGACTGACCACCGCACCCGACAGCGACTCCGCCGCGGGGTCGACTTCCGTACGAGGAACCGAGATCAATGGCTGACGAACCACTTGTCCTGGGCATCGAGACCTCCTGTGACGAGACCGGCGTCGGCATCGTCCGGGGGACCACCCTGCTGGCCGACGCCATCGCGTCCAGCGTGGACGAGCACGCCCGGTTCGGGGGTGTCGTCCCCGAGGTCGCCTCGCGGGCGCACCTCGAGGCGATGGTGCCGACCATCGAGCGCGCTTTGAAGGAGGCCGGGGTCTCGGCCAGGGACCTCGACGGCATCGCCGTCACCGCCGGCCCCGGACTCGCCGGCGCGCTCCTCGTCGGGGTCTCCGCGGCGAAGGCGTACGCCTACGCCCTCGGCAAGCCCCTCTACGGCGTCAACCACCTCGCCTCGCACATCTGCGTGGACCAGCTGGAGCACGGAGCGCTGCCGGAGCCGACGATGGCGCTGCTGGTCTCCGGCGGCCACTCCTCCCTCCTGCTGTCCTCGGACATCACCTCCGACGTACGGCCCATGGGCGCCACCATCGACGACGCGGCCGGCGAGGCCTTCGACAAGATCGCCCGGGTGCTGAACCTCGGCTTCCCCGGCGGCCCGGTCATCGACCGGTACGCGAAGGAGGGCGACCCGAACGCGATCTCCTTCCCGCGCGGACTGACCGGGCCCCGCGACCCGGCGTACGACTTCTCCTTCTCCGGGCTGAAGACGGCCGTCGCCCGCTGGATCGAGGCCAAGCGGGCCGCGGGGGAGGAGGTGCCGGTGCGCGACGTGGCGGCCTCCTTCCAGGAGGCGGTCGTGGACGTGCTGACCCGCAAGGCCGTGCGGGCCTGCAAGGACGAGGGCGTCGACCACCTGATGATCGGCGGCGGTGTCGCCGCCAACTCCCGCCTCCGGTCCCTGGCCCAGGAGCGCTGCGAGGCCGCCGGCATCCGGCTGCGGGTCCCGCGGCCCAAGCTGTGCACCGACAACGGCGCTATGGTCGCCGCGCTCGGCTCGGAGATGGTGGCCCGCGGCCGCCCGGCCTCCAGCTGGGACCTCTCCGCCGACTCCTCGCTCCCGGTGACCGACCCGCACGTGCCGGGCCACGACCACGACCATGTGCACGGACTCGGCGGCTCGGGCCACGACCACGTGCACGAGGTCGGCGAGGGGAACCTCTACTCGTGACGGTCGCGCTGATGTGGGAGGCCCGGGCGGCCGACGGGCGAGGCCACGAACTCCTCGCCTGGGCCCGCCGCCAGGAGCTTCCGGTACGGCCGCTGCGGCGGGAGACCCTCCGGGCCGAGGGGGACCGCGTCCTGGTCATCACGTGGTGGGACGCGGCCTACGACGCCGAGCTGCCGGAACTCCCGGAGCCGGGAGATGAGTTGGTCGCCCGGGCGGTGCACCGGTGGCGGTTCGAGTCGGTCGACGGCGACACATGACGGCGCAGGTCAGCGCCCGATGAGTCGCCGCAGGGAGTCGATCAGGGCCACCACTCCGGTGCCGGCTGCCGTGCTGTCCTGAATCGTCGCCAGCAGTCGGTGTATCCGGGACGCGTCCACGGCTCGGTCCTCCTCCGCGCCTTCGAGTTCCTCCCGCAACTCCTCGGCCGGACCGGCCTGGTCGCCCAGTGCGCCGACCAGCTCGTCGGCCTTGTCGCAGGCGGCCGCCAGAGCTTCGGGGGTCAGGACGATCCGGCCGCCGTCGCCGAAGTTGCTCACGCCTTTGATGTCGGCGCCGTTGTGGAAGTTGAAGGTGCTCATGTGTCCCCCTTGTCGTCGTCCTCGGCCTGCTTCTCTCCGCTCCCACCGCCTCCGTCGTCCATCGCCGGGCCCGGATGTGAGCCCGCGCCGGACGCGAAGTTGACGCCGTAGTCGCCGAAGATGTTCTGGCCGCTGATCGGGCCCTTGAAGTTGTACGTCTGTCGGTTGATCGTCGTGCGGGCCTCCTTCAGGTCGGAGACGTCGACGTTGTGGTCCTTCAGGAACTGCTCGGTGGCGAGCAGCACACCCTGCTGGATGCGCTGGTAGGAGTCCTTGGCGTCCATCTGCTGGGTGAAGTCGCGGCGGCGTCCGAAGTCCGTGGCCGCCGCGCGCAGGGTGCCCGCCGTGCCGTAGTCGAAGTAGCCCCGGGCGATCCTGGCGAGGTCCCGGCGGCGGCGCAGCTCCTGGACGAGCAGCCGGGACGGCAGGCCGAGTACGCGGCGCAGGGAGCCGAACAACTGTGAGCGCAGTTCGCGGCGGGTGAAGCCGAGCAGCCGCCACGCCTGCTCGAAGGGGCCGAAGCTGCGGGTGTCGGCGTTGTTGAGGAACGCGTACACGGGCGGCAGGTAGTAGGCGCCGATCTCCCAGGAGAGCCGGTCGTGGGCGAGCCGGGCGCGTACGTTCACCGTCACGACGTACGAACCGCTCGCCCCGACGCGCTCCATGACGAGGTAGGTGCGCATGACGTCCTGGGTCTCCGAGATGCCCGCGTCGACGAGAGCGGTCTCGATCCTGGTCGCGGGCCGGTGCCGCCCGTCGTCCGGGAGCAGCCCCGGCACGTCGCCGGCGTGCTGACCCATCACGTGCAGGCGGTTACGGGCGCGGAGCCCGTCGAGCCCGGCGAGGTGGCCGACGTGCTCGGCGACGTAGTAGTGCAGATCGACCTCGTCGAACAGCTTCCGGGTCAGCTCGACGCCCTGGTCGTCCTTGGCCGGCTTGCTCACGTCGATGCCCGCCCACACACGCTCCATGACGTAGACACCGGCGCCTATGAAGGGATGCTCGACGTACTGTCCCGCAGTGGCGTAGGCGACGACATTGGACTCGTCAAGGGAGTCCAGCTCCTTCTCCAGGTCCTCGCGCACCGGGTCGGCGCCCTCGCGCGGCGGTGCGGTGCCCCACTGCACGGCCTGCGCCGCCCGCCACAGCACCCAGCCCCAGATGTACACGGCGACCGCGCCGGCGAGACATCCGCCGACGGCGATGAGCGCGCACGTGCCCAGTTGGCCGACATCGCGCGCCCACAGCGCCGAGATCGCCCCGACGGCGCCCACCAGGGCGGCGGCGGAGCACAGGGCGAGCAGTGTGTCCCGTAGCAGGAACAGCCGCCGGGCCCGGACCGCGTGCCGGGCCACGGCGACGAGATCGACGCCCATGGGCTGCCCATGGGCGCGGAGCCGGTCCGTCACGAACGTGTCGACCACGCTCGTGGCGAAGACCGGATCGCGATAGGTGTGACCGCACAACTGCCGCGTGACCATGTCCGTGTGGTACTTCGGCAACGCGGCCCGTCCCCCTGGAGCCATGGCGTCCCCCTCGCCGGTCAGTCCTCCCAAAGTAGAGGCGGCGGGGCCGGCTGGCGAGAGGTCGGAAGGTCAGGAAACGGGTAGTTCCTGCGTCTCGCAGCGCAGTCGTCGATCTGGCCCCAACTCCCTCACGGTGCCCGTAAGTTGAAGCCGCGTCGTATACCTTGTCTCCGCGCTCGACGATGCCAGCCGCAGTTCCAGGTCGCCCGGCTCCACGATCCTCCGGCCCCTGCGGTCGGTGAAGGCGGACAGGTCCGTGTGGAAGCGGAAGGTGACCCGGCGGGACTCGCCCGGAGTCAGCTCCACCCGCCGGTAGCCGATCAGGCGGACGTCCGGGCGGGTCACCGAGGCGACCGGGTCGTGCAGATACAGCTGGACCACCTCGGCGCCCGCGCGGTCGCCGGTGTTGCGGACGGTGACGGCGAGGTCGTAGGAGCCGTCGGTGGAGATGTCCGGCGTCGAGCCCTCGACGTCCTCCCACACGAACTCCGTGTAGGAGCGGCCGTGTCCGAAGGCGTACAGCGGGGTCGGGTCCAGGTTGCTGACCTCGCCCGCGAGGCCGAGCGGCGGCTGGAGGTAGGTCCAGGGCTGGCCGCCGGGCACCTGCGGGACGCTCACCGGGAGGCGGCCCGAGGGGTTCACCCGGCCCGAGAGGACCCCGGCGAGCGCCGGGCCGCCCTCCTCGCCCGGGAAGAACGCCTGGACGACCGCGCCGAGCCGGCCCTGCCAGCGGCCCAGCGCGTAGGGGCGGCCGGTGAGCAGGACGAGGACGACCGGGACGCCGGTCGCGACCAGGGCGTCCAGCAACTCGCCCTGGACGCCCGGGAGTCGCAGGTCCGTCACATCGCAGCCCTCGCCCGAGGTGCCCCGGCCGAACAGGCCCGCCCGGTCGCCGAGCACCGCCACGCAGACGTCCGCCTCGGCCGTGCGGGCCACCGCCTCCTCGAAGCCTCCGGTGTCCGGGTCGTCGACCCCGCAGCCCTCGGTGAACGTCACCTTGGCGTCCGGGAGTTCGGCGCGCAGGGCGTCCAGGACCGTCGGGATCTCGATGCCCGTCGGGACGTCCGGGTGGTGGGTGAGCACATGGGAGGGGAACGAGTAGCAGCCGAGCATCGCCAGCGCGTCGGCGGCGCGCGGGCCGACGACCGCGATCCGGGTGTCCGGGGCGAGCGGGAGCAGACCGTCCGGGTTGTCGAGCAGGACCACCGACTCCTCGGCGAGGCGGCGGGCAAGCGCCCGGTTCGCCGTCGAGTCGAGGTCGATCCGGCCGGTGGGTTCCGGGTCCCAGTCCTCGTCCAGCAGGCCCAGTTCGCACTTCTGGAGCAGGACCCGGCGGGCCGCCCGGTCGATCAGGTCCTCGGGGATCTCCCCGGCCCGGACCGCCTCGACGAGCGGACGGCCGTAGCACTTCACCGTCGGCAGTTCGACGTCCAGCCCCGCCTCCAGGGCCGCGCGGGCCGCGCCCGCCTCGGTGCCGGCGACCCGGTGCTGGGTCTGGAGGAACCCGACGCCGAAGTAGTCGGCGACGACCGTGCCGGTGAACCCCCAGTCCCCGCGCAGGAGTTCGGTCAGCAGTCCGGGATCGGCGGAGGCCGGCACGCCGTCGGTGTCGGTGTACGCGGCCATCACCGAGCGCGCCCCGCCCTCGCGCAGCGCGAACTCGAAGGGCGGCAGGGTGATGTCGGCGAACTCCCGCACACCGGCCCGTACCGGCGCGAGGTTGCGGGCCCCCGCCGAGGAGGCGTACCCGGCGAAGTGCTTGAGCGTGGCGACGATCCCGGCCCGTTCCAGACCCCGCACGTATGCGGCGCCGATCGTGCCCACCAGGTACGGGTCCTCGCCGATCGTCTCCTCGACCCGCCCCCAGCGCGGGTCGCGAACGACGTCCAGAACGGGGGCCAGGCCCTGGTGGACGCCGACCGTACGCAGGTCGCGGCCGATGGCGCCGGCCATCTCCTCGACCAGTTCGGCGTCCCAGCTCGCACCCCAGGCGAGCGGGACCGGATAGGCGGTCGCCCGCCAGGTGGTGAAGCCGGCCAGGCACTCCTCGTGGGCCAGCGCGGGGATGCCGAAGCGGCCCGCCTCGGCGATTCGGCGCTGGGCGCGGGCCAATGCCTGCGCGCCCAGCGCCGGGTCCACGGGGGCGGTGCCGAAGGGGCGGGTCAGCTGGCCGAGCCCCCGGGTGATCAGCTCGTCCCAGTCGTACTCGGCGGTCATCTCGCGTTGCAGGGGAGCGACGCCGTCCCCGTCCGTGCTGGCGCCCACCCACACGCCGTACAGCTGGGCGGTCTTCTCCTCCAGGGTCATCCGGGAGAGCAGGTCGTCGACGCGGGCGGCGGCGGTCAGGGCGGGGTCACGCCAGGGCGCGGTGGTCATGTAACTCCTGTCGGGCTCGACTGTCGGGTCGACGACCTTCGCGAATGTTTCGATATTAAATCCGAATGTTTTGGGAACCTAGGGCCGTCAGGAGGGTTCGTCAAGAGGTCGCGCAGGGATACGATCGCCGCCATGACACCCCCGGAGCCCGCTGAAACCCGGACGACTTCCCCTGCGGTGGGGCGGTCGCAGCAGACCGCGACCCTCGCCGAGATCGCTCGGGAGGCCGGCGTATCGGCGCCGACAGTTTCGAAGGTCCTCAACGGCAGGGCCGATGTCGCGCCCGCGACCCGTGCCCGCGTCGAGGACCTGCTGCGCGCGCACGGCTACCGGCGCCGGCGCGCCGAGGCGAGCCGTTCGCCCCTGATCGACCTGGTCTTCCACGAACTGGAGAGCGCGTGGGCGATGGAGGTGATCCGGGGTGTGGAGAACGTGGCCCGGGACGCCGGGCTCAGCGTGGTGCTGAGCGAGAGCGCGGGCCGGCTCACCCCCGGCCGCACCTGGGCCGACCAGGTCGCCGCCCGTCGCCCCTACGGCGTGGTCCTCGTGCTGTCCGGGCTCGACGAGTCCCAGCGCGCGCTGCTGGGCAGCAGGTCGATCCCGTTCGTGGTGATGGACCCGGCCGGCGATCCGGGCGCCGACGTGCCCTCGATCGGCGCCACCAACTGGCAGGGCGGGCTGGCCGCCACCCGGCACCTGGTCGACCTCGGGCACCGGCGGATCGGCGCGATCACCGGGCCCTCCCGCATGATGTGCAGCCGGGCGCGCGTCGACGGCTACCGGGCCGCCCTGGAGACCGCCGGACTGCCGGTCGACCCCGGGCTGATCATGGCCGGCGACTTCCACCACGAGACCGGCTACCGGCGGGGTCTGGAACTCCTGCGCCGCCCGGACCGGCCGACGGCGGTCTTCGCCGGCAACGACCTCCAGGCGCTCGGCCTGTACGAGGCCGCGCGCGAGCTGGGGCTGCGCATCCCGGAGGACCTGAGCGTGGTCGGGTTCGACGACCTTCCGGTGGCGCGCTGGGTGGGGCCGCCGCTGACGACCGTACGGCAGCCCCTGACCGAGATGGCCGAGGCCGCCGCCAAGCTGGTCCTCGACCTGGGCCGCGACGCCGGCACCCCGGCGGCGACCCGGGTGGAACTGGCGACGAGCCTGGTGGTCCGCAGCAGCACGGCATCGCCTCCGGCGGGGTGAACGGGGTGGCGTGACCAGGGAGGACGTTCCGCCGACGCGCCGCCCGCCCCGAGCCGGGGGGCGTGCGGCCACACGGATTCGAAGCCAGTCGACTTTGAGGTCGAAACTTTCGACGTCTCTTCTGCGGAGTCCGGCGGCGCTCGGCGGAGCCGGGAGGCACCCTCCGCGGAGCGCTCCGTGACACCGGGATGAGAAGTCTGAGAATTTCCGAAGTAATGGGGTCTCAAGGTTCCTGCCCGTAATAATTCGGACTTACGTTCTTGCCCGTGACGGGACAGAACGGGGACGGGGACGCCGGGAGAAGACCAGGTCGGCGGCCGGGGGTGTGGAAGGTCGCCGGTCTCGCTTTCGCGGGTCTGCTGGTGGTGGGCGCGGGGGCGGCCGGCTGGGCCTACTGGCATCTCAACAACAACATCAAGAGCGTCGACATCAACACCGCGCTCGGCGACGACCGACCCCCCAGGGCGACCCCGACCCCCTCACCCTCCACCACCACGGCCGCCCTCCCCACCGAAGCCGTCAACATCCTGGTCCTCGGCTCGGACTCACGCAGCGGCAAGGAGAACAAGGCACTCGGCGGCGGCGACAGCACCGGCGCCCGCTCCGACACCGCGATGGTCGTGCACGTCGACGCCGGACGCACCGGGGCCACGATCGTCAGCATCCCCCGCGACACCCTCCTCACCCGCCCTTCCTGCCCCCTCAAGAGCGGCGGCTCCTCGGCGGTGGCGTACGGCGCGATGTTCAACAGCGCCTACTCGGTGGGCGGTCCGGTGTGCGCCGTGAAGACCGTCGAGTCGCTCACCGACGTCCGCATGGACCACTACCTCGAGATCGACTTCTCCGGCTTCGCCAAGCTGGTGAACGCCCTCGGCGGGGTCACGGTCACCACGGACGAGGACATCGACGACGACGACAGCCACCTGCACCTGAAGGCGGGCACCCACCACCTGGACGGAAAGAAGGCCCTCGCGCTCGCCCGCACCCGGCACGGCATAGGCGACGGCAGCGACCTGGGCCGCATAGGCCTCCAGCAGACCCTCGTGAAGGCCCTGCTGGAGCAGATGGCCGCCACGAACCTCCTGACCAGCCCCACCAGGCTGTACACCGTCGCCGACGCGATCACCGGCAGCATCACCACCGACACCGGTCTCGCCTCCCTGTCCGATCTCATCGACCTCGGCGAGAGCCTGAAGGGCCTGCCGAGCGGCGAGGTGAGAACGGTGACCATGCCGGTGGTGCCCGCGCCCTCGAACCCCAACCGGGTGGTGGCCGAGGAGCCCGCCGCGAGCAAGCTCTGGAAGTCCCTCCGGTGAACTCTCCCCGAGTTCCCGCTGACGTGTTCACCGAAAAAACTGGATGACTGCTGCAACCAGCGCGCGTCCAGTGATGTCTGTTGCGGTGACCACATTGCAGTAACCAGGGGGAAACACAGATGTCCAACTCGCGTGCGTACAAAGCCTGGTCCGTGCCGCTGATCGCCGGAGTGCTCGCGCTCGGCGCCGTCCCCGCCCTCGCCGGCAGCGCCTCGGCGGCCGAGTCGAAGGCCGTCCAGGACGACTTCAACGGCGACGGCTACAAGGACCTCGCCGTCGGCGCCCCGACCGCCACGATCGGCGGCAAGCAGGGGGCGGGCTACGTCACCGTCATGTACGGCGGCCCGCACGGCCTGACCAAGGACAGCCGCACCATCATCAGCCGTTCGACCAGCGGCATCCCGGGCGATCCCGCCGCGGGTGAGAACTTCGGCTACCAGCTGTCCACGGGGGACCTGGACGGCGACGGCCGCACCGACCTGATCATCGGCCAGGCCTCCTCGACCCGGGACGCGGTCGTCGTCTGGGGATCCAAGGAGGGCCTGTCCGGCGGGGTGTCGGTGCCCGCGGCGACCACCCAGGCGGGCGACTTCGACGGCGACAGCTGGCCGGACCTGGTCCTGTTCCGCGGCGGCCGCTCCCAGGGCGACGACCCGCTCGGCACCAAGGCCACCGTCTGGCGGGGCCCGATCTCCCGGGACGGGAAGCCGACCGCCACGCAGGACTTCGGCTCGACCAGGGTGAACCCCTACGACGTGACGTACGCGGCCGCCGGGGACGTCAACGGCGACGGGCGCGACGACCTCGCGCTGACCGTCTACACCGGTGACGGAGGCGTCGGCTCCCAGCTGTACCTGGCCAACGCCTCCGGAGGCGGGTTCACCTACGCCGACTCCCCGGCGGGCAGCGGCCAGGTCGCCTTCGGCGACGTCAACGGCGACGGCTTCGACGACGTCGTCCGGGGCGTCCCGAACGACTCCTCGGTCACGGTGGCCCTCGGCTCGGGCTCCGGTCTGAAGCCGGCCTCGACCTGGAAGTCGTACAGCCAGGACACCGAAGGGGTCCCCGGCGCCAAGGAGGAGGGGGACGCCTTCGGCTACGCGGTGTCCGCCGGTGACGTCGACAACGACGGCTTCGCGGACGTGGCCGTGGGCTCGCCCGGCGAGAAGCTCGGCGACAAGGACGGGGCCGGCATGGTCAACGTCCTCTACGGCGGTCGCGGCGGTCTGACCGGCACGGGCGCCCAGGGCTTCACCCAGGACACGGACGGAGTCCCCGGTGCCGCGGAGGCGAGCGACAACTTCGGCGACGCGGTCAGCGTCCTCGACATCAACGGCAACGGCTACGCGGACCTCGCGGCGTCGGCGTCCCGCGAGAACATGGTCGAGGGCGGGAACGCCGGCGAGGGCGCGGTCTGGTCGCTGCGCGGGCGTCCGGCCGGCATCGTGACGGACGCGGCCTTCACCTTCGGACCCCGCACGGTCGGGGCGCCGATCGAGCGGGCCTCGTTCGGCGGCTCGCTGTCGTAGCAGGTCAGGGCGATGATGAAGGGCCCGGGAAGAATTCTCCGAAGAAATCCGCGGAGTCTGTCGATCCCGGGCCCTTCCGATCGACGCACTGGTGAGAGGCCGGGAAGGACCGGCCCCGCAGCGACCGAGGAGTCACCATGCCGCGTTACCTGTCGATGGTCCAGATCGACGAGAAGACCGCTCCCGCCGAGGGTCCCTCCGAAGCCCTGATGCAGCGCATGGGCGAGCTGATCGAGGAGATGACGAAGGCCGGGGTGCTGCTCGACACCGCCGGACTGACGCCGACCGCGCAGGGGGCCCGGGTCCACTGGGAGAAGGGCGAGCTGTCGGTGACCGACGGGCCCTTCACCGAGGCCAAGGAGGTCGTCGGCGGGTACGCGATCGTGCAGGCCAAGGACATGGCCGAGGCGATCGAGTGGACCAAGCGCTTCCTGAAGGTCCACGAGGAGCACTGGACGGTCACCTGCGAGGTGCGGGAGATCGCGGAGGGCTGAGACCGGGAAGCCGGGCCGTCTTCCTCGGCCTTCCTTGGCCAGGGGACCGCACGGGTGTCGAATGGGGGGCTGTGACCACCTCACAGCCCTCCCGCGCCGACGCCCGCACCTCCGTCGAGACCGTCTTCCGTCTGGAGTCGCCCCGGATCATCGCCGGCGTCACCCGGGTCGTCCGGGACGTCGGCATCGCCGAGGAACTCGCCCAGGACGCGCTGGTCGCGGCCCTGGAGCAGTGGCCGCGTGACGGCGTCCCGGACAACCCGGGCGCCTGGCTCATGGCCATCGCGCGGCGCAAGGCCGTGGACCTGGTCCGGCGCCGTGAGAACTACGCCCGCAAGCTGGCCGAGATCGGCCGGGACCTGTCGGAGACCGCCCCGCCCGAGGAGCCCGCCGACCCCGACGACATCGACGACGACCTGCTCCGGCTCGTCTTCACCACCTGTCACCCGGTGCTGTCCGCGGAGGCCCGCACCGCGCTCACCCTGCGCCTGCTCGGCGGCCTGGCCACCCCCGAGATCGCCCGCGCCTTCCTGGTCCCGGAGGCCACGGTCGCCCAGCGCATCGTGCGCGCCAAACGGACCCTCGCCACGAAGAACATCGCCTTCGAGGTGCCCTACGGCCCCGACCGCGAGGCCCGCCTCGGCTCGGTCCTGGACGTCATCTACCTGATCTTCAACGAGGGTTACGCGGCCACCGCGGGCGACGACTGGCTGCGCCCCTCCCTGTGCGAGGACGCCCTGCGCCTGGCCCGGCTGCTGTCCGCCCTCATGCCCAAGGAACCCGAAGTGCACGGCCTGGCGGCCCTGTTGGAGTTCCAGGCGTCTCGGACGGCCGCCCGCACCGGACCGCGCGGCGAACCCGTCCTCCTCAAGGACCAGAACCGCAGCCGCTGGAACCGCATGCTCGTCGCCCGCGGCATCAAGGCCCTGTCCCGCGCGGAGGCCACGACCGTCGGCGCTCCCGGCCCCTACGTCCTCCAGGCGGGCATCGCCGCCTGCCACGCGCACGCGTACTCCTACGAGGAGACCGACTGGCGGGCCATCGCCACCCTCTACGCCCTGCTCGCCGCCCGCGCCCCCTCCCCGGTCGTCGAACTCAACCGCGCGGTCGCCGTCTCCATGGCCGAGGGCCCGGCCCCGGCCCTGGAGATCGTCGACGCGCTCACCGGCGAACCCGCCCTGCACGACTACCACTTGCTGCCGAGCGTCCGCGGCGACCTCCTCGCCCGCCTCGGCCGTACGAAGGAGGCCCGGACCGAGTTCGAACGCGCGGCCGCGCTGACACGCAACGAACGGGAGCGGGAGCTGCTCCTGGAGCGGGCCAGGGAGTGCGGATCGTGACCCGAAGCGGATCGTGACCTGAATTCGCACAGGTGTTTACTCGTAACTCGGTTCCCTCGCGTTTCCTTGCGATTTAAAGTGACACGGCCCCCAGTACGGGGGCTGTGACATCCCATGGGGGGACGACAACTTGAGACAGACCATGCGCCGCCGTGCCCCGGCGCTCGCGACCGCGGCGGCCCTCGCCGCGGTGGGCACCCTGGCCGCCGCACCCGGCGCCACCGCCGACGACGCGGGCCCCTGGCCCGGCACCGAGGGCCGCATCCTGACCGACGGGCCGGTGCTCGTCGACACCGTCACCGGCAAGCAGACCGCGGTGCCCAACACCGGCGGCTGGTATGCCGCCTGGGCCCCGGACGGCAGCCGGCTGGTGACCTCCTGGAGCCAGATCACCAGCATCCGCCCCAGCGGCGGCTCGAAGTTCGACCTGCCCTGGGCCGAAGGCATGCGCTCCAGCGCCCAGTACCAGGACCTCGCCTTCTGGTGGGGTGGCCGTTACGTCGTCTTCTCGACCGGCGGCCAGCTCGCCTACGGCCCCTCCGACGCCTCCTGGGCACCCCGCCCGCTGCTGTCGTCGGCCCTGGAGCCGTCCACCGTCTGCGACACCGACCCGACGGTGAGCCCGTCCGGCACGGTCGCCTTCGAACGCCGTATCAACTACGGCTGCTACGACAACGCCGGAGTGTACGTCTACGACCCGGCCGCCAAGACGGTCAAGCGGGTCCTCGCGAACGCCGGGCAGCCCGCCTACTCGCCCGACGGCACCCAGCTGGCCTTCGTCCGCAACGACGCCGACGGCAAGCAGCAGATCTTCACGGCCAAGGCCGATGGCACCGACGTCAAGCAGCTCACCACCGGCTCGGGCTACGTCGCCAACCCGTCCTGGTCGCCGACCGGCAAGCGCATCGTCTTCGACGCGCACACCTCGGGCGGCAGCAGCGACGTCCACACCACCGAGTACGCCGACGTGGCCACGGGTGAGCGCACGGCCGTCCCGGGCACCCCGCAGGGCAGCAACCCGAGCTGGCAGCCGCTGCGCAAGAACAACACCGCCCGGATCTGGGGCTCCGGCAGTACCCCGACCGTCGTCGCGGCCTCCCGCTGGACCTGGAACAAGGTCGGACAGCACGTGCCCGGCCTGATGGACGCCAAGGCGGCCGTGCTGACCAACCAGGACAGCACCGCGTACGCGCTGACCGCGCCCGCGCTGGCCGGCAAGAAGCAGGGGCCGGTCCTGGCGACCCCGAAGGGCGGGCTGTCGGCGGCGGCGAAGGCCGAGCTGAAGCGGGTGCTGAAGCGGGGCGCCAACGTCTATCTCCTCGGCTCCACATCCGTCCTGAGCTCGGCGGTCACCTCCCAGGTGAAGGCCCTCGGCTTCACGCCCAAGCGGCTGACCGGCGCGGACCGCTTCGCCACCTCGGTGGCCGTGGCCAAGACCATCACCACCAGCCCGAAGTACGTCTTCCTGGCCTCCGGCACCGACGCCTACGCGTCCCTCCCGGCGGCCGCCGCGGCCGGTGCCGACGGCACGGGCAGCGCGGGCGGTCTGGTCCTCACCAACGGCAAGTCGCTGACGTCGTCGGTGAAGTCGTACCTCAACGGTCTGAACCCGAACAAGACCATGGTCATCCCGGTGGGGGCGGACGCCAGGTACGCGCTGACCCACACGAACTTCTCCCGGTGGCCCTCCACGTACTCGTACTACCCGATCTCGGGGAAGACCAGGGCGGCTCTCTCGGTGGCCGTCGCCAAGTTCTGGTGGAGCACGCCGAGCAACGTGGCGCTCGCCTACTCCGGTTCCTGGCGCGACGGGCTGTCGGCGGCCGGGGCGATGAACGTCTTCGGGCCGGTGCTGTGGACCTCCCGCGCTTCTCTCTCGTCCGAGCTGACGAGCTATCTGCTGCGTGAGTCCGCGAGCACCAACTCCGTGATCGCCTTCGGCGGCACCGGCAACCTCTCGGCGGGCACGCTCAGTTCGGCGGGCGCCTCGGTCGCCGCGAACAGCGCCCAGGTCGTCTACACGCCGTTCCGCAACGGTGACGAACCGGCGAGCAGCCGGACCGCCGCCCTGCGCACCGGCGGCGACGCGACCCTGAACGCCACCGCGGCGCGGACCGGGCCGGTCGGCGCCGACCCGCACCTGGAGCCGCTCAGGACGGTCCAGCACCAGTGACGGCCCTCGCGGGGGCGCCGACCAGCATGGTCGGCGCCCCCGCGACCCGCGTCAGGAACACCGTCACCGCGTTCGTGCCCTGCGGCTTCGGCAGTGCCTTGCGCCGCAGCTCCTCCGGCTCGACGGCCGACCCCCGCTTCTTCACGGTCAGGATGCCGACCTCCCGCTCCCGCAGCAGCGCCTTCAACTTCTTCACGTTGAAGGGGAGTTGGTCGGTGATTTCGTACGCCGTCGCGTACGGCGTCGCACGCAGGGCGTCCGCGGTGACGTAGGCGATGGTCGGGTCGATCAGCCCGCCGTCGAGCTCCTCGGCCGCCTCGGCGACCAGATGGGCCCGGATGACGGCACCGTCCGGCTCGTACAAGTACCGCCCCACGGACCGGACTTCGGGGTCGGGGAGCCCCCGGCCCAGCAGGGTCCGCGGTCCCGGCAGCAGGGTGGCCCGTACGGCGCCCGGGGTGCCGCCGAACCACAGCACGGCCTCCTTCACGTCCCCGCCGTCGGAGATCCACTCCGCCTCGGCCTCCTCGGGGACCGCCTCGTGCGGGATGCCGGGCGCCACCTTCAGCGCGGCGTGCGGGGCCCCGAGGGCCGCCTGGACGGCCCAGGAGAGCGGGGGCGAGTAGGCCTCCGGGTCGAAGATGCGCCCGCGTTTCGTGGAGCGCCGGGCCGGGTCCACGAACACGGCGTCGTACGCGGCCGTGTCGACCTCCGTGACGTCCGCCTCCCGCACCTCGATCAGGTCGGCGAGCCCCAGCGCGTCCGCGTTCGCCCGCGCGGCCGCCGCGGTCAGCGGGTCCCTGTCCACCGCGAGGACCCGGATCCCGGCCCGCGCCAGCGCGATCGCGTCCCCGCCGATCCCGCAGCACAGGTCGGCGACGGAGGTCACCCCCATCGCCCGGAAGCGCTCGGCCCGGTAGGCCGCGACACTCGCCCGCGTCGACTGCTCCACCCCGTTCGGCGTGAAGAACATCCGCCCCGCGTCCTCGGCCCCGAACTTCGCCACCGCCCGCTGCCGCAGCCGCGCCTGGCCGAGCGCGGCGGAGACCAGTTCGGCCGGGTGCTCGCGGCGCAGCCGGGTGGCGACGGCGAGTTCGTCGGCGGGGGCGGTGCCGCGCACGGAGTCGAGGAGGGCGCGGCCCTCGGGGGTGAGGAGGGGGGCGAGGTCGTTCACCGGGTCATTGTGGGCCAGTCGGTGGACGGCGTGCTCCCCGGTGGCGGTGTCGCCCCGGGACCAGGGGAGTGACCTGCGAGGATCCGGCCCATGCGAACGGTGGGACAAAAGTATAAAAACAGTGCATTCATGGTGTCGATCCGCAGCGGACTCGTCCTTCTGGCCGTAGCCGCCCTGGTCTCCGGCTGCGCCGAGCGGAACGGAACCGGCGCCCGGCACCAGTCGGCCGGCATCCGGGCGGGCCAACCCCTGAAGGCGCCCCCGGCCCCCGCCGCCGACCTCACCGACGTCCAGGCCGACAAGACCCGCATCCGCGCCGCCGAGTTCCGCGCCGAGCAGGCCCGCATCGCCGCCGCCAGGCACTGGGGTCTGAAGCGGGTCCCGCTCACGGCACCGCCGGCCCCCGCGCAGAAGCCCCGCATCACCACCCGCCGGGGCTTCGAGGTCGACGGCCACGAGGAGGACGGGCTCCCACCGGTCTTCACCACGATCCCCACTGACCGGAAGATCGTCTTCCTGACCATCGACGACGGCGCCGAGAAGGACCCCGCCTTCCTGCGGATGACGACCGAGCTGAACCTGCCGTACACCGCCTTCCTCAGCGACTACCTGATCAAGAGCGACTACGGCTACTTCGCGAGGATGCGGGACCGCGGGGTCGTGCTCGACAACCACACCCTCCACCACCCCTACCTGCCCGCACTGTCGTACGCCCGCCAGAAGCACGAGATCTGCGGGATGCAGGACGTCATCGAGAAGCGCTACGGCACCCGGCCCCGGCTCTTCCGCCCGCCCTACGGCAACTACAACGCGGACACCTTGCGCGCGGCGAAGTCCTGCGGGGTGCGGTACGCGCCGATCTGGAACGAGGAGGTCTTCGCCGACCACTGGGAGTACCGCGAGACGGACCAGGACATCCACCCCGGTGACATCGTGCTCAGCCACTTCCGGGGCCGGTCGGACGGCAAGGGCACCATGCCCGACATGGTCCGCCGCTTCCTGGACAAGGTCACGGCCGAGGGATACGCCGTCGCGCGCCTCGAGGACTACCTGTGAAACAGCGGGCCCTGGTCGCCGCCGGGCTGGCGGCCGTACTGCTCACCGGATGCGCCCAGTCCGTCGACCCCATCGAACGACTGGGCCGCAAGGCCGCCCAGCGCGTGGGCTCCTACGGCCCGCCCGGCGCCGACGGACGGCCGTACCGCCACTGGGGCCTCACCGCCTCGCTGCCCGCACCCCCGGAGCACCCTGCCCGCCCCGTACCGGTGGACCCGGGCGGCCCGCTCCCGGTGGTGAAGCGGGTGCCGACGACCGACAAGGTCGTCTTCCTCACCTACGACGACGGCGCCGAGCGGGACCCGCGCTTCGTCGACCTGGTCCGTGAACTGCGGCTCCCGGTCAGCATGTTCCTCACCAACAGCGTGGTCGGTCCCGGGTACGGCCACTTCGCCCGCCTCCAGTCGGTCGGCGCGAGCATCCAGAACCACACCCTCGACCACCCCGCCCTGCGTGGCCTGCCCTATGCGGGCCAGCGCGCCGAGATCTGCGGCCAGCAGGAGAAACTCCACGCCCGCTTCGGAATCCGCCCCCGCCTGTTCCGCCCGCCCTACGGCACGTACGACACCACGACCCGCCATGCGGCGACCGACTGCGGCCTCTCCGCCCTCGTCCTGTGGAGCGTCTCGGTACAGGGCCGTGCGTTGCAGCACCCGCTGCGCCCGGGGGACATCGTCGCGGTGGCCTCGGGCGAGGAACAGGGCCCGGGCCTGACCCAACGCACGACGACGGTACTGAGGGAGATCGAGCGGCGGGGCCTGACGGTCGGGCGCCTGGAGGATTACCTGTAGCCATCCAGCTCGTCCGGCTGGCGCTTCCAGCCCGTCCGGCGTTTGAGGACGAGGCCGCAGGCCGACGGGGGTCCGGGGGCGCAGCCCCCGGGGCGCGAACCCCCACCCACCCGCACCCGATCCGGCACAGCCAGCGCAGCGAATTGGCACTCCGCTTGACCGAGTGCTAATCGCGGTCATAGTCTCGGCTCTGGCACTCCGCAGGTGAGAGTGCCAACACAGCGACGGGCAGGTCCGGCACCCGCGACGACGGATCCACCTGGTCGCCACCTCAGACAGTTAACCCCGTGAGATCTCCGAAGGGGGAGGTCGGATCGTGACGACCACCAGCTCCAAGGTTGCCATCAAGCCGCTCGAGGACCGCATCGTGGTCCAGCCGCTCGACGCCGAGCAGACCACCGCCTCTGGCCTGGTCATTCCGGACACCGCGAAGGAGAAGCCCCAGGAGGGCGTCATCCTCGCCGTGGGTCCGGGCCGCTTCGAGAACGGCGAGCGCCTGCCGCTCGACGTGAAGGTCGGCGACATCGTGCTGTACAGCAAGTACGGCGGCACCGAGGTGAAGTACAACGGCGAGGAGTACCTCGTCCTCTCGTCCCGCGACGTGCTCGCGGTCATCGAGAAGTAAGGGGGTCTGGGGGTCACCCCCAGAAACCCAGTACCTCAAGCACATTTTGCTTGTGAGCTGCGCCCCGGGCCCCCGCCACCTTATGAAGCCGGGCGTCTGGGGCGCAGTTCGTTTCACCCACATTTTCCGAGAGGGCTGAACCGCTCCCATGGCGAAGATCCTGAAGTTCGACGAGGACGCCCGTCGCGCCCTCGAGCGCGGCGTCAACAAGCTTGCCGACACGGTCAAGGTGACGATCGGCCCCAAGGGCCGCAACGTCGTCATCGACAAGAAGTTCGGCGCTCCCACCATCACCAACGACGGTGTCACGATCGCCCGCGAGGTCGAGATCGAGGACCCGTACGAGAACCTCGGCGCCCAGCTGGTGAAGGAGGTGGCGACCAAGACCAACGACATCGCGGGTGACGGCACCACCACCGCCACCGTGCTCGCCCAGGCGCTGGTGCGCGAGGGCCTGAAGAACGTCGCCGCGGGTGCCTCCCCGGCCGCCCTGAAGAAGGGCATCGACGCCGCCGTCGCCGCCATCTCCGAGGACCTCCTCGCGACGGCCCGCCCGATCGACGAGAAGTCCGACATCGCCGCCGTGGCCGCGCTGTCCGCCCAGGACTCGCAGGTCGGCGAGCTCATCGCCGAGGCGATGGACAAGGTCGGCAAGGACGGTGTCATCACCGTCGAGGAGTCCAACACCTTCGGTCTGGAGCTGGACTTCACCGAGGGCATGGCCTTCGACAAGGGCTACCTGTCCCCGTACATGGTCTCCGACCAGGAGCGTATGGAGGCCGTCCTCGACGACCCGTACATCCTGATCAACCAGGGCAAGATCTCCTCGATCCAGGACCTGCTGCCGCTGCTCGAGAAGGTCATCCAGTCGGGTGCCTCCAAGCCGCTGCTGATCATCGCCGAGGACGTCGAGGGCGAGGCCCTGTCGACCCTGGTCGTCAACAAGATCCGCGGCACCTTCAACGCGGTCGCGGTCAAGGCCCCCGGCTTCGGTGACCGCCGCAAGGCGATGCTCCAGGACCTGGCGACCCTCACCGGCGCCGAGGTCATCTCCGAGGAGGTCGGCCTCAAGCTCGACCAGGTCGGCCTGGAGGTGCTGGGCACCGCCCGCCGTGTCACGGTCACCAAGGACGACACCACGGTCGTCGACGGCGCCGGTGACTCCGCCGCCGTCGCGGGCCGCGTCGCCCAGATCAAGGCCGAGATCGAGAACACCGACTCCGACTGGGACCGCGAGAAGCTCCAGGAGCGCCTCGCGAAGCTGGCCGGCGGCGTGTGCGTGATCAAGGTCGGCGCCGCCACCGAGGTGGAGCTGAAGGAGAAGAAGCACCGTCTGGAGGACGCCATCTCCGCGACCCGCGCCGCGGTCGAGGAGGGCATCGTCTCCGGTGGTGGCTCCGCTCTGGTGCACGCCGCCAAGGTGCTCGAGGGCGGCCTCGGCAAGACCGGCGACGAGGCCACCGGTGTCGCCGTCGTCCGCAAGGCCGTCGTCGAGCCGCTGCGCTGGATCGCCGAGAACGCGGGCCTCGAGGGCTACGTCATCACCTCCAAGGTCGCCGAGCTCGACAAGGGCCAGGGCTTCAACGCCGCGACCGGCGAGTACGGCGACCTGGTCAAGGCCGGCGTCATCGACCCGGTCAAGGTCACCCGCTCCGCCCTGGAGAACGCCGCCTCCATCGCCTCCCTCCTCCTGACGACCGAGACCCTGGTCGTCGAGAAGAAGGAAGAGGAGGAGCCGGCCGCCGGTGGTCACAGCCACGGCCACTCCCACTGAGCGCACCGCTCGTAAGGAGGCCCCCGTTCCCCGCGTCGTGCGGAGAACGGGGGCTTTCCCCTTCGCGGGTCACCGGTCCCCGTGCTCAGTCCCCGAGTACCCCCAGCTGCTCCATCAGCCCCGCCCGGTCGTACTCCCACCACCCCTCGCAGATCCTGCCGTCCCGGAACCGGTGCCAGGTGGTCCCGGTCATGGTCACGTTCTGCCCGGTGGCCGGGATCCCCACGAAGTCGCCCGTGTGCTTCCCGGCCCACGCCCACCGGGTGCACACCCGGTCGTCCTGGGCGATCTGGTCGTCCACCCGGAAGCTGAAGACGAAGGCCCGCCGCCATCCTTCGTACTCCTCCCGGGCGCCGGCCAGCCGCAGATCCTCCGCGTTGGCGGGGTCGTGATCGAGGTAGTCCTCGTCGAACCGCTCGAACAGCTCCGCGGTCCCGCTGCGCCCGGCCCGCTCGAAGAACTCCCGCGCGACGACCGCGTTCAGCCGCTCGTCCCGCACCACGTCGAGGTCCATGAAGGTGGGCGGCGCGTCGCACAGCGCGACCATCTCCTGGGCGATCCGCTCGGTCTCCGGCAGCCCGGAGTTGCGCATCGCCTCCTCGTACGACGGGAACTCCACGATCTCCACGAAGTGCGACGCGTCGGCCCGGTCCTTCCCGATGGTGGCGTGCGTCGCCGTGCGCTTTCCGCTGGTCTGCTCGACCCAGCTGTCCAAGAGCCGGTTCATCTCGTCGAACCGGCTGGTCCTGCACTCGATGAGCTGTACGAAGGTCATGCCACACCGCCTCCGGCCCCCCTGGGTCCGGCTGGAACGTCACCATTGTCCGCCCTGGGGTGTCCTGGCGTCCTGCGGTGACGGGAAAAGTGCCTGTCCCGTGGCCGTTCCCTCCGCGGCTCTACTGCGGTCCGTACTTCCGACCTGTCCTCGACGAGACCCCGCCCAGCAGTCCCCGGGGCGTCACCTTCACCAACCCCATGAGGGCCTTGTAGCGGGGGTCGGGGATCGACAGGGTCCTGCCGCGGGCCAGGTCGCTCAGGGCCGCTGCGACCAGCTTGTCCGCGTCGAGCCACATCCAGTTCGGGATGTTGTCCGTGCCCATCCCCGCCCGCTGGTGGAACTCGGTGCGGACGAAGCCGGGGCACAGGGCCATCAGGCGTACGCCGGTGCCCGCCAGGTCCTTCGCCACGCCCTGGGTGAACTGCACGACCCACGCCTTCGAGGCGCCGTAGGTCCCGCGAGGGACGAACGCGGCCACCGAGGCGACGTTCACGACACCCCCGCGCCCCCGCTCCCGCATCGCCTCCGACGCCGCCGACGTCAGTCGCAGCACCGCCTCGCAGTGCACCTTGAGCATCTTCAGCTCGTCGGCCATGGAGACGTCGAGATAACGGCCCTTGTTGCCGAAGCCGGCGTTGTTGATGAGCAGGTCGACGGGGGCTTTGCGGTCGGAGAGGCGGGCGGCGACCGTCTCGATGCCGTCGTCCGTGGCGAGGTCGGCGGTGCGGACCTCCACCTCGACGCCGTGCCGGTCGTGGAGTTCGGTCGCCTGCTCCTGGAGCCGCTTGGTGTCGCGGGCCACCAGCACCAGGTTGTGCCCGTCGGACGCGAGCCGTCGTGCGAACGCGGCACCGATGCCCGCGGTCGATCCCGTAATCAATGCCGTTGTCATGGCGCAAGGTTAATGACCGGGACCGACAGCGCCCGCGTCCCCGGGGTGCGCCGGACGCCGTACCGCGCGCCACACTCGAAACCATTAGGACAGCCGTCGCTTTCGACGTCGCGTCAAAGCGCCGCTTATCCTCGGGCCGTGATCGAGGCCCGTCATCTCCGTGTCCTGCGTGCCGTCGCCGCCACCGGCTCCTTCTCCGCCGCGGGACGTGAGCTGGGCTGCACCCAGCCCGCCGTCAGCCAGCAGATGAAGGCCCTGGAGGCGTCGGTGGGCACGCCCCTGGTCGTCCGCAGCGGGCGCGAGATGCGGCTGACGCAGGCGGGCGAGGCCCTGGTGCGGCACGCCGCCGGGATCCTCGCCGGGCTCACGGCGGCCGAGGAGGAGGTCGCCGCGATCGCCGGGCTGCGGGCCGGACGGGTCCGGCTCGTGTCCTTCCCCAGTGGCAGCTCCACCCTGGTCCCCACCGCCCTCGCCGCCCTTCGCGCCGCCCACCCCGGCACCCGGGTCTCCCTGGAGGAGGCCGAACCGCCGCAGTCCGTCCGCCTGTTGCGGGAGGGCGACTGCGACCTCGCGCTCGCCTTCCGCTACGAGGGGGCGGCCCTGGAGGGGGAGTGGGACGACCTCGTCGTACGGCCCCTGCTCACCGACCGGCTCGTTGCCCTCGTACCGGAGCGGCACCGGCTCCCGCGCGCGGGGTCCGTGGCCATCGGGGAGCTCGCCGAGGAGTCGTGGATCGCCGGATGCCCGCGCTGCCGGGGCCAGTTGGTCGAGGTCTGCAAGAGCGCCGGCTTCACGCCCCGCATCGACTTCGCGACCGACGACTACCCGGCCGTCGTCGGCCTGGTGGGCGCAGGCCTTGGAGTCGCCGTACTGCCGCAGCTCGCGATCGAGTCCGTACGGCCACGGGGCGCGCGCACGGTGACGCTGGAACCGGCGGTCCGGCGCGAGATCGTCGCGCTCACCCTGCCCGACCTGGCCCGGGTGCCGGCCGTGGCGGCGACGCTGGAGCAGCTCGCGGTCGCGGCGGGTCGGAAATGAGGGGCGCACGGAAATGAGGAAGGGCACGCGCGTGCGTGCCCTTCCTCTGATCCTCTGAAGAAACGTTCCTTCAATTGTTCGATGCGCCGCTCCCGACGGACGACGCCGACACCAGCCGGTGCCTCGCCCGCCCCATGAGCTCCTCGCGCTCGTCCTCGGTCAGCCCGCCCCACACGCCGTACGGCTCTCTCACCGCCAGCGCGTGCGCCGCGCACTGCGCGCGCACCGGGCACCTCATGCAGACCTCCTTGGCCGAGTTCTCGCGAGCGCTCCGAGCCGCACCGCGCTCGCCCTCCGGATGGAAGAAGAGCGAGCTGTCCACCCCGCGGCAGGCAGCCAGGAGCTGCCAGTCCCACAGGTCCGCGTTCGGTCCTGGAAGGCGGGAGAAATCTGCCATTGCGTGACCCCTTGTAGCCGTTCTGGGCGGATACGGTGTCCACGACCGTACATCTACGATCTAAGGAGATGAAAATATGACTCATTGCGAATCTAGCCTCAGACACCAGGAAATGGGAAGAAAAGGGTCTGAATGGGGCATGGGTTGTGATGAAACGTTGTGGGTCCGCCCTGCATGTCTGCACCGTGTCCGCGCCCTCACGTAGAGTGCCGAAGACAGTGCACAGCCCCGTAACTCTTTCGGGTGACCGTCGTTGAGAGTGCGGAGGCGGTTGAAGCAAGAAGTGCTCGGGCAGGCGTCCGAGACGGTCGACCGCTCAGGTGACGATTTCGTACCAGCCTGGAGGCTCAAGGTGACGTGCATCAGCTGCGGAGGGCGGCCATGACATCCGTCCTCGTCTGCGACGACTCCCCGCTTGCCCGAGAGGCGCTGCGCCGCGCGGTCGCGACCGTGCCCGGTGTCGAGCGCGTGACGACCGCGGCCAACGGCGAGGAAGTCCTCCGCCGCTGGGGTGCGGACCGTTCGGACCTGATTCTGATGGACGTACGCATGCCCGGTCTGGGCGGCGTCGAGACCGTGCGCCGGCTGCTGTCCGCCGACCCCGGCGCGCGCATCATCATGCTCACCGTCGCGGAGGACCTCGACGGGGTCGCCCTCGCGGTGGCCGCGGGTGCGCGGGGCTACCTCCACAAGGACGCCTCCCGCGCGGAGTTGCGCGCCACCGTCACCCAGGCGCTCGCCGACCCGACCTGGCGGCTCGCCCCGCGCCGGCTGCGGTCCGCCGAGATGGGCGCCGCGCCGACGCTCACGGCGCGTGAGATCCAGGTGCTCGAGGGCATGAGCCACGGGCGGTCCAACGCGGAGATCGGGCGGGAGCTGTTCCTCTCCGAGGACACGGTCAAGACTCATGCTCGGCGGTTGTTCAAGAAGCTCGGTGCGTCCGACCGGGCGCATGCCGTCGCTCTTGGGTTCCGGTGGGGTCTGGTTCGCTGAGAGCTCGGTCGTATCGGTCGTCGTACGAGTGCGGGCCTGTTGCGGCTGGGCGCACCCACGCGGCGGAAGCCGCATGTTGATGCCGTCCCGCGCCCCTGACGGGGCGCGGTAGCGGCCGTCGGTCAAGCGGTCCACTCGGCGTCCAGTGCTTGTTTCGGCGCGGATGCCGCATCCTTGAGATGTGGAGTCTCTCGGGGACGAGTCGGTCGAGCGGAAGGGGAGGGCGCAGGGTATGGGTTCCGGCGCACCTGCTCATAACGCTTCGGTGCACAACAACCAGCGCGATGCCACGGATCCAACGACGCCAGGGCACCATGGACCGATGCGCGACGACGAGGCGGCTCATCCCCATGGGGCGATCGGTGCGCTCGTCCACAGCGCCGTCGAAGGGGACGAGCAGGCCACGCACGACCTGCTCGCCCATGTCCACCCCCTGGCCCTGCGGTACTGCCGCACCCGTCTGTCCCGTCTCCCGGGCGACGCCCGGCATTTCGTGGAGGACCTCGCGCAGGAGGTCTGCGTAGCCGTCCTCCTCGCCCTGCCGCGCTACCGGGACACCGGGCGCCCCTTCGAGGCGTTCGTCTTCGCCATCGCCGCCCACAAGGTCGCCGACCTCCAGCGGGCCGCCATGCGGCACCCGGGATCCACGGCGGTCCCGTCCGACGAGATGCCGGAACGCCCCGACGACTCCCTCGGCCCCGAGGAGCGCGCGCTGCTCAGCAGTGACGCCGAGTGGGCCAAGAAGCTGCTGGCCAACCTCCCCGAGAACCAGCGTGAGCTGTTGCTGCTGCGCATCGCGGTGGGGTTGACGGCGGAGGAGACGGGTCAGATGTTGGGAATGTCACCCGGTGCGGTCCGGGTGGCGCAGCACCGGGCGCTGAGCAGGCTGCGGGCCCTGGCCGAGCAGTAGGCGCGCTGGACAAGGGCGCGCTCCTGAACGGGCGGCGCGCCGTTTCCGTACGAACATACGAAGCCCGGAGCGGGTCCGGACCGTGGAATCGGTGGAATTTGCCACCCTTGCTTCCCGTTAGCATGGACATCCGCACCGATCAAGGCCATTGGGGAAGGTGTCATGACTGCAAACGTCGACGGAGTGCCTGCCAAATTCGCGACGCTCGGGCTGACCTACGACGACGTGCTGCTGCTGCCGGGAGCGTCCGAGGTGCTCCCCAACGCGGTCGACACCTCGTCCCGCATCTCCCGCAATGTCCGGGTGAACATCCCCCTGCTGTCCGCCGCCATGGACAAGGTCACCGAGTCCCGTATGGCGATCGCGATGGCCCGCCTCGGCGGCGTCGGCGTGCTGCACCGCAACCTCTCCGTCGAGGACCAGGTCAACCAGGTCGACCTCGTGAAGCGGTCCGAGTCCGGCATGGTCACCGACCCCATCACCGTGCACCCCGAGGCGACGCTCGCCGAGGCCGACGCGCTGTGCGCCAAGTTCCGCATCAGCGGTGTCCCGGTCACCGACCCGGCCGGCAAGCTCCTCGGCATCGTCACCAACCGCGACATGGCCTTCGAGTCCGACCGCAGCCGCCAGGTGCGCGAGGTCATGACGCCGATGCCGCTGGTCACCGGCCAGGTCGGCATCTCCGGCACCGACGCCATGGACCTGCTGCGCCGCCACAAGATCGAGAAGCTGCCGCTGGTCGACGACGCCGGTGTCCTCAAGGGCCTGATCACCGTCAAGGACTTCGTCAAGGCGGAGAAGTACCCCAACGCCGCCAAGGACGCCGAGGGCCGCCTGCTCGTCGGTGCCGCCGTCGGCGCCAGCCCCGAGGCCCTGGAGCGTGCCCAGGCGCTCGCCGAGGCCGGGGTGGACTTCCTGGTCGTCGACACCTCGCACGGCCACAACAGCAACGCGCTCAGCTGGATGTCGAAGATCAAGTCGAGCGTCGGCGTCGACGTCATCGGCGGCAACGTCGCCACCCGCGACGGCGCCCAGGCGCTCATCGACGCCGGTGTCGACGGCATCAAGGTCGGTGTCGGACCGGGCTCCATCTGTACGACCCGTGTCGTCGCCGGTATCGGCGTCCCGCAGGTCACCGCGATCTACGAGGCCTCCCTCGCCGCCCGCCCGGCCGGCATCCCGCTGATCGGTGACGGCGGCCTCCAGTACTCCGGCGACATCGGCAAGGCGCTCGCCGCCGGTGCCGACACCGTGATGCTGGGCTCGCTGCTGGCCGGCTGCGAGGAGTCGCCCGGCGAGCTCCAGTTCATCAACGGCAAGCAGTTCAAGTCGTACCGCGGCATGGGCTCGCTCGGTGCCATGCAGTCGCGCGGCCAGGCGAAGTCGTACTCCAAGGACCGCTACTTCCAGGCCGAGGTCGGCTCCGACGACAAGCTCGTGCCCGAGGGCATCGAGGGCCAGGTGCCCTACCGCGGCCCGCTCTCCAGCGTCCTGCACCAGCTCGTCGGCGGTCTGCGCCAGACCATGGGCTACGTGGGCGCGGCCACCATCGACGAGATGGAGTCCAAGGGCCGCTTCGTGCGGATCACCTCGGCGGGCCTCAAGGAGTCGCACCCGCACGACATCCAGATGACGGTCGAGGCACCGAACTACAGCCGTAAGTAGGTATCTGTACGGGCATCTGTCCGATGGGGCGGCTCCGGGAGCATCCGGGGCCGCCCTTGTCGTACCCGTCGGGGATACTGGAAGGCGCTGCAACGCATCAGGGAAAGGCCACACACGTGACTGAGATCGAGATCGGGCGCGGCAAGCGCGGCCGCCGGGCGTACGCCTTCGACGACATCGCCGTCGTCCCCAGCCGTCGTACGCGCGACCCGAAGGAGGTCTCGATCGCCTGGCAGATCGACGCCTACCGCTTCGAGCTGCCCTTCCTGGCCGCCCCCATGGACTCGGTCGTCTCCCCGGCCACCGCGATCCGCATCGGCGAGCTCGGCGGCCTCGGCGTGCTGAACCTCGAAGGCCTGTGGACGCGGCACGAGGACCCGCAGCCGCTGCTCGACGAGATCGTCGGCCTCGACTCCGAGACGGCGACCCGGCGGCTCCAGGAGATCTACTCCGCCCCCATCAAGGAGGAGCTGATCGGCGCGCGCATCAAGGAGGTGCGCGACTCCGGCGTGGTCACCGCCGCGGCGCTCTCCCCGCAGCGCACGGCGCAGTTCTCCAAGGCCGTGGTGGACGCGGGCGTGGACATCTTCGTCATCCGCGGTACGACGGTCTCGGCGGAGCACGTCTCCGGTTCGCACGAGCCGCTGAACCTGAAGCAGTTCATCTACGAGCTCGACGTCCCGGTGATCGTCGGCGGCTGCGCGACCTACACCGCCGCCCTGCACCTGATGCGCACCGGCGCGGCGGGCGTCCTGGTCGGCTTCGGCGGCGGCGCGGCCCACACCACGCGCAACGTGCTCGGCATCCAGGTGCCCATGGCGACCGCCGTGGCCGATGTCGCCGCGGCCCGCCGCGACTACATGGACGAGTCCGGCGGCCGGTACGTGCACGTGATCGCCGACGGCGGTGTCGGCTGGTCCGGCGACCTCCCCAAGGCGATCGCCTGCGGCGCGGACGCCGTGATGATGGGCTCCCCGCTCGCCCGTGCCACCGACGGCCCCGGTCGCGGTCACCACTGGGGCATGGAAGCGGTCAACGAGGAGCTGCCGCGCGGCAAGAAGGTCGACCTCGGCACGGTCGGCACCATCGAGGAGGTCCTCACCGGCCCGTCGCACATCCCGGACGGCTCGATGAACTTCTTCGGCGCGCTGAAGCGGGCGATGGCGACCACCGGGTACAGCGAGCTGAAGGAGTTCCAGCGCGTCGAGGTGACGGTGGCGGACTCGCAGCACAAGCGGTAGCGGCAGGGCTTACGGCGGCTTGAGGGCCGGTCATCCCGGGTGGGGTGGCCGGCCTTTTGCGTGCCCAAGTGGACTGGTGGGGGCGTGTGTTGAGGGGAGGGGGCGCGTGGTTGCGTTCGGGGCGAATGTGGGCCGAACGGGCGTAATGGGGCGGTAGTGTCCTTGATCGGTGACCCGCTCTTGGGTCGCCCCCTTCCAAGGAGCACGTCTCCGGACCCGGTGGCCCGGGGCCCGGCCCGGAGCTCCAGCGGACCGCCCACCGGGCTTACTGGGCGGCGTCACGGAAGGGGGCGTGCCCATGGGCCGTCACCGCAAGCCCACCCGTTGGGACCGGATTCGTCTTCGGATGGTCCAAAGCCGAAGGAGGTGGGTTCTGCGGATCTTTGGCTGGTGAGCGGCCGCCCCCATAAGAGGTAGGGGCGGACACCCGTAAACCAGCCAGGAGCCTGCCGCAGTAAGCCCCTGCGGTGGGCTCCACCTTGGTGGCGTGATGGTGAGCAGCCGTCCCTACAGACAGTAGGGCGGACACTCAGTGATCCATCCACGGGCCTGCCGCAGTTCCCGCTGCGACCGACCCCACCTGTCTCCGTAAGGTACCCGCGCGGCGCCCTGCTTGCCACCAGCACCAGAGCCTGCCGCACCCACGCGCCCCCCGTCACCACCGATGCGCCGCCCCTTCGCCGGGCACCGGCAGCGTCAGAGCGCCGCCTTCCTGGCGCCGGTGAAGGCGACGTACGCGGCGATCGCGAAGAACACGAACGTCAGCGGGTCGGCGTCCGCCTTCCAGGCCTGCTGGAGGACGTCGAAGTGCTGGAAGAAGAGTTCGCTGAAGCTCAGCGTGGTCTCCTTGGCGCCGATCATGGCCTCGCCCACCAGCTGGCCGATGTAGACGGAGCCCAGCGACAGGACCGCGCTCGCGACCGGCAGCACGGGGTTGCGGCCACCGAGGCGCCCCGCGGCGAGGCCGACCAGGAAGCCCACGCCGACCGCCGCCCAGCCGATCTCGTGCTTGGTCAGGCCGATGATCGCGCCGTAGACGCCGGCAGCGACCACGGCCGCGACGAACGCGGCCACCAGGCCGAGCCCGAGGTTGTTGCGCGCCGGAGCGGGGGCGGCTACGTACGGGAGCCCCGTTGCCGACGGCGGGGGTACAGCGCCCGGCTGCGGGACGTACGGAGCGGCGTCGGCCGACTGCGGCGCGGACGACGGTGTGGCGTCGACCGGCTGGGGCTGCGGCTCGGCGGGCTGCTCGGCAGACGGCTGGGCAGGCGATGGAGCTGACTGGCTCATGACAGAAATCCCCCCACGGGACAGAACGAGCGGAATGGTGAAGCAGAGATGTGTGCGCACAACTGTGCGACGAGTGAGGGGAGGTTAACAGGTGGGTCCGACACAGCCACCTGCGTTTTGACGTCAGAGGCGGTGCGCCGCCCCCGTCGGCGTGGCCCCGCGCGTGTCCAGCAGGAGCTGGGCCTTCACCGACAGTCCCTGGAGGTCGTACGTGCGGTGCTGCTGGAGCAGGATCGTCAGGTCCGCGTCGGCCGCCGCCTCGTAGAGGGAATCCGCGCGGGGGACCGGGCGGTCCAGGACGCTCCAGGACGGGACGTGGGGATCGTGGTAGCTGACGGACGCGCCGAGCTCCATCAGGCGTACGGCGACCTCCTGGGCCGGGGTGGCCTGCTGGTCGGCGAGGTCGGGCTTGTACGTGACACCGAGCAGCAGGATCCGGGCCGCGCGGGCCGACTTGCCGTGCTCGTTGAGGAGGGCCGCGGCGCGCTGGACGACGTAACGCGGCATCTGGTCGTTGACCTGCCGGGCGAGTTCGACCATGCGCAGGGAGCGGCCGGCCCTGCTGAGGTCGCGGGGGATCGCGTGGCCGCCGACGCCCGGCCCCGGACGGAACGCCTGGAAGCCGAACGGCTTGGTCTCGGCGCAGCGGATGACGTCCCACAGGTCGACGCCGAGGTCGTGGCAGAGGACGGCCATCTCGTTGACGAGGGCGATGTTGACGTGGCGGTAGTTGGTCTCCAGGAGCTGGACCGTCTCCGCCTCGCGCGGGCCACGCGCGCGTACCACCTTGTCGGTGAGGCGCGAGTAGAAGGCGGCCGCCGACTCGGTGCACGCCGGGGTGAGGCCGCCGATCACCTTGGGGGTGTTGGCGGGCGTGAAGTCGCGGTTGCCGGGGTCCACGCGGGTGGGCGAGTAGGCGAGGTGGAAGTCGCGGCCCGCGCGCAGGCGCGAGCCCTCTTCGAGGATGGGGCGCAGGAGATCCTCCGTGGTGCCGGGGGGCACCGGGGACTCCAGGATCACCGTGGTGTGCGGGCGCAGGTGCGTGGCCAGGGTGCGGGCTGCCGTCTCGACCTGGCTCAGGTCCAGGCCGCCGTCCGGCCCTGCCGGGGTGGGTGCGCAGATGACCGCCGTACGGACCCGGCCGAGTTCGGCGGGGCCCGCGGCCGTCCGGAAGCCCCCCGAGAGCATCCGGCGCAGTTCGGCGGGGCTGAGGGAGCCGGGTTCGGGGCCCGTGCGGTAGCCGACCGTGGCGATGCCGGCGGCGACGGCGGCCTGGGCCAGGGGCAGTCCGTAGGGGCCGAGGCCGATCACGGCGAGATCTGCGGGCATGGCGGGGGCCGTCCTTCCCAGTAACCGAAGCGGGACAGGTGCGCAAGCCCGGTGGACTGGATGAGCGAGCGCAATGTCAGACTAGGAGTAAATATGACCGAAATACGGGATTGGTTCCGTGTGTCTTTCCGGTCGGCGGTGAGCGCAGGTGGCCTTCGGGGTACGCGCCAGTGAAAGTTGTCCACAGGCTGGGGGCGACTGGTGGCTGAAGTCGGGCGGGCCGGTCAGACTCGACAGGGGTGGGACACGTGTGAGACCGGCGTGACCGACAGCGGGAGGCAGTGGTGAGGACAGCGACACTGGGACCGGCGCAGCGCGCCGAGTCACTCGCATCGATGGCCGAGCGCGAACTGGACGTGCTGGTGGTGGGTGGCGGAGTGGTCGGAGCGGGCACCGCGCTCGACGCGGTGACCCGGGGCCTGTCCGTGGGCCTGGTCGAGGCGCGTGACTGGGCGTCCGGAACCTCCAGCCGCTCCAGCAAGCTGGTCCACGGCGGCCTGCGCTATCTGGAGATGCTCGACTTCGCCCTCGTGCGCGAGGCGCTGAAGGAGCGCGGCCTGCTCCTGGAGCGGCTCGCCCCGCACCTCGTGAAGCCGGTGCCCTTCCTGTACCCCTTGCAGCACAAGGGCTGGGAGCGGTGGTACGCCGGGTCCGGCGTCGCGCTCTACGACGCGATGTCGATGGCCCGCGGGCATGGTCGCGGGCTGCCCGCGCACCGGCACCTGAGCCACCGTCACGCCCTGCGCGTGGCACCCGCGTTGCGGAAGGACGCGCTGGTCGGGGCACTTCAGTACTACGACGCCCAGATGGACGACGCCCGTTTCGTGGCCACCCTCGTGCGCACCGCGACCGCCTACGGCGCCAGGACCGCCAACCGCGCGCGGGTGACCGGGTTCCTGCGCGAGGGCGAGCGGGTGGTCGGGGCCCGGGTGCAGGACGTCGAGGCGGGCGGGGAGTACGAGATCCGCGCCAAGCAGGTCGTCAACGCGACGGGGGTGTGGACCGACGACACCCAGGCCATGGTCGGCGAACGCGGGCAGTTCCACGTCCGTGCCTCAAAGGGCATCCACCTCGTCGTGCCCAAGGACCGCATCCACTCCACGACCGGGCTGATCCTGCGCACCGAGAAGTCCGTGCTGTTCGTCATCCCCTGGGGCCGGCACTGGATCATCGGCACCACCGACACCGACTGGGACCTCGACAAGGCCCACCCGGCGGCCTCCAGCGCGGACATCGACTACCTGCTGGAGCATGTGAACTCGGTGCTCGCGGTCCCGCTGACCCGGGACGACGTCCAGGGCGTCTACGCGGGCCTGCGTCCGCTGCTCGCCGGGGAGTCGGACGCCACCAGCAAGCTCTCTCGCGAGCACACCGTGGCCCATCCGGTGCCGGGACTCGTCGTGGTGGCGGGCGGCAAGTACACGACCTACCGGGTGATGGCCAAGGACGCCGTCGACGAGGCCGTGCACGGGCTGGACGCGCGGGTCGCCGAGTGCGTCACGGAGGACGTGCCTCTGCTGGGCGCGGAGGGGTACCGGGCGCTGTGGAACGGGCGGGCGCGGATCGCGGCCCGGACCGGACTCCATGTGGTCCGCGTGGAGCATCTGCTGAATCGGTACGGCTCCCTCGCGGAGGAAGTTCTCGAACTCATCGCCGCGGACGCCTCGCTGGGCGAACCGCTGCACGCTGCCGACGACTACCTGCGCGCCGAGATCGTGTACGCCGCCTCCCACGAGGGCGCGCGGCACCTGGACGACGTGCTGACCCGGCGCACCCGCATCTCCATCGAGACCTTCGACCGGGGCGTGCGCTCCGCCCGGGAGGCCGCCGAGCTGATGGCGCCGGTGCTGGGCTGGGACAAGGACCAGATCGAGCGCGAGGTCGAGCACTACGAGAAGCGGGTGGAGGCCGAGCGGGAGTCGCAGCGGCAGCCGGACGACCTGACCGCGGACGCGGCGCGCTTGGGGGCGCCGGACATCGTGCCGTTGTAGTCCGGCGGGCGGGCCGTGGCACTCCGGCGGACGTGCCGTTGCGGTCCGGCGGAGTGCCGTTGCGATCCGGCGGACGTGCGCCGGACATCGTGCCGTTGCAGTCCGGCGGAAGGGAGCCGGCCCACTTCACTCGAACGAGTGTCGTGAGCCGGGATCTTCGTTCGGAACCCGGTCGTTCTACGAGGTGCGGGGGCAGAACTCGGCGGTGAGCAGGGCCGGTTCGAGGTCGGGGTCTGCCATCGACGTCGTGTTCACGCGGAAGGTGAGGACGCGGCGGCCGCCGACCGTGGCTGCGGTGCGCACGTAGCTGCCGGTGATGCGGCCGTTGTGCCCCCACACCGTCGTGCCGCACGGCAGCTTCACCGGGAACAGCCCCATGCCGTACAGGCCGTGTGCGGCGCGGGTGTCGGTCATCTCGTGCAGCCAGTACGGGGACAGCAGCCGGCCGCCGAGCAGCGCCGCGTAGAAGCGGTCCAGGTCGGCGAGCGTGGTCACCAGCTCGCCCGCGGCCCCGGCCACCCGCGGGTCGAGCGAGGTGACGTCGGCGCCGTCGGTCGTGTAGGCGCGGCCGTGCGGGGAGGGCAGAGAGGTGCGTGAGCCAGGGAAGGAGGTGCCCGTCAGACGCAGGGGAGCGAGGATGCGCCGCTCGGCCTCGGCGGCGTAGGAGCGGCCGGTGACCTGCTCGATCACCAGGCCGAGGACCACGTAGTTGGTGTTGGAGTAGGAGTAGTGGCCCGGTCCGGGCGAGGGGTGGGTGAGGGCGAGGCGGACGGCCTGACGAGGGCTGAGGGGGACCAGGCCCCCGGTGTCCGAGGTGAAGTCGTGCAGACCGCTGGTGTGGGTGAGCAGGTGGCGCAGGGTCAGGGTGCGGCCGTCGTTGCCGTGCGCTCCACGCAGCAGCCCCGGCAGGTGCTGCTCCACGGTGTCGGACAGCTTCAGCCGGTGTTCGGCGGCGAGTTGGAGGGCGAGCACCGCGAGGAAGGTCTTGGTGATGCTGCCGGCGCGGAAGTGGTCGGCGCGGGCGATGCCGGTACCGGCGGACGCGTAGCGGGTTCGGGTGCCCTCCTCGGCGAGCAGGGCCGCGGCAGGGGCGTGGCCCTGGGCGACCAGCAGCGGGAGCACGGTCTCCGCGGACGGGCCCAGTGGTGCCGACAGGGCGGTCGGCGCGAGGAGGAACAGCACGAGGCACACGAGGGTGGCCGTCGTCGCCCGCAGCGGTGCCATCGGTGATCCTCCCTTGTCGCGGCCCATCATGCAGGCCGCCGAGGGAGGACTCGCGGAGGGGAAAGGGGGGACTTGGGAAGAGCGACGCGGTGACGTGCGTCGGGTGGGTGGCGCCGGACACCTGGACAGAGCGCGTGCGCCCGGCATATGCGCCGAGGTGGGGAACGGTGTCGGCGGGACGTCGGTCGGCGGGGGACCGTCCCACGCGGCCCAGCCACCCCCACGGCATCGGGCACTTGTCGGGTGAGGGACAATGGAGGCTCTGTCAGGGCGGGTTCATGAGGGGACGCATGTCGGACGCGGAGCGGGCGGGAACATCCCGGCAGAACGAGAGCGAGCGTCTCCTCGCCGGGCGGTACCGGCTGGGAGGAGTGCTCGGCCGCGGAGGCATGGGCACGGTGTGGCGTGCCGAGGACGAGACCCTGGGCAGGACGGTGGCCGTCAAGGAACTGCGGTTCCCGGCCAGCATCGACGAGGACGAGAAGCGCCGGCTGATCACCCGCACCCTGCGCGAGGCCAAGGCGATCGCGCGGATCCGCAACACCAGCGCGGTGACCGTGTACGACGTGGTCGACGAGGACGACCGGCCCTGGATCGTGATGGAGCTCGTCGAGGGCAAGTCGCTCGCCGAGGTCATCCGGGAGGACGGCCTGCTGGAGCCGAAGCGCGCGGCGGAGGTGGGCCTCGCGATCCTCGACGTGCTCAGGTCCGCGCACCGCGAGGGCATCCTGCACCGTGACGTGAAGCCGTCCAACGTGCTGATCTCCGAGGACGGCCGGGTCGTGCTCACCGACTTCGGCATCGCCCAGGTCGAGGGCGACCCGTCCATCACCTCCACCGGCATGCTCGTCGGCGCCCCCTCCTACATCTCCCCGGAGCGGGCCCGCGGGCACAAGCCGGGCCCCGCGGCCGACCTGTGGTCGCTCGGCGGGCTGCTGTACGCGGCGGTCGAGGGTGCCCCGCCGTACGACAAGGGCTCCGCGATCGCGACGCTCACGGCGGTGATGACCGAGCCGTTGGAGGAGCCGAAGAACGCGGGACCGCTCAGGGACGTCATCTACGGCCTGCTCAGCAAGGACCCCGCCCAGCGCCTCGACGACAGCCGTGCCCGGGCCATGCTCACCGCGGTGATCCACGGGCCCGAGCCGAAGGAGGCCGAGCCGGAGCCGCCGTCGGACGCGACCCGGGTGGTGCCGCTGCCGGCCCAGCCGGAGGAGCGAGCGGGCGGGGAGCGGCTGCGCGGGGCGCTGCGTTCCATGCGCAAGGCCGCCGGGGCGGCGGCGACGTCCGCGGCCGCGTCACGGACCAAGTCCGGTGGCGGTACGGCGGCTTCGGGCACGGCGGGCTCCGGGGCCGCCGGTTCGGGCTCGGCGGGGTCTCGGGCGGCGGGGTCCGGCGCTTCGGGGTCGGGTGGGTCCGCTTCCGGTGCGTCGGCTTCCGGCAAGTCCGCTTCGGGTGCGTCCGCTTCGGCCGGGGGGAAGGTGCCCGCTCAGGCTTCCGAGCCCACCGCGGCGGCTCCGGCTGCCTCTGCGGCGTCCGCGCCGGTCAAGTCCTCTCCCTCGGCCAAGCCCTCGACGCCGGCCAAGGACGCTCCGGTCTCCGCTGCCGCGTCCTCGGGGTCCACGGCCGGTGGCGCTGCCGGGGTGCGGGACGGGCAGACGCAGCAGGCCAACGCGGTCTCGGACGGGCGTAGTTCGGGGTGGCCCGTGATGACGCCACCGGACGGCCTGGCCCCGAGGCCGGTGCCCAGGGCGCCGCTGACCGACGTGGTGCCGCGGCGCACGCTGGTGATCATCGCGGTGGTCGTCCTGCTCGCGATCCTCGGCATCGTCCTGGCCCTCACGCTCGGCGGCGGGGACGAAGGCACCGACGGAGCCAAGGGGGGCGGCACCAAGGCGACGGCCAGCGCGGGCGGAAGCGCCGACACCAAGGAGGACAAGAGCGGGGGCACCAAGACCGACGGTGCCACCACCGGGTCCCCCTCCTCGGACACCGGTGCGGGCGGCGCGAACACGCCCAGCACCGAGGAGAGCGGCCGGAGTTCGGCCGGGTCCTCGGGTTCGGGCGACTCCTCCGGGGACAGCGCGGTCGCCAAGACGTACAAGGGAAGCCAGGGCTACTCGATAGGTCTGCCGGAGGGCTGGAGCTTCCAGACCTCCGGCTCCGCGGGTGACCGCTTCACCGGGCCCGACGGGCAGAAGCTGCTCGTCGCCTGGACCAGCACGCCGAAGGGTGACCCGGTGGCGGACTGGGAGAACCAGGAGCGGAGCATGGTCCGCGCGCAGTACACGAAGATCCGTATAGCGAAGGTGAGCTACCGCGGCTGGAACACGGCCGACTGGGAGTTCACCTACGTGGAGAACGGGACGAAGTACCGGACGATCGACCGCGGTTTCGTCGTGAACGACCATCTCGGATATGCGCTGATGTACACGGCGAAAGCCGCGAACTGGGGCACTGAGCTGCGCGAGGACACATGGCAGACGCTCGCTCGTACCTTCGAACCGAAGTCGTGAGGCGCTGTCGGCCGAGTGGTCCCGTGTTTGGGCCCTGAGATCTGGAATCCCCTCTTGGCGGGTTGCCTCCGGCACGTATCGTGAGTGTTTGCGAACCGTCCGCATCCAGGTCCGGGCACGGAACGGGCCGTAAGGCGAACGGAATTGACCAACCGGGCGGCCGGGGGAGGCAAAGTGGACGACTACGCGGGTCGGGTGCTCGCCGACCGCTACCGCCTGCCGCTGCCCCCGTCCGACGAGTACGAACTCACCGAGACGCGCGCCTTCGACACCTACAGCGGGCAGGAAGTCCTGGTCAGGCAGGTTCCGTTGCCCGAGGTCGTCGAGGCGGAGGTGCTCGACGCGGAGGGGCTCCCGGACGGGTTCACGGCCCGGGATCCCCGGGGCTCGCGGCGGAGCCCTGGGCGGGGCGTCACGCGCCGGCCCACGGAGCCCGCGGTGCGCAGGGCCGTCGAGGCGGCGCAGGCCGCCGCGCGGATACCCGACCATCCGCGGCTCGACCAGGTCTTCGACGTGTTCGCCGAGGGCGGTTCGCTGTGGATCGTGAGCGAGTCGGTGGCCGCGCGGCCGCTGGCGGCGCTGCTCGCCGAGAAGCCGCTGACGCCGTACCGGGCTGCCGAGGTCGCCTCCGACGTGCTGATGGCGCTGCGGGTGCTGCATGCGCACGGCTGGGTGCACCGCAACATCACCGCCCGCACGGTGCTGGTCTGCGACGACGGCCGTGTGATGCTGACCGGCCTCGCGGTGGGCGCGGCCGAGGAGGCGCTGTGCGGCTATGACCCGGTGCCGGTCGAGGCGGGTGAATGGGGCTCCGGGGACGGGGAGTTCGGGGCCGGGACGCAGGACGCCGGGGCCGGCGGGCACGGGGTGCCGGCCGGGCACCGGGTTCCCGGGCAGGCCGTGGGCGAGGGACCGGTCGGCGGGCCCACGGCGCTCGGCGGGGCGGGCGGATCCGGAGCGGCCTTCGGAATCGGCGCTGTCACGCAGGGAGTGGGGCCGGGACCGGTCTCTGCGGGCGGGTTCGGCGGGAACGATCCCGACCCCGAGGCGGCTCGGCGGGCGGCGATCGAGGCGCGGGAGTCGCGGGGGCTCCCGAGCGCCGGGGTGGAGTCGGTCGACGACGCCGGTTCCGCCGGTGCGTTGGTCCGACGGGAGCCCGACGGCGGCACGGACATCAGGGCGGCGCGGGCGGGGGCGATCGCCGCGTACCGCGCGGGGGCGCGAGCGGCGGCCCGGGTCCAGGAGGCGCAGAACAGCCGAGCGGCCCTCCCGGGAGCCCGCCCGGCACCGGACAGCGACTTCTCGGCGGCGCGGGGCAACCCTCAGGAACTGACGTACCCGGCTGCCGGGGGCCCGGGACAGGCATACCCGGCAGTGGGCAGTCCCGGACAGGCGTATCCGGCGGTGGGCGGTCCGGGGCAGACGCCGTACCCCTCGGGGAACGGCGTCGGGCAGCCCGCGCAGAACGCCGGGAGCGGTATCGAGCATGTGCCCGGGAGTGTGCCACCGGGGCAGATAGCCGATCCCTACGGTGTGCGGCCCGCCTCCTGGCACGGGGCCGTACCGCGCGGTGGGGTCAGCGGGACGGTGAGGGGCGGCGCAGCGGGCGCGGTCGAGGGGCAGGTGCCCGGTCTCGGTGCCGTGCCGACGGGCGGGCCCGTGACCGGAGGTGTCGTGGACGCCGGTGGGCCTGCGGCTGGGCCCGAGGGAGGCGTGGGTGCGGCTCCCACGCGGTGGGACGACCTCGCCCACACGGCTCCCGCCGCCCGCCGTGGTCCCGCCACCGCGCTCGCCGCGGAGCGGGCCCGGCAGGCGCGGATGGCTGTGGTGGGGCCCGTCACCGAGCGGTGGGCGCCCGAGCAGGCCGGGCCGGTGCACGAGAACTGGCAGCTCGCCGCGCCGATCGGGCCCGCGACCGATCTGTGGGCCCTCGGGGCACTGCTGTTCCGGGCCGTGCAGGGACACGCGCCCTACCCCGAGGAGTCGACGGCCGAGCTGGTGCAGCTGGTGTGCGCCGAGCCGCCCGCCTTCGCGGAGGAGTGCGGGCCGCTGCGGCCGGTCGTGGAGTCGCTGCTGCGGCAGGACCCCACCGAGCGCCTGGACTTCGAGGAACTGCGCGGCTGGCTGCGGTCCCTGGTGCGCTCGGCGCCCGAGCCGGAGGCCGGCGTCCATGTGGTGGCCGCGCCGCCCGTGGACAAGAGCCGGTTGCCGATCGTGCGCCGCCGGGGCGAGTTGGTGCGCAGGCGGCGGGCCGGCCTGCCCGCGACCAGTGCGCACGGCCGGCACAAGCGGGCTCGGGAGGAGGCCGGTACTTCGCCGCGCCGCCTGGGCCGCAATCTGCTGCTGCTGATCCTGCTGGTGATGGCAGCGGCGATCGCGTACGCCATGTACTTCATGCCCAAGGCGGATCCCGACGACCAGGGCGCGGACAAGACGGGTTCCACGAGTCAGGCCGGACCCGCCCAGCCGTCGGGCGCGAGCAGCGAGCCCCGGCCTGAGCAGACCACACCCGCGCCGACCACTCCGGAGCCTTCGCGCTCCAGCGGTGCCGCCGAGACCCAGACCGCCGGGCCCGAGGTCGCCGACGGCTTCGTCGTGCGCACGGACCCGGAGGGCTTCAAGGTCGCCGTGGCCAACGGCTGGAACCGCACCCCGAGGAACGGCCGCGGTCAGGTGGTCTACTCCCAGGGCAACTTCGAGCTCATCGTCGTACCCGGGCGGGACACCGCGGCGGCGAACGGCGACGATCCGATGGTCTATCAGCGCGAGAAGGAGCCCGAGCTCCAGCCCTACCGCGACTCCAGCTGGGCCACCGCCACCGGGCTGAAGTCGATCCAGGTGGGCACCAGGAGCATGGCCGAGGGGCAGTTCACCTGGACCGGCGACGACGGGCGCGAGCTGTACGTGCGCAACCTCGCGATGCTGGTCGGCGGGAAGTACCACGTGGTGCAGGTGCGCGGCCCGGAGGCGGAGCGGGACGAGGTGACCCGGCTGTACGAGCAGGCGTCGGCCACCTACCAGGTGACCGGCTGACGGACGCCGTACCGGTGCCGCTTGGTGGCTGACGGACGCCGAATCGGTGCCGCGGGGTGGCTGACGGACGCCGTGGCGGCGCCCCGGGTTCACCCGTGCTTCGCGGAAGCGACAACCGTCACAGTGAGGTCTCCTTGACGCCCCCCTGGTTCCCCTCGCCGCGGGCCGGTCCTTAGTCTGACTGCGTCAAGAGCATTGCGGGGCAACGTGAATCAGATGCAGGGCCTGCTCCTCGCGGGGCGTTACCGGCTCGCCGACCCGATAGGCAAGGGCGGCATGGGCCGGGTTTGGCGTGCCCACGATGAGGTGCTGCACCGGGCCGTGGCCATCAAGGAGTTGACCGCCGCGCTCTATGTCTCCGAGAGCGACCAGGCCGTCCTGCTCGCCCGCACCCGTGCCGAGGCCCGCGCGGCCGCCCGGATCAACCACTCGGCCGTCGTCACCGTGCACGACGTGCTGGACCACGACGGCCGGCCCTGGATCGTGATGGAGCTGGTCGAGGGCCGCTCGCTGGCCGACGCCGTCAAGGAGGACGGCCGGGTGGAGCCGCGCGAGGCCGCCCGGATCGGGCTGTGGGTGCTGCGGGCCCTGCGCGCCGCGCACTCCGCCGGTGTCCTGCACAGGGATGTGAAACCCGGCAACGTCCTGCTCGCCCAGGACGGCCGCGTCCTGCTCACCGACTTCGGGATCGCCCAGATCGAGGGCGACACCACCATCACCCGCACCGGAGAGGTCGTCGGCTCGGTCGACTACCTCGCCCCCGAGCGGGTCCGCGGCGCCGACCCCGGTCCGTCCGCCGACCTGTGGGCGCTGGGCGCCACGCTGTACACGGCAGTCGAGGGCCGTTCGCCGTTCCGCCGTACGACCCCGCTGGCCACCATGCAGGCCGTCGTGGACGAGCACCCCGCCGAGCCGCGTGACGCCGGTCCGCTCACACCCGTCATCGCCGCGCTGCTGAACAAGGACCCCGCGGGACGGCCCGACGCGGCCGAGGCCGAACAGCTGCTCGCCGAGGCGGCGGAGGGGCGGCGGCCGGGTGCGGCGCAGGCGTACGTGCCGACGGGGTCGGTGCGGTACGACACGGGGGGCACGACCGGCGGTGCCGGCACCGGAACGGGCACCCGGCCTGTGCAGACGGCCGCTGCCACGCCCTATTCCTCGACCACGCCCTATCCCTCGGGCGCCGGCACGCCCTACCCTCCGGTCACGGCCACGTCGTACCCCCCGGTCACGGCCCCGCCCGCGCGGCGGAAGCTGCGGCGCCTGCGCACGTTCGCCCTGCTGGTCGCCTTCGCGGCGATCGTCGGCGCGAGTACCTTTGTCGCGTTGCAGCAGTTCGGTAAGGACAGCCCCACCGGCTCCGGCGACGCCTCGCGGACTCCGAGCGCCACGCCGACCGACCAGGACGGCCAGCCAGGGGTTCCCGCCGATTGGCAGCGCCACAACGATCCGGCGGGCTTCACCATCTACCTGCCCCCGGGATGGAAGCGGTCCATCTCCATCGACCAGGACGGCCTCACGCAGGTCGACTACTCGCCCGACAAGGGCAAACACCTCGTGCGCGTCGCCGTCGACACCGCCCCGGACTTCGCCACCTCGTACGAGCACATGAGCAACCTGAACGCGCAGATCTCAGGGCTCCAGAACTACAGGCAGCTGAGCCTCAGGAAGGCGCTCTTCCGCGACCTGCCCGGTGCGCGCTGGGAGTACACGTGGAATGCGCTGGCCAAGGACCCGCCGCATTACTTCGCGGCTCCTTACCACGCCATCGACGTCGGGTTCATGGAACGTGACGGCACCGAGTACGCCATCTACGCGTCTTCGCCGACCGTCGACTGGGCCACCGCGCGCAAGCAGTTCGACTGGATTCTGCGGAGCTGGCAAGAGGGCGAAGCGCAGCAGTGAGAGCAGCACGACTTCGGCGGAGTTCCGTGCACAGGCTCCGCCGAACACGACCGTTGAATTGGACCGTTTGTCCGTCGGTGGTCGACGCGTAAGTGGTGAAGGCGAGAGGCGCACCATTTCCGCCGTATTCATGACGCTGTGCAGGACAGCAGGATTCCAGACATCCGGGTTGTCGAATACCGGGCCCATGTCCTCGTGTTGTGCCACGCTTTGCAACCGTTCAGAAACCGGCCATGGCTGGGAAAGGAGCGCTCTTGGGCGCGAGTGAGCTCGAGCTCGGCGTGGCGCTGGACCACCTCCGGGAGAGCGATTCCCGCTTGGCCGGTCAGCGTCCCGGAAGGGGTCCGTCCGGCGCGGCATCATGGGACGCATGAGCACCCCGGGGGACGACTTCCGTGTGATCGCGAGCCGTTACCGCCTGGAGGCGCGGATCGGCCGTGGCGGCATGGGCGTGGTGTGGCGGGCGACGGACCAGCTGCTCGGCCGGCAGGTCGCCGTCAAGGAGATCCCGCTCGACGAGAGCCTCTCCGCCGAGGACGCCAGGCTCCAGCGCGACCGCACGCTGCGTGAGGCGGGTGCGGTCGCCCGGCTGCGTCACCCGCACATCATCGTGGTGCACGACGTCGTCGAGCAGGACGAACGGCCCTACATCGTCATGGAGTTGATCGACGGCGGCTCCCTCGCCGAGCGGATCTCCGCCGACGGCCCGGTCGACGCCGGTGAGGCCGCCCGGATCGGCGCCGACCTGCTGAGCGCGCTGCGCGCCGCGCACACGGCCGGGGTGCTGCACCGGGACATCAAGCCCGCCAACGTCCTCGTCGAGTCGGACACCGGCCGGGTCGTCCTCACCGACTTCGGCATCGCCCAGGTCGCCGGCGCCACCACGCTCACCGAGACCGGTTCCTTCGTCGGCTCGCCCGAGTACACCGCGCCGGAGCGGATGTCCGGGGCCAGGACCGGCCCGGAGGCCGACCTGTGGTCGCTGGGCGCCCTGCTGTGCACGGCCCTCAGCGGTGAATCGCCGTTCCGCCGCGACTCGTTGGGCGGCATCCTGCACGCCGTCGTCATCGACGAGATCCGGCCGCCCGCGCAGGCCGCGCCGCTGCTGCCCGTCGTACGGGGGCTGCTGGAGCGCGATCCCGAGCTGCGCCTGGACGCGGTGGAGGCGGAGCGGATGCTGCGGGTGTACCTGGAGACGGGCCGCACCCCGACCCGCCGGGTGCCCGATCGCCCGTACACACCGACCGAGCGCGACCTGCCGTTGCGGCGGTCCCGGGAGCATCAGGATTCCTCGGAGCGGCGGTCCCAGGAGCGGCAGGACTTCTCCTCCGTGGGGCCGTCCCCGGTGCCCTCCGCGAACGGTGGGCCCCGGGCGGTGCGGGCCCGGTCGAGGCGGGCCGTGCTCATGGCGGCGCTGCTGGTCGCCGCGCTGGCGGGGGCGGGGGCGTCGGCGGCGGTCCTGCTGACGCACCAGGGCGGGGACGGCCGTACGCCGACGAGCAGTTCGGCGCCCGGGACAGCGGCCGGCACCACGCCGCGCACACCCGTCGGCACCACTCCGCACACCCCGGTGGGCAGCTCGCCGAAGACGCCCACGAGCCCGTCCTCCCGGCCGCCCACGGTGACGCTCCCGTCCGCCCCCTCCGGCTACCGGGTCGCAGACGACCCCGCCGGGTTCGCGCTCGCCGTGCCGGACGGGTTCACCCGTGCGCCGCAGGGGCAACGGGTCTTCTACATGTCACCAGGGGAGACCTTCCACCTCGGCATCAAGGTCGGCGAGCCCCAACCCGGCGGCCCCCTGGGCGTGATGAGCCGCGCGGCCGCCAAGGGGCCTGACACCAACCCCGGTTACCGGGACGGCCGGGTCACCTCGGTCACGCACCGCGGACACCCCGCCGCCCTCTGGGAGTTCACCTGGGACGGCTTCAGCGCGGCCGAGGGCGCCCGGCACACCTACGACCTGTGCTGGGAGGAGAACGGACGGCTGTACGACGTGTGGGTCTCGGCACCGGTCGGGAAGGTGCGGGAGGCGAAGGAGTACTTCGACGTCGCACTGGACACCTTCACCCGGACATAGCGGGCGATAAGCCGCGTCACGGGTCACGGGTCTGTGACCGGATCGCGTTCCCTGTGGAAGCGGAGGCGCAGGGCGCGATAGGGATGAACCCATGAGCAGCAGCGGGGGAGTCGGCCACGAGTCCGACGAGACGACGAGTTATGTTCTGCAACCGCCTAGACCTGCCCCCTCGGAGCCGGGTGTGGGGCGGCTCATAGCCGGCCGCTACCGGCTGCTCGCCAAGCTCGGCCACGGTGGCATGGGCACGGTGTGGCGGGCCCAGGACGAGACCGTGGACCGCGAGGTGGCCGTCAAGGAGCCTCGCGTGCCCGATCATCTTCCCGAACGCGAACAGGGGAACGCCTTCGAGCGGATGCGTCGTGAGGCGCGTGCCGCGGCCCGGCTCGACCATCCGTCCGTCGTGAACGTGCACGACGTGGCGGTCGTGGACGGCCGGCCGTGGATCGTGATGGAGCTGGTGCGGGGCCGCTCGCTGGGCGACGTGTTGCAGGAGGGCACCCTCGGGACGCGGGAAGCGGCGAGAATCGGCCTCCAGGTGCTCGGCGCGCTGGAGGCCGCGCACGCGGCGGGCGTTCTGCACAGGGATGTAAAACCGGACAACGTCCTCCTCGGCCGTCACGACCGGGTCGTGCTCACCGACTTCGGCATCGCGCAGATCGAGGGCGAGACCAGCCTCACCGACACCGGCGGCTTCGTCGGCTCGCCCGAGTTCATCGCCCCGGAGCGGGTGCTGGGCCAGCGCCCCGGGCCCGCCTCCGACCTCTGGTCCCTCGGTGTGGTCCTGTACGCGGCGACGGAGGGCGTCTCGCCGTTCCGCCGCAGCAACACCCCGGCCACCCTCCAGTCCGTCCTCAACGCCGTGCCCGCGCCGCCCGCCGCCGCGCCCGGTCCGCTCGCCGACGCCATCAGCGGCCTCCTCCAGAAGGACCCGGCGCGCCGGCCCACCGCCGCACAGGTCAGGGCACTCCTGGAGGCCACCGCCAACCCGCCGGCCCCGGAGCCCGAGCCGATCGTGCGGACCGTGGAGGTACCGGCGGGTGGCGGCGTCCGGCTGGGCCGCAGGACGCTGCTCGGGCTCGGTGCTGCGGTCCTCGCGGCCGCGGCGGTGGCCTGCCTGGTAATCGCGGACCCCTTCGCGGGACCGCTCCCGGACGGCTGGACCAAGCGGCACACCAAGGACGTCGCCGCGACCCTGGCGGTCCCCGCGGGCTACCGGCCCACCACGCCCGACCGCAAGACCGACAAGGACCACTGGATCAGGTACGCCGACGAGAGCGGCGCCATCTGGATCGGCCTGCGCCTGGACCGGAAGGCCGAGGACGCCGCGCATGAGATCGCGGGGTCCGCGGCGGCCGAGATGTACGACGACGACAGCCGGTTCAAGGAGAGCGGCGACTACGAGCTCGGCATGTCGAAGACGTCGCGGACCCGGCCCGAGGACAGGACCTACCAGGGCGCCAAGGCCGCCGGGAACACCGTCAGGTACGACACCACCGACAGCCAGAACCCCCGCCCGCGCGAAGTCCGGATCTTCTACTACCGGACCACCGCCGGCGACATGTACAAGCTCACCGTCGGCTATCCGGGCCGGGGCGACTTCACCGCGCGGGGGCGTGAGGTGGCGAGGACGGCGATCGCCAACCTGAGCGTGGACCGGCCCTGAGCCCGTCGCTTAGACAAGGGCGGGACGCGCAAGGTACTCATGTGCCATGAGTGAAGACGGCGAACTCCCGTCCGACGGACGCCTGATCGGTGCGCGGTACCGGCTCGTCGAGCGGATCGGGGCCGGGCCGGGCGGCACGGTGTGGCGGGCTCACGATGAGCAGGACGAGCGGTACGTCGCCGTCAAGGAGCCCCGGCTGACCGGGGATCCGCGGGACGAGGAGCGGCGGCGGGCCGTGCAGCGGCTGCCGCACGAGGCGCGGGCCGCGGCCTGGGTCGACCATCCGTCGGCCGTCACCATTCACGACGTCCTCCTTGAGGACGAACTGCCCTGGATCGTCATGGAGTTGGTGGAGGGCGAGTCGCTGGAGGCCGCTCGGGCGGCGCGCGGGCCGCTGCCGGACGCCGAGGCCGCACGGATCGGGCTCGCCGTCCTCGGCGCGCTCCACACCGCGCACGGGGTCGGCATCGTCCACCGGGACCTCAAGCCCGCCAACGTCCTCCTCGAAGCGGGGAGCGGGCGGGTCGTCGTCACCGACTTCGGGATCGGCGGCGGTGCCGGGTACGCCGGTGGCCGGGAGACCTCCGCCGGATTCATCGCCCCGGAGTGCGCCTCGGGACCGGGGGCGGGGCCCGCGTCCGACCTGTGGTCGTTGGGGGCGGTGCTCCGGGCAGCCGTGGCGGAGGCCCGGCCCGGTCCGCTGGGCACCCTGCTGGAGCGACTCCTCGTCCCCGAGCCCGAGCAGCGGCCCCTGGCGGAGGAAGCCGCCCGGCTCCTGGCAGACGTTGCCGGGGCGCCCGTACCGGAGTGGGCCGTGGAAGCGAAGACTCCGGACGCCGGGGAGCGGGCCGCCGTGCCGGACGCCGGTGCGCACCCCGTGGCCGCCGCGACGGCGGATCCCGCGCTCCAGGGCGCCGGCGCGACCGTCACGTCGGCCGGTGCGCGAGCCTCGGCCGCGGACCCCGCCTCCCCGGACGTCACGACAGCGCCCGCCGCGTCCCCCGGCGCCGACGGCCACGACCCGTCCGCCCCACCGGCGGCCACCCCCGCCCCCGACCCGCAGCCGCGCCGGCTCACCGCTCTCTCCGCCTTCGGTCTCCTCCTCCAGAAAAAACCGGAACGCGGTTGATCGTCGCCGCGGGGCGCCCGTCCAACGCCCTGATCAGCGCATTCCCTGCCAGTCATCACTGGCGGCATGTGCGCAGTCGGTGAACGCCTGTTACCGACGGGTACCCAAAGCGCCCCGTCCCGCATACCCTGCGGCTCATGACGGACGCGCAGGCCCCGGCCAAGACCGGCACCAACCCCCTCGCCCCCGCCCCTGAGGGCGCCCGTACCGCGGCCGACGTGGTCACCCCGGAGCTGGTCGCCCAGCTCACCAAGGGTGTCGTCGGTTCCCGCCGTACCGCGAACCACACGCCGTTCACCGGTGAGAAGCTGGCCGACCTGCCCGAGTCCACCCCCGAGGACGTACGGAAGGCCTACGAGGCGGCCCGCGCGGCGCAGCCGGTGTGGGAGCGGACCCCGGTGCGGCAGCGCGCCGCCGTCCTGCTCCGCTTCCACGACCTGGTCCTGGAGCGCCAGGCCGAGGTCCTCGACCTCATCCAGCTGGAGACCGGCAAGGCCCGTCTGCACGCCCACGAGGAGGTGCAGGCCGTCGCGGTCGCGGCCCGGCACTACGGCCGCAAGGCGCCCGCCTACCTCAGGCCCAAGCGGCACGCGGGAGCCGTGCCCACCCTCACCAAGGTCACCGAACTGCGTCACGCGCGCGGGGTCGTCGGCCAGATCGCCCCCTGGAACTACCCGCTCGAACTGTCCGTCGGTGACGCGCTCCCCGCCTTCGCCGCGGGCAACGCGGTCGTGATGAAGCCGGACACCGAGACCTGCCTGACCGCCCTGTGGGCACGGGATCTGCTGATCGAGGCCGGGCTGCCGGCCGACGTCTTCCAGGTCGTCCTCGGCGAGGGCCCCGTGGTCGGCCCCGAGGTGGTCCGGCACGCCGACTACGTCTCCTTCACCGGCTCCACCCGCACCGGCCGCGAGGTCGCCCAGGGCGCCGCCGCCCGGCTGGTCGGCGTCTCCCTCGAACTCGGCGGCAAGAACGCCATGCTGGTCCTCGAGGACGCCGACGTCGAGAAGGCCGCCGCCGGTGCCGTCCGCGCCTGCTTCTCCTCCGCGGGCCAACTCTGCATCTCCATCGAGCGGTTGTACGTCCACGAGTCGATCGCCGACGCGTTCGTCGAGCGCTTCGCCGCCCGCACCAAGGCCATGCGCCTCGGCACGTCCCTCGCCTACGGCGCCGACATGGGCTCCCTGGTGGGGGAGCGGCAACTGGAGACCGTCACCCGGCACGTGGACGAGGCCGTCGAGAAGGGCGCCAAGCTCGTCGCCGGTGGCGTCGCCCGCCCGGACATCGGCCCGTACTTCTACGAGCCGACCATCCTCGACGGCGTCACCGAGCCGATGGCCGTGTGCGCCGAGGAGACCTTCGGGCCGGTCGTCTCCATCTACCGTTTCAAGAGCGAGGACGAGGCGATCGAGCTCGCCAACTCCACGCCGTACGGCCTGAATTCCTCGGTGTGGACGAAGGACGGCAAGCGGGGCCGCGAGGTCGCCTCCCGGGTGCGCGCCGGCACGGTCAACGTCAACGAGGGCTACGCCTCCGCCTACGGCAGCGTCCAGTCCCCGATGGGCGGCATGAAGGACTCCGGCCTCGGCCGCCGGCACGGCTCCGAGGGCATCCTCAAGTACACCGAGGCCCAGACGATCGCCCAGCAGCGGCTCCTGCCGATGGCGCCCTCGCTGGGCATGGACGACGAGAAGTACGCCCAGTTCATGAGCCGCAGCCTGCGACTCATGAAGGCGTTCCGGTTCAAGTAGGAACGCCCGCTCCAGACGACGTTCTCAACGAGGAGAGCACGTGCCCCAGGACACCTACGACTACGACGTCATCGTCGTCGGCTCCGGCTTCGGCGGCAGCGTCACCGCGCTGCGTCTCACCGAGAAGGGCTACCGCGTAGGCGTCCTGGAAGCCGGCCGCCGCTTCACCCGCGAGACCCTGCCCAAGAACTCCTGGGACCTGAAGAACTACCTCTGGGCCCCGAAGCTCGGCCTGTACGGCATCCAGCGCATCCACCTGCTCGGCAACGTCATGGTCCTCGCGGGCGCCGGCGTCGGCGGCGGCTCGCTGAACTACGCCAACACCCTCTACGTCCCCCCGAAGCCCTTCTTCGAGGACCCCCAGTGGCGTGACATCACCGACTGGCAGGAGGAGTTGGAGCCGTACTACGACCAGGCCCGCCGCATGCTCGGCGTCCGGCTCAATCCGACGATGACCCCCTCCGACGTCCACCTCAAGGCGGCCGCCGAGCGGATGGGCGTCGGCGACACCTTCCACATGGCCCCGGTCGGCGTCTTCTTCGGCGACGGCGAGGACGCGGAGGGCAAGAGCAAGGCGGCTCCCGGCGAGCAGGTCGCGGACCCCTACTTCGGCGGGGCCGGCCCCTCCCGCCGGGCCTGCACCGAGTGCGGCGAGTGCATGACCGGCTGCCGGCACGGCGCCAAGAACACCCTGAACGAGAACTACCTCCACCTCGCCGAGAAGGCCGGCGCGGTCGTCCACCCCCTCACCACCGTCGTCTCGGTCACCGACGACTCCCAGGGCGGCTACGCGGTCGCGACCCTGCCCACCGACGACCGCCGCAAGTCCTCGCGGGGCCGCACCTTCAAGGCCCGCCAGGTCGTCATCGCCGCCGGCACCTACGGCACCCAGACCCTGCTGCACCGCATGAAGGCCGGCGGCCAACTGCCGTACATCTCGGACAAGTTGGGCGAGCTCACCCGCACCAACTCCGAGGCCCTGGTCGGCGCCCAGACCGACAACCGCCGCTACCGCAAGGCCACCGGCACCCCCAAGGTCGACTTCACCCAGGGCGTCGCCATCACGTCCTCCATCCACCCGGACGAGAACACCCACATCGAGCCGGTCCGCTACGGCAAGGGCTCCAACTCGATGGGCGGCCTCTCGATCCTCCAAGTGCCCTACGCGGAGGGCTCGTCGAGGGTGGCGGCCTGGCTGGCGAACGCCGCCCGGCACCCCCTCCTGGTCCTTCGCTCCCTCTCCAACCGCCGCTGGTCGGAGCGGACCATCATCGGCCTGGTCATGCAGTCGCTGGACAACTCCCTGACGACGTACCTGAAACCGGACGGCGTCGGCAAGGGCCTGCTCACCGCCCGCCAGGGCCACGGCGCCCCCAACCCCAAGCAGATCAGGGCCGCTTCACAGGCCGCGTCCGCCGTCGCCGCCGACATCAACGGCTTCGCCGGCTCCAACGTCGGCGAGCTCATGGGCACCCCGCTCACCGCCCACTTCCTCGGCGGCTGCCCCATCGGCTCCTCCCGCGAGACCGGTGTCATCGACCCGTACCACCGGCTCTACGGCCACCCCGGGATCTCGGTCGTCGACGGCGCCGCGGTCTCCGCGAACCTCGGCGTGAACCCCTCGCTGACGATCACCGCGCAGGCCGAGCGGGCGATGTCGTACTGGCCCAACAAGGGCGAGCCGGACCCCCGTCCGGCCCAGGGCGAGGCCTACGAGCGACTCCACCCCGTCGAGCCCAGGTCACCGGCGGTCCCGGCGGAGGCCTTCGGCGCGCTGAGGCTGCCGTTCCTGGGGATACCGGCGGTGCCGAAGAAGCCGTAGAGCCGGAAGACGCCAAAGAGAAGGACCTGCGCCCCCCTCCGAGCGCAGGTCCTTCTCTTTTTCTCTTTTTCTTGCGTCAAGCTGTATTTACGGCGTTTGCGGCCCTACGACTCAGGCGTGGGCGCCGTTCACGCCCTTGCGCCGCTTCATCGCGAAGACGACACCGGTACCGGCGACGACGGCGAACCCGCCGACGAGGCCGATGACCGGAAGGGCCGAGCTGGAACCGGTCTCGGCGAGCTGACCGTCCACGTCGACGCCGTTGACGTCCTTGATGGCGCTCTTGCCGCCGGTCTGCGGCTTGGCGTCGCCCGGCTTGCCGGCGTCGGAACCGGCCGGCAGGACCTCGAAGTAGTAGATGCCGTAGTTGTCGTCCTGGGAGACCCAGCAGCCCTGTTCGTCGGAGTACTCGGCGAGGCCGATGGCGATGCCGATCGCGCTCGGGACCTCACGGTCGACCTTCACCCGCAGCTGGTAGCTGACGGAGTCGCCGCCGTCCAGGCTGAAGGAGTTGAAGGAGCCGCCCTCGCCGAACTGCGTGGCCACGTCGACCCAGGAACCGCCCTGCTTCACCTGGACGGTGATCAGGTCGCTGTAGTCCTCGTCGAAGTTCCAGTCGACCGCGCCGACGGCGACGATCGGCTGGATGTCCTTGATGGTGTCGTCGCCGGAGTTGCTGACGTTGAACTTGAAGTTCGTCCAGCCGCTGCCCGCCACGACGGACTCGGGCAGACCGGTCAGCGAGCTGTGCAGCACGTCGCTGTCCTCGAAGACCGGGCCGCTGTCCTCGTCGATCTCGCACTGGTCGCCGGGCTCGCCGCTCTCGCTCGGGGAGGGGCTGCTGGTGGCGGAGGCCGAGCCGGTGGGGCTCGTCGAGGGGCTGCTGCTGGCGGTGGCCGAGCCGGACGCGCCCGTGGTCGGGGTTCCGGTGGCGGTGGTGGTGGTCGTCGGGTCCGCCGGGGTCGTGGCCGGGTCCGCCGGGGTGCTCGTGGCGTCGGCCGGGGTGGCGTCGGCGGCGGGCGTGCTCTCGGCCGCGGTCGGCGTGGGGGTCTCGTCCGCGAAGGCGCTCGGCGCGGCGAACAGCGCCAGCGGCGCTATCGCGGCGGTCGCGGCCGCGGCGGCACATGCACGACGAAGCTTCATGAAGACCTCAGGAGTCAGGTGTGCCGCGCTGCGCGCACCACACATCAGGAGGCCTCCGCGTGTGGGGCGCGGGTGGGGCCCGTGGTTCGTGAGGTTTGATCCACGCCAACTGTGAAAGGTTGTGCGGCCATTCACAGAAAACTTATGTGTGCTGAGTCACATACCAGTTCTTCTTGTGAACACGCTTTCCAAGGCCCTACAACTGACCCACGTGGCAGAAGACCCCAAGATTCCGGACGACGTCTGGGAACGATTCGTTCGTGACACCGAACGGGACATCCGAGACACCGCCCCCAAGGAACCCTCCGCGCGGGCCCGTGAGGTGGCCGAGCGGCTGCGGCGACAGGAAGCGCGCGGAGAGCTGCCGGAGGGCTGGCGCACTGGTCCGGCCTGGCAGCGGAAGAAGAGCCGGCGGGGCCTGTGGGGCGTCCTCGGGATCGCCGTCGCGGTCGTGGTGGCCGTCGTCGCGGTGAAGCCGTCGCTGATACCGGGCGACCTCTTCGGCGGCAAAAGCTCAGCGGAGTCCGCCGCCTCCCCGCTGCCCCAGGAGACGGCCGCCCCGACCACGGCCCCGGCTGCCGTGGACCCCGAGATCCCCACCCTCGACGACCCGTTCGCCGGTTCGCCGGCCAAGCGGTGGGCCGACGGCGAGTCCGGGATCGTCGTACCGAAGGCGAAGGCCGTCTCCGGCCAGTCCGCGGCCAAGGTCGGCCAGGCCCTGGAGCTGACCAAGAAGCTGCTGGTCGAGTCCAACCTCGCTCCGGGCACGCTGCGCGGTGAACGGCCCGCCGCGGCGCTCGCGCTGCTGGACCCCAAGCAGGGCGACGTCCTCAAGCGCCTGAACGCCGGCCTGAGCAAGCCGGACAAGGACCACGACCCGCTGTCGATGTTCAGCCGCTTCGACCCCTCCCAGGTCCGGCTGGTCGGTGACGTGGTCAAGCTGCGGGGCCGGATGACGTTCAGGGCGGGCGAGCACGCCTCGGTGGCCGTGCACGCCGACTACACCTTCGTCTACCCGGTCGTCCGCACCGACGGCACCACCGAGGTGACCCGTACCATCGTCCGCCGCGTCCTCGACGTCGAACTGCCCGACCCGGCGAAGTACCAGGTCACGCCGGGCAAGCTCAATGTCCTGCGCTACGACGAGAGCGCCGGCAACACGACCTGTGACGTCCACGACGGTTTCCTGCACCCGGAGTTCCCCACCACGGCGGAGCCCAGCGGGCCGGCCCCCACGGGTCCGACGCGGGACCCCTACGACCGCAGCGAGGACATCGGCCGGATCAAGGACTGCGGGACGGCGTCCCGGGTCTAGCCGGCCTGTGCGAGTCCGGTGAGCCTGCGCAAGCGAAGGGCCCCGCGGGGCGGAACCGCGGGGCCCTTCTTTCGTCAGCACCGACGTCAGGGCAGCGCCGGTGCCGGGGAGCGGCGCCGGGGGGTTGCGCCGCCTGCTCTTCGCGCCGTCGTACTCGCCGCCCCTTGGTCTGGACCTCTGGCAATGACCTCTGGGACCTCTGCCAATGACCTCTGGCAATGCGGCGAGACAAGACGAATACGGTTGTCTGCGGAGGGACTTGGGGGCTTTCTAGGCATCGTGCTGGATGGGCGCGGCCTCCGCAACCGTTTGACCCAGCCTGGTGCCGGTACTTGTCCCGCCGGCCGGCCCCGGGCGTCCCCGGAGCCGGCCGTTCTCTTGGGTGACCGGGCTGCTGTCCCCTGCCGTCCGGTCACTACTGGAGCGAGGTCCCACGACGCACGGCACGTTCCGTGCGTCTCATCGCTCCAGCGAGCCACGCGTGGTTCTGTCGGGCCCGCCCCTGGCTGGCACGGACACCACCACCAACGAGCCGGTGGGCGCGGCGGTCACGCGCCGTACGGGTGAGGCGGTGCCCGAACTCAGATGCGACCCCTGCACAGTTCGAGGAGCGTCATCGCGAGGCCGGTGCCGGGCTTGCCCAGGGCGTCCCGGTAGCGGCCGAGGATCTCCATCTCGCGCGCGAGGTGGACCCGCCGTCCGCCCGAGGCGATGCGGGTCTGCTGAACGACGGCGGAGACGGCCATCCGTTCCTGGATGAGACCGATGATCCGGTCGTCGAGCGCGTCGATGCGCTCACGGGCGTCTGCGATGGTCGCTTCCGGTGTGGTGGTCACGTAGGGCTCCTGGTGGGGTGGATGCCCCGGAGCGGCAAGGTCCGGAAAACACGGGCGCCCCGGACCTTGTCGGCCCGGGGCGCCTGGGAAGTCGCTTGTCAGTTGCTCAAGCAGCACGACCATGGCAGCCGGCGGGCCGGGTGCCATAGGTAAACAGGTAGGTCGTCTGCGTGAGCATGGGAGCAGTATGCAGGGCCCCGCGGCGCCGTCCAACCCGGTTCGCATCCTGAGACCGGGCTCGGCCCCGGTCGGGGCCCGCGGGTCCCGGTAGACTCGGCCCCACACACACCTCGCTCACCGCCGGAAGGCAACCCGTGTCCTCAGCGAACCCCGCCGCCGCCCCCGACACCGTCCTGGTCGTCGACTTCGGTGCGCAGTACGCCCAGCTCATCGCCCGTCGTGTCCGCGAGGCCCGGGTCTACAGCGAGATCGTGCCGAGCACCATGCCGGTCGCGGAGATGCTCGCCAAGAACCCGGCGGCGATCATCCTCTCCGGCGGCCCCTCGTCGGTGTACGCGGAGGGCGCCCCGCGCCTGGACCGCGCGCTCTTCGAGTCCGGCGTCCCGGTCTTCGGCATGTGCTACGGCTTCCAGCTGATGGCCACCACCCTCGGCGGCACCGTCGACAACACCGGCGCGCGTGAGTACGGCCGCACGCCGCTGCACGTCTCGAAGTCCGGCTCGACCCTCTTCGAGGGCACCCCGGACGAGCAGTCGGTGTGGATGTCCCACGGCGACGCCTGCTCCGCCGCCCCCGAGGGCTTCACCGTGACCGCGTCCACGGACGTCGTCCCGGTCGCCGCCTTCGAGAACGACGAGAAGAAGCTCTACGGCGTCCAGTACCACCCCGAGGTCATGCACTCCACGCACGGCCAGCAGGTCCTGGAGCACTTCCTGTACCGGGGTGCCGGTCTCAAGCCCGACTGGACCACCGGCAACGTGATCGAGGAGCAGGTCGCCGAGATCCGCTCGCGCGTCGGCGACAAGCGCGCGATCTGCGGTCTGTCCGGCGGCGTGGACTCCGCGGTGGCCGCGGCCCTGGTCGCGCGTGCCATCGGCGACCAGCTGACCTGCGTGTACGTCGACCACGGTCTGATGCGCAAGGGCGAGACCGAGCAGGTCGAGAAGGACTTCGTGGCCGCGACCGGCGTCAAGCTGGTCGTCGTCGACGCGGAGGAGCGCTTCCTCACGGCCCTCAAGGGTGTCTCGGACCCCGAGGAGAAGCGGAAGATCATCGGCCGGGAGTTCATCCGCGTCTTCGAGCAGGCCCAGGCCGAGATCATCGCGGACGAGGGCCCGGCGGTGGAGTTCCTCGTCCAGGGCACGCTCTACCCGGACGTGGTCGAGTCCGGCGGCGGCACCGGCACCGCCAACATCAAGTCGCACCACAACGTCGGCGGCCTGCCCGAGGACCTCGAGTTCCAGCTGATCGAGCCGCTGCGCAAGCTGTTCAAGGACGAGGTCCGGATGGTCGGCCAGGAGCTGGGCCTGCCGGAGGAGATCGTCCAGCGCCAGCCCTTCCCGGGCCCCGGCCTCGGCATCCGGATCGTCGGCGAGGTCACCAAGGAGCGCCTGGACCTGCTGCGCGACGCCGACGCCATCGCCCGCGAGGAGCTGACCGCGGCCGGCCTGGACCGCGACATCTGGCAGTGCCCGGTCGTCCTGCTCGCGGACGTCCGCTCGGTCGGCGTCCAGGGCGACGGCCGCACCTACGGCCACCCGATCGTCCTGCGCCCGGTGTCCAGCGAGGACGCCATGACGGCCGACTGGTCGCGACTGCCGTACGACGTCCTGGCGAAGATCTCGACGCGGATCACCAACGAGGTGGCCGACGTCAACCGCGTGGTGCTCGACGTGACGTCGAAGCCGCCGGGCACCATCGAGTGGGAGTAGGCCCTGGCGGGCCCTAGGTCCGCTTGAGGGTGCGCACCGGCTCCCCGGGCTTCCAGACCTGGACGACGAGGTAGGTGTCGTCCTCGACGTAGGTCCGCACGACCTCCGTCAGCTCGGTGCGGAAGAGGTGGAACGGCTCCGGCGGTTCCACCTCTTCGCCGTACCGGGCCTTGGTCTGCGGATCGGTGACCTCGCGCGCGTGACCGCTGATCCGTACGTCTCCGCCGCCCATGGTCTGGCCCTCGCCGGGGTTGGCCTGGAGGGAGAAACGCGGGTCCCGCAGCAGGTCCCGCGCCTTGAGCGAGTCCGGCATCATGCCGAGCCAGAGTTCGCCGTTCAGGAAGCGGACCTCCAGGCCCGTGGTGCGCGGAGAGCCGTCCTTGCGGAGGGTGGCGAGGGTGTGGTGGGTGAAGGCGCCGAAGCGCTGCTCCACGGTCCTGGCGAGGCCGGGTTCCGCGGAGGAGAAGTCTGCCCAGTTCATACCGTGCAGTCTTGCGCCCATACCCGACATCTTCTGTCCGGTATCCGCTGTGTGCACCATCTTTACAAACCACCCCTGTTCTCCTGCGCTGCCCGACGGTAACTTCCGCCCCGTAAGCAACCCAGTGCTGGAGGAACAGATGCACGGGACACCCCTCGGGCCGACTCCGCCGATGCCCGTGCCCACCGAGAAGCTCCAGTTCGCGATGCCGCCGATGCACGACTCCGTCGAGGAGGAACGCCGGCACCGCAAGGAGCGGCTTGCCGGCGCGCTGCGCACCTTCGGACGGCTCGGCTTCGAGGACGGCGTCTCCGGACACATCACCGCCCGCGACCCCCAGTTCACCGACTGCTTCTGGGTCAACCCCTTCGGCATGCCCTTCAGGCACGTCACCGTGAGCGACCTGGTGCTCGCCAACTCCGACGGCCAGGTGATCGACGGCCGCCACCACGTCAACCAGGCCGCGTTCACCGTGCACTCCCAGGTGCACGCCGCCCGCCCCGACGTCGTGGCCGTCGCCCACTGCCACTCCGTGCACGGGCGGGCACTGGCCGCCCTCGGCGAGCTCCTCGACCCGATCACCCAGGAGAGCTGCGCCTTCTACGAGGACCACGCGCTGTACGACACCTACACCGGCGTCGTCGTGGACGCCGAGGAGGGCCGCCGGATCGCCACCGCGCTCGGGTCCCGCAAGGCCCTGGTCCTGCGCAACCACGGGCTGCTGACCGTCGGGGACTCGGTGGACGCGGCGGCCTGGTGGTTCATCTCGATGGAACGCTCCAGCCAGGTCCAGCTGACGGCCCGGGCGGCGGGCCGCCCCGTGCTCATCGACCACCGGGCGGCGGTGGCGACACGGGAGCAGCTGGGCGGGGACCTGGTGGCGTGGATCAACTACCAGCCGATGTGGCAGGACATCAGCCGCAGCGAGCCGGATCTGCTGAGCTGAAGCACGGGAGTCCGGCCGGCGCCTGTTGAGCCGAAACGCGGGAGTGGGGCCGGTGCCTGCTGAGCTGAAGGTCCGGAGTGGGGCCGCTGCGCTAGAAGCCCCGCAGTACGGCGGCCTTCGTTGCGGCGAACTCCTCGTCGGTGAGCACCCCTTCGCGGTACAGCTCGCCCAGCTCCCGCAGCCTGCGTAGCAGTACGTCGTGGTGATCGGCCGCCGGCGGCAGGGCCGAGGCCGTCGACCGGGGCCGCAGGGCCCGCTCGTCGTCGTACTCGAGGCCGCCCCGGGTCGACGGGTGCGGCAGGCGGGCCGTGACCGCCGTCGCGACCAGAGCCGTGAGCAGGTCACGGCGGGTGCTGCCCCACAGGTCGAGGGCGTACGGGTCCTTCTCCGGCGGCAGTTTCGAGAACGACGTCTCACGGGTCACGAACCGCATGAACCCGTCCTCGTAACCGGAGTTGGGCAGCCACTCCACCTGCACGAGGTCGCCCACGTTGATGATCCGCGGGCCGGTCGCACGCTTGACGCGGTCGGAGGTGTCGGCCCAGTCGATGCGCACCTGGATGCCGTCGAAGGAGACCGTACCGTCGGAGGAGCGCACCGAGACCGGGACCGGCGGGCCGGGGAGCAGGTACGTCTTCGTCGGCTCCTTGGGGATCTGGTCGAGGAGGAGGGACCGTCGGATCTCCTCGGCCACGTACTCGGCGACTCCGGCGCGGTCGACATCCACGACCAGCCGGTACGGATCGGCCGAGTCCGGCAGCCGTCCGCCGGTCGCGTGCAGGAGGGGGTCCGCACCCTCGCGCAGCCGCATCCGGAGCCGGCCGCGTTTGCGCTCCGGCTCGAACGCCACGCCCGCGATGGCCTCCAGGGGCACGGCGATCTCGCCGTACGTCTGCCGGAACAACGGCACGGAACGGTGGAGTCCCGGCGTGATCCTGACCGTTGTGCCGTCGAAGACCCAGGTCCCGTCACGCTGGATGATCTCGGCCATACGCAAATTCTCGCAGCCGGGTCAACACGGCGGGGCCTGCTTCACCCGTCGCTTCACTTGCGCGGACCGGACCTGCCGGGTCCGGGCGGTGTGCCGTAGGGCACAATTCGCTGTCATCGCCGGGGAGTTGTTCGGGGTTTCTCGGGGGTCTTCAGGGGGCTTCACAGGTCTTCGCGCGGTGGGAACGCCGTGCGGTGGGTGACCGGGCTTCCGCGGGGCCAGAGGTTCACCAGGGTCGTGGTCGTGGGAAGGCGGGCGTCGGGCGTGGCGGTGCAGGAAGCGAGACAGGGCGTGGACGGGGGTGCGTTCGGTGCCTCCAGAGGGCCGGGGGGTGCGCATGACGGTGGCTGCACCTGCGGGGACTGTCCGCACGGGGCGCGGACCGGGCATCGGCGCGCGGTCGCCGAATTCCTGCTGAAGCGGGACGAGTTCGCCGCCGGACAGGGGCTGCCTGCCGCAGTGGCGCACTCGGCGTCGGCCTCCCGGCAGTGGATCTCGGAGGAACTCACCCAGTCCGCGGAGCTCGTGGCCGAGCGCGGACGGGCCGAGGGCGCGGCCTGGCTCGCCCGGCTGTGGCGTCGTACGGCGGGTGCGGTGTGGGCCGCTGTCGTGGTGCTGGTGCTCGTCCAGGCGCTCACGGCGATCGGCGCGGGGTGGACCGCGGCGCGAACGGCGGGGCTGCTGGCCGCGCTGGTGGTGGCCGGTTCGCTGACCGCCGCGTCCTGGTTCCACCGGGCCCGCGGCGGGGTGCTCGCGCCGGTGATCGGCGAGGACAACCGGCTCTCCACGTCACGCGCGGTCGCCGTGGCGTGGGTGCTGTTCGTCGCGTACGCGGTGCTGGTGCTGGTGGGACGGCTCGCCGCGGCCTCCTCCCACGCGGAACGGGACACGCTGATCTCCGGGCTCGAACTGGCCCGGGGCGCGGGTGTCGTGACCGTTCTCGCCGTGGTGTGCGGGATCGCCGTGCTGGTACGGCGGGTGGTCGGGCTGCGGGTGCTGGGGCAGCGGCTCCAGAAGGTGCGGGCGGACCGCCCGCGGGCGGCGGACCTGCTGACGGACGACTCCGGGCGGGGCAGCTTCGCCGACATCCAGTACGTCGTGATCGGCGGGGTCGCGCTGCTGTTCGCGGCCGTCCGACTTGCCCGGCGGCCGGACCAGTTGCCGGATCTGCCGTGGGGACTCGCGGTGGTGGTGCTGGTGTCCGCGGCGACGTATGTGGCGGGGAAGTACGCGGAGGGCGGCCGGCCGGTGATCCTCTCCGTGGTGCGGTCGCGCGAGGCGGGCGACCTGGACGGACCGATCCGCACCGGCGACGACATCGAGATCCGCGGCGCCGGGTTCGTGCCGCCGGGGGCGCAGCGGGCGGACCGGCTGGCGCGGATGGTGGTGCGGATCGGCCCGGTGAACGTGCAGGTGCCGCTGGTGCCGGTCGCCGGTGGCTTCAGCAACCCGGCGGACGATGTGCTGACCGTGCCGGTGCCGGCCGATGTGGAGGCGGGACGGGTGGAGGTGCAGGTGGTCACTGCGGCGGGGGTGGAGACGAACCGGTATTCGATCGACGTGACGGACTGAGATTCGCGGTGGTTGTCTGCGGCTGGGTGAGGTCGGGCGTTTAGCGCAGTTCCGCGCGCCCCTGAAGGCCTGCGGCGGCCCGTTGCGCTCCGGCGGGGGCGGGCACGGCGACTGACGGTCCCGTATTGGCTCAAGTGCACTGCACCCCCAGGGGCGCGGGGAACTGCGCGATCAGCCACAGCGGACCCGCACCCGCCCGCCAACCGAACCCGGCACCCCTCCGGCGCTCTCGAAAACTCCTCCGAACTGGATTGAGCCGCGCAGCCCCTCCATGCGTATCGTCTTGTGAGGGGTCTCGGCTCGCTGGTGAGAGGCGGCTCGGAGCGATGACTCATAGTTTTCGTACGGACACGCACGCCCCCTATTACGACGAGGCACGGTCCTGGCGGGACAACATCAGCCAGTACGCCCTGCTTCCCCTGCGCATCTTCCTGGGCGTCACTTTCATATACGCCGGCTTGGACAAGCTGACCGACAGTGCCTTCATGAAGGACTCCGGCTCGGGCTCCATCGGCGACATGATGCGCAGCGTGCGGGATTCGTCCGCGATTCCCGCGCTGGTCGACCTGTCCCTGAAGAACCCCGTCGGGTTCGGGTACGCCATTGCCTTCGGTGAACTCGCCGTAGGTATCGGCACCTTGCTCGGCATCCTGGCACGCCTGGCCGCACTGGGCGGCGCGCTGATCTCGCTCAGTCTCTGGCTGACGGTGAGTTGGGCCTCCGATCCCTACTACTACGGCAACGACCTCGCCTACCTGATGGCCTGGCTGCCGCTCGTGCTCGCGGGTGCTTCCGTGTTCTCCGTGGACGCCGCCTTGCGGTCCCGACGACGGCAGCGGGCGGGAGGTTACCGGTAGGTCCGGTCGGCGGAGCTACCGGTGTCGAGGTGACCGGTAGCTTCCCCCTCACGGTCAGTGTGGTGAGGGCGGCTGTGCCCTTTCCTCCTCCTTCGGGGGTGCCTCTGTGCGGTGTCTGGCGCGGCGGCCGCGTATCGCGCGGGTCAGCAGTCCGACCGTGCCTGCCAGGCAGAGGCCGCCCACGACCATCGGGATCACCGCGAACCACGGTGTGTCCCAGGCGCCGCCCGCGTCCCCGACGTACGTGATGCCGGCGAGGGTGAGGAAGACCCCGGCGACCAGTCTTCCCGGCTGGAACTCATGACGCAGCACGGCTCACCTCCGCCTGTCCGATGCCGACCCGCAGATCCAGGTCGAGGGTGCCGGTGTTCTTGCTGTCCGAGGTCGCCGGCAGGGTGACCTCCTTGCGTTTGCCGGGCTGCACGTCCACGTCCTGCTGGTCGTCGCCCGGCAGCTGGACGTCGCCCACTCCCACGTCGATGCTCGCCTTCACGGTCACGTCCGGCGGCACGATCACCACCAGCCGGCCGACACCCACCTCGGCGTGGGTCGTCACGGTCCGGCCCTTGGTCACGTCCAGCTTGGTCAGGTCCAAGGTCCCCACGCCGGTGCCGAGTTCGTACTCCGGGCGGACTTCCGTCACCGCCGCCGGTTTCCAGGTGGTGCGGACCCAGTGCGTGGTGATGTCCTTCGGCAGGGCCGCGGAGGTGGCCAGCAGTCCTGCCGTGATGACGGCGAGGAAGAGCGAGCCCGCTCCCGTGCGGCCCAGGAAGGAGCTGATGGCCATGCCGACGCCGAAGACGATCAGCGCGCAGGCCAGGCCGGTCTGAAGACTCGTGCCGAGCGGGTGGTGCTCCCAGGTCGCTCCGGTGGCGAGACCGCCCGCCAGCAGGGCGAACAGGAAGATCCAGCCGCCGATCCAGCGCGGGCCGCGGGGCTTGGGGGGCCGGGTGTGGGCCGCGCGGAGGTCCTCGCGCCGGTTCCACGGGGTGCCGCGGCCGATGTTGACGGCCGCCGCGATGTCACGGTCGCGGGAGTCCAGGGGCCCCCACAGATAGCCCGTGCCGCCGACATGGGTGCCGTCCTTGACGATGGGGTCGCGCCACCAGGAAGGGGAGCCGGCCGGTACCGGCGGGGCCTGGGCCTCCGGCGGGGCGTCGGCGACGGCCTGCGCGGAGAGCGGGTCCGGGTCGGGGGTGCCCCGGTTGCGCGACCAGTAGCCGGCGCCCGCGAGGAGCAGGGAGAGCACCAGGGCGAAGGTCAGCACGCCGGTGTTGCTCAGCATGGTGAGGAAGACTCCGCAGCCGACCAGGGCGAACAGCACTCCCGTCAGTGCCTGGCCGTCCACCCGGCCGGTGAGGAGCTTGTGCACCTCGTTCTCGTCCTCGTCCTCGTACGGGACTACGAGCCAGGCGAAGCCGTAGAAGATGAGGCCGATACCGCCCGTCGCCGAGAGCACGGCGAGGGTGATCCGGAAGATCACCGGGTCCATGTCGCACTGCCGCCCCAGCCCGGCGCACACCCCGGCGAGCTGCTTGTGCCGCCGGTCGCGCCGGAAGGAGAGGGGGGCGGGGTCCGGGCCGGGCTCCGTGTTGGGCTGCTGGGTGGGGCCCTCGGTGCCGTGTACGGCCGTGGGTGGTGCCGTGCCTCCTTCTTCCCTGTGCGCGCCCACGCCCGTGCCGGCGCCGGTGCTCCGGTCCGGGCCTCCGCCGGATCCGGCGGCTGCGGCGTGCTGGTGATCTGTCATGTGTCCATGGTGACGGGCGGGAGGGCCCGGCGGGAGTCGGAACGACCCTGGCCGGACCCTGATATCGGCCCTGAGAGGGGGGAGGGAGGTGTTCGGAGGGCATGCCGTTCGAAGATCAGGGGAGTCTCGGGGGCCAACCCTGATGCCCCCGCACCCCGGCCGTGTGACGATCGATGGCATGCCGGAAGCCGCAGCAGCGCCCCTCGTCGAACCGCGGCCGCCGCGCAAGCTCTACCGCAGCAGTGACGGACGCTGGCTGGGTGGTGTAGCGCGGGGGCTCGCCGGGCATCTCGGCCTGCCCGTCATCTGGGTGCGGCTCGTCTTCGTCGGCCTGTTCATGGCGGACGGCCTCGGTGCCCTGCTGTATGCCGCGTTCTGGTTCTTCGTGCCGCTCGGCGTCGGCGGGGTGGGTGGACAGCGGCCCCCGTCCCTGGTCACGACGGAGACCTCGCCGGACGGCCGCCGCAGACTGGTCGCCCGCCGCCCCGACAAGGGCCAGATCGTGGCCCTGCTGCTCATGGTCGTCGTGGCCATGGTCTTCGTCGGCAATGTGAACGTGGGCAATGGGGCCAAGGCGTATCTCTGGCCGGCCGTCCTCGTCGGCGCCGGCGTCGCCCTCGTCTGGCGCCAGGCGGACAATGCCCGCCGGGCCCGCTGGATGGAGGTCGGCCGCCGTCGGCGCACCCTGAGCCTGCTGCGTGCCGCGGGCGGTGTCCTCCTCGTCACGGCGGGTGTCTCCGGGGTCTTCGTCCTCCAGGGTTCCGCCGCCCACCTCGGCTCCGTCCTCCAGGCGGCACTCGCGGTCCTCGTGGGGATAACACTGCTCGCGGGGCCGTATCTCGTCCGGATGACCCAGGACCTCTCCGAGGAGCGTCTGATGCGCATCCGCGCCCAGGAGCGCGCCGAGGTCGCCGCCCATGTCCACGACTCCGTGCTGCACACCCTCACCCTGATCCAGCGCAACGCGGAGAACCCCGGCGAGGTCCGCCGCCTCGCCCGCGCCCAGGAGCGTGACCTGCGCACCTGGCTCTACAAACCCGAGGGCACCGGCAAGGACGAGGCCGACGAACCCACCGACCTCGCCGACGCGGTGCGGCGCAATGCGGCCGAGGTGGAGGACAAGCACGGCGTCCCCATCGAGGTCGTGGTCGTCGGGGACTGCCCGCTCGACGAGCGGACCGGCGCGCAGATGCAGGCCGCGCGCGAGGCGATGGTCAACGCCGCCAAGTACGGTGGCGAGGGCGGCGCCGTACAGGTCTACGCCGAAGTCGAGGGCAGGACGGTCTTCGTGTCCGTCCGGGACCGCGGCCCCGGCTTCGACCTCGACTCGATACCCGCCGACCGGATGGGTGTCAGACAATCGATCATCGGCCGCATGGAGCGCCACGGCGGCACGGCCCGGCTGCGCGCGGTGCCGGGCGGTGGCACGGAGGTCGAGCTGGAGATGGAGAGGGCGGAGAAGACGTCATGAGTGACCCCACCGAGGCGAACACCGAACCCGTGGAGCCCGCGGGGGGCGCGGGCGAGCGGCACGTGCGCGTGGTCCTCGTCGACGACCACCGCATGTTCCGTACCGGCGTCCAGGCCGAGATCGGCCGGACCGAGGAGACCGGTGTCGAGGTCGTCGGGGAGGCCGCGGACGTCGAGCAGGCCGTCACCGTCATCACCGCGACCCGCCCCGAGGTCGTCCTCCTCGACGTCCATCTCCCGGGCGGCGGCGGGGTCGAAGTGCTGCGCCGCTGCGCCCCGTTGATGGCCGACCCCGAGCAGCCCGTCCGCTTCCTCGCCCTGTCCGTCTCGGACGCTGCCGAGGACGTGATCGGGGTGATCCGGGGTGGTGCGCGCGGCTATGTGACGAAGACGATCACGGGCACGGACCTCGTGGACTCCGTCTTCCGCGTCCAGGAGGGCGACGCGGTGTTCTCCCCGCGGCTCGCGGGCTTCGTCCTGGACGCCTTCGCCTCCACCGACGCCCCGCCGGTCGACGAGGACCTCGACCGTCTCACCCAGCGCGAGCGCGAGGTGCTGCGGCTCATCGCGCGGGGCTACGCCTACAAGGAGATCGCCAAGCAGCTGTTCATCTCGGTGAAGACGGTCGAGTCCCATGTCTCGGCGGTGCTGAGGAAGTTGCAGCTGTCCAACCGTCATGAGCTGACGCGATGGGCGACCGCACGGCGACTGGTCTGACCCCGCGCCTGTCCGGGGCGCGCTCGCCCGGGCCTCACTCGTCGGGGGCCCGCTCACACCACCCGGGTGGCTCCCGCGAAGGGCATCTCGTCGATCGGCGCTTCCCGTACCGGTGCCGACGGGTTCGGGGCGTGGATCATCATGCCGTTGCCGATGTAGAGGCCGACATGGCTGATGCCGGAGTAGAAGAACACCAGGTCGCCGGGGAGGAGTTCGGAGCGGGAGACGCGCCGGCCGGCGTCGATCTGGGCGTAGGTCGTGCGAGGCAGGGAGATGCCGGCGGAGCGGTACGCGGCCTGGACGAGGCCCGAGCAGTCGAAGGCGTCCGGGCCGGTGGCGCCCCAGACATAGGGGCTGCCGAGCTTGGAGTAGGCGTAGGAGACGGCTGCCGCGGCACGGGAGTTGGGGGCCTGCGCGGTGGCCGCGGCAGGTGTCGTCAGGCCCTGGCGTGCGCCCGTCGCGTCACGTGAGGCGCGAGCCCCGCCCTCACCCACCCCCGCGCGTTCCCCGGCCGGCAGCCGAGTGAGCAGGCGGCGGGCCGCCTCCAGCTTCCCGGTGATCGTCTTCTTGTGGCGCCTCAGCTCGGCCTGACGGGACTTCAGGGCATCCAGCTCGATGTGTGCGGCACCGCGCAGTTGCTCGATCTCCCGCAGCTGCCGGCGGACGTTCGCCACCGAGGCCGCCTGTCTGCTGCCGGCCCGTTCGACGAACTCGGCGCCGTCCAGGTAGTGGTCGGGGTTGTCGGAGAGGGCGAGCTGCATCGCGGGGTCGAGTCCGCCGCCCCGGTACTGCGCGGCGGCGATCGCGCCCAGCCCGTCCCGGGCATCGTTGAGCTGTGCTGTCCTGCGGGCCGCCTGGTCGCGCAGGGCGTTGAGCCGGGTTTCAGCGGCCTCCGCCTTCTCCTTCGCGCCGTTGTACTTCTCGGTGGCGGTCTCCGCCTCCTGGTAGAGCTGGTCCACCTTGGCCTTGACCTGCGCGGGCGTGAGCTGCGGCTCGGCGTGCCCGGTCCCGTCGAAGCCCGCCGCGGTCGCCGCCCCGGCGAGGGCGATCGTCGCCGCCGTACGGACCGTATGGCCGCCGGCCGAGCGTTGACGGGGCTTGCGGTGCGCTGCCACGTGGACTGCACGTCCTTTCGTCCGACCGCCGCCCCGGGACCCAGGGACGTACGGACGCCAGGAGGGAGCGGCCGTACGACCGCCCGGGGCGGTGTGCGCGTCCGGCGACGGCCCACACAGGGGGAGCGGACCGCCGCCGGACCTTCTCGGCGGTGGTGGCCGACTGCCGCCCCTGGCCCGGGCGGCGGTGGGGAGCCGGTCACCTGGTGGAGGACGCTAAACCTGCCTGTGTCCGGGAGGTAACGCGTTGTGCGGAAGTGCCGTCAGGTAATCGACTGGTGACCGAAGGTGACCGCGTTGCCAGGGTGCCGCCGTCGACTTCGCGTGGTGCGCTGACCGAAGTCGGGATTTTCTGCCGCTCAGGAGGTTTGGAGTGCTACGGACCGCATATATGCAGCATCTTCCGACGGGGGCGGTGCGGCCGCACCTAGGGGGCCGCAATAGGCTCCGGCCCCATGGACGTACTCATCCATCTCTTCGTCGGCCTGCACATCATCGGCATCGCCTCGCTGCTCGGCGGTTTCCTCACCCAGATGAAGGCGATGGGCCAGGGCGCCGCCCGGTTCGTCCCCGCGATGCTGCACGGCGCCGCGACCATGCTGGTCACCGGCGTGATCCTGGTCGGCCTCAACCAGGCCGACGACCAGCACGTCAACAACATCAAGATCGGCGTGAAGCTGGCCCTGTTGATCGTGATCCTCGGACTCGTCTACGTGAAGCGCGACGACGAGAAGGTCGACAAGGGGCTGTTCGGCCTGGTCGGCGCGCTGACCACGGCCAACGTCTTCATCGCGGTTCTGTGGACCTGAGAGCGGCACGCGCCTCGGCGACCGCTCCCACGGCGACGGCCAGCCAGGCCGCCACCGCGATCCACAGCAGCACCTCACCCGGCACCTTCAGCCAGGAGACGTCCACGGCGGCGGCGACGGACAGGGTCGCCGCGGCGGACATGCCCATGGGGAAGACGGTGGCCCAGCGCCGCACGTCGTAGCGCGGCCGCGGCCGCATGCACTCGGCCACCAGCAGCACGGCGTACCAGGCCAGGTCCAGCACCAGCAGCGTGACGGTCACCGCGCGCAGTACGCCCAGGTCGTCGTCGTTCCACAGGTACAGGGGCGCGCTGTCCGCGGCGATCAGCTGCGCGCCGACCAGGGCCGAGATGCCGAGCGCGCCGCCCGCGATCCAGTGGTCCCCGTGGCCCTCGAGCACCTGGCGCGGGTCGAAGCGGAAGAGCGCGACGCCGTAGAGGACCAGACCGAGCCAGAACAGCACGAGCGCGGTGTGCGCGAGCCAGGCCGCAGACTCGGCCGTCGCGAGGGTGGCGCCGAGGACCGCGAGACCCTCGGTCGCCACGCAGCTCAGGAACACTCCGCCGGGCATCCGCCGTGTCCAGTGGCGCACGACGAACACGATCAGCACCGGCCACAGCAGCGCGGCCAGCGCGAGCAGCGCCTCGGCCAGGGACTGCCGGCCGAGCGCGGAGAAGCGGGTGCCGAGGACGGTGGTCGCCGCCACCGCGGTCAGGGCGCCCGGCGTCCCGGCCTCGGCGGCCCATCGGGCGCGCTCCCGCAGCAGTCGTACGGCGAACTCGGCGGCCAGTCCCAGCCAGGCCGCGCAGCCGATCACCAGGGCGATCCGGGACAGCGTCTCGTAGCCCGTCAGATGCAGCCCGACCGACAGGATGCCGGTCGCCAGCACGGCGGCCCCGGCGGCGGGCGGGCGCTGCGTCCACCAGACGCGCAAGGGGGAGTGCGGGGAGGTACCGGCCATGGACCGATGCTAGGAAGCTCCGCGCGGCCCGTGAGCGGGGCGCGCACGCGCGCGTGGGGGAAATCGCGCGGGCGCAGGTGCGCCGCCCGAGTCACGGGACCTCATGCCGGTCGCACCACGCTGTGGATCGCCGACTCGCCGTCGTAGTAGATCGACTCCTCGCGGACGTACGCGCCCGGCTTGGGGGCGTGGATCATCATGCCGTTGCCGATGTAGAGGCCGACGTGGCTGATGTCGTCGTAGAAGAAGACCAGGTCGCCGGGCTGGGCGTCGGCCAGGGAGACCGTGGTGCCGGCGTTGACCTGGTCGTAGGTGACGCGGGGGAGGGTGACGCCGGCGGCCTTCCAGGCGGCCTGGGTGAGGCCCGAGCAGTCGTAGGACCCGGGGCCGGTGGCGCCCCACACATAGGGTTTGCCGATCTGCGCCCGGGCGAAGGCGAGGGCCTTGGCGGCCCTGGTGGCGTACGAGGGGTCGGTCGCCGTCGAGGTGCCGGTGCCCGGCGTGCTCTCCTGCCGGCCCGCCTCCTGACCCGCCCCCTGCGCGGCCTTCTCCGCGGCCGCCTGCTGCCGGGCCAGCTCCGCCGCCTTGCGGGCCGCGGCCTCCTGCTTCAGCTTCTCGATCGCCGCGAGGCGAGCCTTCTCCTGGGCCGTCAGCTCCGACAGCAGCTCGCGCGCGTCGGCGAGCTTCTTCTGGACGGTCGCCTTCGCGGTCTTCAGGTCGCTCTGCGTCTCGGTGAGCGACTGGAGGCTCTGGGAGGCCTCCTGACGCTTCTTCATCGTCGCCGACTGCTCGGAGACGTAGTCGTCCACCGCGCCCTTCTGACGGCTCGTGAGGCGGCCCATCAGCTGCGTCTGGTCGAAGTAGTCCTGCGGGGTGTCGGCGAGCAGGAAGGTCGCGGTGCCGGGCGCGGCGGCCCCGGTGCGGTACTGCTCGGCGGCGAAGGAACCGAGCTCCTCCCGCGCCTGGTTGAGTTTCTCGGTGCGCCGCGCGACGTCGTCGAGGAGGGTGTCGACCCGCTTGCGCTGCTTGGTCGTCCTCTCCTTGGCCGCGTTGTAGGTGTCGGTCGCCGACTCGGCCTGGCGGTAGAGGTCGTCGACCTTCTTCTCGACCTCTTCGAGACTGGCTCGGTCATCGGCCGGCGCGGCGTTCGCCGACTGGGACAGCAGGGCCACGGAGGTGAGGGCGGCCGTCGCGAGGGCCGGGGTCCGTATGCCTGCTACGCGCGTACCAGCGGGACGCGACTTGCGGTGCGACGCCAAGGGAGGCGACTCCTTCCGTGCTCCGCCTACCGGGTTAGCTGTCGGGTTCGGGCGGGAAGGGTTGCCCTACGGCGCTCCCGTGGGCGGGAGTCGGCCGATTCACCCCGGGGTTCGGTGGGTCCCCGGCTCCGGGCGCGCGGCGGCGCTGTCGGACTCGGCGGAGGCCGCGCGGCCCGGCGACGTTCGCCGGAGGGGGTCGTACGGCCTACCGGGAACGGTAGCCAACTGGTGCGGCCCCTGTGAAGGTTGATGTTCGATATGCCCGATACATTTTCGTGACCTTCGGGCAGGGGCGCGTCTCTGACCCGTGATCTTCAGTCAGGGGTGCGTGCCCGTGACCTTCGATCAGGCGGGCGTGCCTGACGGTCGGCGCCGAGTGGTCTGTCGCGGCTCGAGTGCTCTGGTGGGGCGTGCTCGCGAGGCGGAGGAAGGGCGGTTCGGCGCGGTCGCTGTGCCCGTCCGGTGGGCCGCGGAGCGTGACGGGGTGGTTCCGGAGGGTCCTGGACCGGCGTCGGGCGGACGGGCCGGGGCAGGTGCCGCGGACCTGCGCCCGGGCGCCGGGCGTCCCCGATTCCGGCGATGTTCTCAGGGCGGCGGCGGGCTGTCAGTGGGGCACCCTAGACTCGGAGAGCGATGAGCAGCCTCTTTGACGACAGCTTCCTGGCGGACCTCCAGGCCCCTCGCGGGCACGCGGAGGAACCCCCGCCGCCGCCCGAGGACGACCACGTGCCGGAACCCGTTCCGGACGATCTGTTCGGCGGGAAGTTCGACGTGCCCCCGGACCGGGACGCCTACTACCGCGACGGCGCCCCCCGCCCCGTGCTGGACCCGGCCGCGCTCCTGGACGGGCTGAACGAGAACCAGCGCGCCGCCGTCGTGCACTCCGGCACCCCGCTGCTCATCGTGGCCGGCGCCGGCTCCGGCAAGACCCGGGTGCTTACACACCGCATCGCCCACCTCCTCGGCGAGCGCCAGGTCCACCCGGGCCAGATCCTCGCGATCACCTTCACCAACAAGGCCGCCGGCGAGATGAAGGAGCGCGTCGAGCAGCTCGTCGGCCCGCGGGCCAACGCGATGTGGGTCATGACCTTCCACAGCGCCTGCGTGCGGATCCTGCGCAGGGAGTCGAAGAAGCTCGGGTTCACCTCCTCCTTCTCGATCTACGACGCCGCCGACTCCAAGCGTCTGATGGCCCTGGTCTGCCGCGATCTGGACCTCGACCCCAAGAAGTTCCCGCCGAAGTCCTTCAGCGCCAAGATCAGCAACCTGAAGAACGAGCTGATCGACGAGGAGGACTTCGCCGCCCAGGCCGCCGACGGCTTCGAGAAGACCCTCGCCCAGGCCTACGCCATGTACCAGTCGCGGCTGCGCGAGGCCAACGCCCTCGACTTCGACGACCTGATCATGACGACGGTCAACCTGCTGCGCGCCTTCCCGGACGTCGCCGAGCACTACCGCCGCCGCTTCCGGCATGTCCTCGTCGACGAGTACCAGGACACCAACCACGCCCAGTACGCGCTGGTCAGGGAGCTGGTCGGCACCTCCGAGCACCCCGTCGACGTACCACCGGGCGAGCACGACCTGCCGCCCGCCGAGCTCTGTGTCGTCGGTGACGCCGACCAGTCGATCTACGCCTTCCGCGGTGCGACCATCCGCAACATCCTCCAGTTCGAGGAGGACTACCCGGACGCGACGACGATCCTCCTGGAGCAGAACTACCGCTCCACCCAGACGATCCTCACCGCCGCCAACGCCGTCATCGAGCGCAACGAGTCCCGCCGCCCCAAGAACCTGTGGACCAACGCCGGCGCGGGCGCGCGCATCACCGGCTATGTCGCCGACACCGAGCACGACGAGGCGCAGTTCGTCGCCGACGAGATAGACCGTCTCACCGACGCGGGCGACGCGAAGGCCGGCGATGTCGCGGTCTTCTACCGCACCAACGCACAGTCCCGTGTCTTCGAAGAGGTCTTCATCCGCGTCGGCCTGCCCTACAAGGTCGTCGGCGGCGTCCGCTTCTACGAGCGCAAGGAGGTCCGGGACGTCCTGGCCTACCTGCGCGTCCTCGCCAACCCGGAGGACTCGGTGCCGCTGCGCCGGATCCTCAACGTGCCCAAGCGGGGCATCGGCGACCGCGCGGAAGCGATGATCGACGCCCTCTCCCAGCGCGAGAAGATCAGCTTCCCGCAGGCGCTCAAGCGCGTCGACGAGGCGTACGGCATGGCCGCGCGCTCCACCAACGCCGTCAAGCGCTTCAACGTGCTGATGGAGGAGCTCCGGACCATCGTCGAGTCCGGCGCGGGCCCGGCGACCGTCCTGGAAGCCGTCCTCGAACGCACCGGTTACCTCGCCGAGTTGCAGGCCTCCACCGACCCCCAGGACGAGACCCGCATCGAGAACCTCCAGGAACTCGCCGCCGTGGCCCTGGAGTTCGAGCAGGAGTCCGGCGAGGGCGAGGAGACCGGCTCGCTCTCCGACTTCCTGGAGCGGGTCGCGCTCGTCGCCGACTCCGACCAGATCCCCGACGAGGACGAGGACGGCTCCGGCGTCATCACCCTGATGACCCTGCACACCGCCAAGGGCCTGGAGTTCCCGGTCGTCTTCCTCACCGGCATGGAGGACGGCGTTTTCCCGCACATGCGCGCCCTCGGCCAGACCAAGGAACTGGAGGAGGAGCGGCGCCTTGCGTACGTCGGCATCACGCGCGCGCGTGAGCGGCTGTACCTGACCCGGTCCTCCCTGCGCAGCGCCTGGGGGCAGCCGTCGTACAACCCGCCCTCCCGCTTCCTGGAGGAGATTCCGGCACAGCACGTCGACTGGAAGCGCACGGGGGCGACCGCCGCTCCCGCGGGACCGGTCTCGGGCATCGCCGCCTCGCTGTCCTCGTCCCGGTCGCGTTCCTCGGCGTCGGGTGCGTCCGGCTTCGCGACGCGCCGGACCTCGGAGAAGCCGGTGGTCGCGCTCGCTGTCGGCGACCGGGTCACGCACGACCAGTTCGGGCTGGGCACCGTGGTCGGGGTCAAGGGCACCGGCGCCAACGCCGAGGCGACCATCGACTTCGGGGAGGCCAAGCCGAAGCGGCTGCTGCTGCGGTACGCGCCGGTGGAGAAGCTGTAGCTGCGCGAAAGCGAAAGGGCCGGTCCGGGGGTTCTGCTCCGGGTCCGGCCCGGTATGTACGGCCTGGGTCGACTCGTGGGTCGGGTTCGTACGGCCCGGGCGGCTGGTGTTTCGGTTCGTACGGCCCGGGGCGGTTGGTGGTTCGGGTTACGTCGGGTCCAGCCCGTGGCTGCGCAGCCACGGCAGGGGGTCTATGGCCGCACCGCCGGCCGGGTGCACTTCGAAGTGCAGGTGGGGGCCGGTCGAGTTGCCGGAGTTGCCGGAGTAGGCGATCGGGTCGCCGGCCTTGACCGTCGTACCGGAGGAGACGCGGTAGCTGGAGAGGTGGCAGTACCACGTCTCCGTGCCGTCCTTCGCCGTCACGACCATCATGTTGCCGTACGCGCTGTTCCACTGCGTGCGCACGGTGCCGTCGGTCGCGGCCATCACCGTCGTGCCGTACGACACCGGGAAGTCGATGCCGGTGTGGACGGACATCCAGTTGACGCCGGCCTGCCCGAAGTAGGCGCTGAGACCGCGCTGCGCGACCGGGAGGGCGAACTTCGGGCGCAGCCGCTCCTTGCGGGCCGCCTCCTCCGCCGCCTTCCTCTTCTCGGCCACCTGCTGGGCCTTGAGGTCGATGCGTTCCTGAGTACGGCTGGCCCGGTCGGCGAAGTCGTCGGCGCCGGCCGAGAGGCTCTCGAGCTGGGTGGCCAGCTTGTCGTTCGCGACGGACGGCTTGACCGCGGTCGGGTCCGCCAGCGTCTTCGCGGTGCTCTGCTCGCCGCCGGTCAGCGTGCCGACCGAGGCGGCGGCGATCCCGGCGACCCCCATGACACACGCCGAGGGAACGGCGATCGTCAGCAGCGCGGAGCGCTTCGCGGGCGTACGGCGGCGGGAGCGGTTGGCGGTGCGGGCGGCGACGCGGGAGCCCGGGGCGGGCGCCTCGGCCGAGGGAGCCTCCTCCTGGTCGTCCAGGAGCCGGCCGTCGATGTCGTGCACGGCGGGCATCTCGCCGGTCCCGGTGAGGGCGGTGTCGGTGGACTCGCCGTCGTGCGAGGTGTGTTCGGCGTAGCCGTCGCCGTAAGGATTCGCCTCGTCGTACGCGTGGCCGTCGGCGTAGGCGTGGGTCTCGTCGTACGCGTGGCCCTCGTCGTAACCGGCCTGCTCGAAGGTCGTCGTCGCCTGCGGGTCGGCCGCCGGGCCGTCGGAGTTCCACTGCGTCGCGTCGTACGCGCCGGTGTCGAAGGCCTGCGTGCCCCATTCCCACTGCTGGGTCCGGTCGGCCTGGTGCGCGGAGGGGTCGAGCTGCTGCCAGGCGCCTGCGTCCCACTCGCCGCTGTGGTCGGGGCCGCCCGACTGCGGGGGGATCGCGCCGAGGTGCTGCTGGTCGCCGCTCCACTGCGTGGCGTCGTACGCGCCGGTGTCGTAGGCGGCGTGGTGCTGGGCCGCGTACATGTCGTAGTTCAGGGTCTGGTGGCCGCCGGTGTTCCACGTGGAGGCGTCGTAGGAACCGGTGCCGTCGCCCGGCATGTTGCCGAAGAGCGGGTCGGTCTCGAAGGTGCCGGTGGCGTTTGAGGCGTCCGAGGCCGGGAAACCAGTGGCGTCGTAACCGCCGTACGTGGTGAAGTCGCCGTACTGGGCCTCCTGGGAGCCGTACGACGCATAGGGCGACGAGTCGGCGTCGGAAGCCGGAGCCGGGGTGGTCATTGTCCCCGACGGGTGACGGTCGTTCACCAACTTCTCTTTCGCCTCGACAACAGGGGCTGCCAGAGCAGTGCGGCGACTGTACCCGGCGGTACGCGGGCGCGACAATCTTCAACTGGTTTCGGGCGCGCAGGAAACGGGCATTCGGCCGTGTTTCGGGGGAGTGCGGGCGCGAGTTTGGCCCTGTGTTCGAGAGTTGTTCGATGCCGGTTGGCGGCCTGAAGGCTGTCGGCGGGCTGTTGACGCCCTGTCGACGCCCTGCGCCCGCCGCCCGATACGGCCCTTACTGCCGTTACGGCCCGTAAAGTCCTTACGGCCGTTACGCCACGGTCAGTCCGCCGGTGCGGCCCGCCGTCTCCTCTCCGGGGCGCGCGGTGTCGAGCACCTGCCGTATGCCGCTCGCCACGGCGGGGTGCACGGGCAGGGCGAGATGGCCGATCCCGCTCACCCGGACGTTCTCCGCCAGCAGGTCGGCGTGGTCGATGCACGCGGCATCCAGCGGGTCCATCAGGTGATCCAGGTCGCTCCAGAAGCTCACGAAGTGCGTACGGCACCCCGGAGCCGGCTGAGTGAGTTCCTCCAGCAGCTCCGAGCCGGGGCGCATCTGGCGCACGATCGGGTGCGCGTTCGCCAGTGGCGCCACCCGGGTGCCGGAGTGCGGGGTGCCGAGCGTGACCAACGTGCGGACCCGGGCGTCGCCGCCCAGACGCTGCACGTAGTACCGGGCGATGAGACCCCCGAGGCTGTGCCCGACGACATCGACCTGTCGGCTGCCCGTGCGCTCGCAGATCCCCTCGATGTGCCGGCCCAGCAGCTCCGCCGCGACGCGGATGTCGCAGGTCAGCGGGGAGTAGTTCAGGGACTCGATCTGCTGCCTGCCGTGCTGGGCGAGGCTGCGGCGCAGGAGGACGAACACGGAGCGGTTGTCGATGAAGCCGTGCAGCAGCACGACCGGCGGCTTGGCCTCGGTCGGAAGCTGGGCGGCGCCGTCCTCCGGGGAGGGGAGCGAGGGGAGCGCGGAGCGGCGCTCCTGGGCGATACCGGAGGGGTAGAGGAGGAGGTGGCCCGCGAGGATCGCCATCTCGAGGGCGGTGGCTTTCAGGAGGGCCATGGAGAGTCCCGCCAGTCTGCCGGGCAGCAGGCGCTGGCAGAGGGGGAGAAAGGGCAGCGCCGCCTTGGTGACCTTCATGGCCGACCTCCTGTCGGCACACGGGTGGACAGCTCCGTCCCCCGTGTGCGCTCGTGGGAAGCCGCGGCGAAGGTCGTCATCGGCGTCGACGGAGCGCGAGTGGGGCTCGCGGGGCGGGTGCGGCGTGCGGCGCGGGGTTCCGGGGGCGCCGGATGGTCCGGCGGTGCCGAGGAGGTGGGCGGTGCTGTTGTTGCCGTTTGTACTTGTGTTCGTCCTTGTCGGGCCGATGGTGTCCGTGGTGCTGGTGGTGCGCCGGTGACGTGAGGGGTGTCCTTGTCGGTGTGGCGACGAGGCTCCCCGCTGTCGTGCCTTACCTGTCCTGCATGCCCTTCGTGCCGTCGCCGGTGCGCCGCACCGCCGTGGCGCGCAGACTGCGGCGCGGCGGTGCGACGACCTCGTTGCGGCTCCCGAACGTGTCCCATCATCTGATTTCCCCCTCGATGACCATCGGAAACAGCCGGTCGCGGTACGGCGGCGACAACGTCCGTTCACATTCCCGGTCCGTGCGGTACTAGTCGGTAGGAACGCAGTCGCTTCATGGAGGCAGTGATGGGTGTGGCAGCCGGTCCGATCCGCGTGGTGGTGGCCAAGCCGGGGCTCGACGGGCACGACCGTGGAGCCAAGGTGATCGCGCGGGCCCTGCGTGACGCGGGCATGGAGGTCATCTACACCGGGCTCCATCAGACTCCCGAGCAGATCGTCGCCACCGCCATCCAGGAGGACGCCGACGCGATCGGCCTCTCCATCCTCTCCGGGGCCCACAACACGCTCTTCGCGGCGGTGATCGACCTGCTGAAGGAGCGGGAAGCGGAGGACATCCTCGTCTTCGGCGGCGGGATCATCCCGGAGGCGGACATCCCGGCGCTGAAGGAGAAGGGCGTCGCGGAGATCTTCACGCCGGGGGCGACTACGCAGGCGATCGTGGACTGGGTGCGGGACAATGTGCGGCGGCCGACGGGGGCGTAGGAGGCCGTGCGGTGAGTTTTGGGTGCGGACCGGTCGGGCGTGGGGAGCCTTGCGGTGAGTTTTGGGTGCGGACCGGTCGGGCGTGGGAAGTGTTGCGGTCGGTTTGCGGGGGCAGGCCGGTGGGGGCTGGTCGCGCAGTTCCCCGCGTCCCTGGGTGGTTTCGGGCAAGTCGGCCAGGCCGCCAGGCGGGTCGGCTGAGGGAACCGAACCCCCGGCGGCACGCCGGACGGCATCACGCTTCCGGCTCCCCCTCCAGTTCCTCCGCCATCGCGCCCCGCAACCGCAAGGTCGTCACCAGGCGCTGGAAGGCCTCCGCCCAATAACCCCCCGCGCCGGGGCTCGCGTCCTCTCCCTCGTCCGGGACCGCCATCAGGCCCTCCAGCCGCCCCGCCTCCCCCGGATCGAGACACCGCTCCGCCAGCCCCATCACCCCACTGAAACTCCACGGATAACTCCCCGCGTCCCGCGCGATGTTGAGCGCGTCCACCACCGCCCCTCCCAGCGGCGCAGCCCACGGCACGGTGCAGACTCCGAGCAACTGGAACGCCTCGGACAGGCCGTGCGTCGCGATGAACCCCGCCACCCACCCGGCCCGCTCCTCCGCCCCCAGGGTGCCGAGCAGCTTGGCCCGCTCGGCCAGCGACACCGCCCCCGGCCCACCGGCTTCCGGCGCCGCCGGAACCCCGAGCAGGGCGCGGGCCCACCGGGCGTCCCGTTGCCGTACGGCGGCCCGGCACCACGCCGCGTGCAGCTCGTCGCGCCAGTCGTCCGCCACCGGCAGGGACACGATCTCCTCGGGGGTCCGTCCGCCCAGCCGGTCCGGCCACCCGCTCAGCGGCGCCGCCTCCACCAACTGCCCGAACCACCACGACCGTTCACCCCGACCCGAGGGCGCCTTCGTCACGACGCCGTCGCGCTCCATGCCCGGGTCGCACTCGTGCGGTGCCTCGACGATGATCGTCGGCGTGGCATGGGTACGGTCGACGGCCACGCACGCCCCGGCCCTGACCGCCATCCGGGCCGCCAGCGCCGAGCCCGGCAGCGCCGACAGCAACTCCGCCGCCGTGGCCCGCACATTGCGGCTCCGGTCCGCGAGTGCCTGCTCCAGGAACGGCTCGTCGTCCGCGCTCAGTCCCGTCCGCAACGAGTCGAGGAACATCAGCCGGTCCTCGGCGCGCTCGGTCGCCCAGGTCGTAGCGAGCAACTCGCGGGCGGCGGCGGCCTCCCGGGCCCGGATCGCCGCGAGCAGCGCGACCCGCTCCGCGAACAGCCCCTCCTCCCAGAGCTGTCGCACCGCCGCGGTGTCCTCCGCAGGGGGCAGCGCCGTCCCGCCGCCCGGTGTCGCGCGCAGGGCGAACCGCCAGTCCGGGTTCAGCCGGGCGAGCCAGGTGGCCCGCGGTCCCGCGAAGGCCAGTGCGGCCGGCCGCAGGTCCGTACGCCCCCGGGCCGCGTCCAGCAGGGCGGGCACCAACTGCGGGGGCGCCGCGTAGCCGTGTGCGTTGGCCGCCGAGAGCCACTGCGGCAACAGCTCCATCAGATCCGGTGCCGTTCCCCTGCGGCCACTGCTTCCCGCGCCCGGCCGGTCGGCCAGCAGCATCGAGAGCCGACGGGACGCGGCGGCGGGCAGCGCAGGGCGGGAGTCCTCTGGCGCGGGCTGCGGGCGCTCCGCCGCACGCGTGGGCCGCAGTCCGGCCCGTCGCCGTACGGTCTCCACGGCCGCCGCGTCCAGCAGAGCCGTCGGTGCGTCGGGGCCGGGGACGACGCCGGGCGGCGTACGGCGCGCGGTGCCGAGCAGAGCCGAGGTGACCAGCTCCTCCCAGACGTCCGGGGCGGGGGCGGAGGTCTTGTTCATGCGGTTCCTTTCCGTCCGGTCGGGGTGGGGGGTTTCGTGCGACATGTGCGCGTGGTCGCAGCCGGCCGTCTGGTGTCGGTCAGCACAGTTGCACCGCCTCGCCCGCGCCCTCCGGCCAGGCCGTCAGGGGGGTGAAACCTCGGTGGCCGCACTCGCCGAAGACCTTGACCGGGGCGCCGCCCGAGAGGGCGACCAGGCGCCACAGGCCGGGGCGGGAGCGGGCGGAGGGGGTGAGGGGCAGCGCCGAGTCGCCGTCGGCGTCGGCCAGTTGCCAGGAGTCGCCGTCCGGGGCCGGTATCACCCGGTCCAGGGTCACGGGGACGGAGTCCAGCCAGGGGTCGTCCCGCAGTGCCTCGCCGTAACGGGCGGCCGCCTGGTCCGTCGACACTCCCGGTGGCCGGGTCGCCGAGGGCGCGGGGGGTGCGAACTGCTCGCCGAGGGCCGCGCGGAGCTGCCCCTTGCCGGGGTAGGCGGACACCTCCGCCTCCAGCTCCAGCCCCACCGGCAGCGCCAACTCGGGGGCGCGGCCGGCGGCGCCGTAAGAGAGGAGCAGTGCGGTGCGGCCCGAGTCCGTGCCGTGCAGCCAGATCCGGCGGGTCGTCAGGCGGGCGTCCGCGGTGTCGTACTGGGCGAGGACCAGCCAGCGGTCCCGGAGCGGCGGTCCGTCGGCCGAGGCGGGCAGCCCGATCCGGGAACGGACCGTCGACGCCAGGCCGTCCGGCAGCCGCTCGCGGCGCAGCCAGCCCTGGTCGAGGAGGTGAATGAGGGCGCACTCCTCCAGCAACCGCACCGGCCAGCCAGGACCGGACGACGGGATCGACCCCAACTCCCGCACCCGGGAGGCGAGCCCCGGCGCCTGCGCGTCGACCATGCGGGCCGCGGTCTCCTCCCACAGGCCGTACCCGGCCTGCTCCGCCCCCGCAAGACCGCCGCGCAGCAGGTCGGTCAGCCGCTGCTCCAGCTCCGTGGCGCCCGCCGTGATCCGCACGGCCCGGCGCTCCGCCCTGCGCCGCGCCCCCTCCGGATCACTGGCGCCGGCGTCTGAACCGGCTGACTCCGCCGTCCCCTTCTCCTGCGCCCGCTGCCTTCTCCCCTCTATCCACTGCCCCGCCCAGTCCGGTGCCGGCCCCGGCGGCACCGCACCCTCCCCGCCCGCCCAGAGCAGCAGCAGCCCGAGCGCGTGTTTGCACGGGAACTTGCGGCTGGGGCAACTGCACTTGTACGCGGGCCCCGTCGCGTCCGCGAGGTCGATGACCGTCTGATACGGCTTGCTGCCGCTGCCCTTGCACAGCCCCCACACCGTCCCCTCCTCGGAACTGCCCGCCTCGGACCACGGACCGGCCGCGCCGAGTTTGCTTCCCGCTTTGCGTGAGGCGGCGTCAGGAGCCAGTGCCAGCACCTGATCCGCCGTCCAGCGCACCCCCTGCTGAGTCATGACATCGAAGGTAGATCCCCCCACTGACAATCGGCCTCGGACCGGCGGCCCTCCCGACCCCGCTGAACACGTTTCCGCAGGTCGGATCGCATTGTCAGTGGCGTGGTGCACGGTTGGTGGCAGATCCGAACCGGCCGAGCTGGAGGGGGCCTCAGCCATGACTGTGTCTGTTGAACCGACGTCCGTGGAACCGAAGCAGGGGGAACCGGCCGAGGCGTTGCGGCCGCATGCCGAGGAAGCGTTCGCCGATGAGCTCGCCGCGCTGGCCGCGCAGGACGACCGCCCGCGCCCGGCCCGCTGGAAGCTGTCGCCGTGGGCGGTGGCGACCTACCTGCTCGGCGGCATCCTGCCCGACGGCACGGTGATCACCCCGAAGTACGTCGGCCCGCGCCGCCTGGTCGAAGTCGCCGTCACGACCCTCGCCACCGACCGCGCCCTGCTCCTGCTGGGCGTGCCGGGCACCGCGAAGACCTGGGTCTCCGAGCATCTGGCCGCGGCGGTCAGCGGCGACTCCACCCTGCTCGTGCAGGGGACCGCGGGCACCCCGGAGGAGGCGATCCGGTACGGCTGGAACTACGCCCAGCTGCTCGCCAACGGCCCGAGCCGCGACGCCCTCGTGCCCAGCCCGGTGATGCGGGCCATGGCGGAGGGGATGACGGCCCGGGTGGAGGAGCTCACGCGCATCCCGGCCGACGTACAGGACTCGCTGATCACGATCCTGTCCGAGAAGACCCTGCCGATACCGGAGTTGGGCCAGGAGGTGCAGGCGGTCCGCGGCTTCAACCTCATCGCCACGGCCAACGACCGCGACCGCGGGGTCAACGACCTCTCCAGCGCCCTGCGCCGCCGCTTCAACACGGTCGTGCTGCCGCTGCCGGAGAGCGTCGAGGCGGAGGTCGACATCGTCTCGCGCCGCGTCGACCAGATCGGCCGCTCCCTCGACCTGCCGGCGGCGCCCGACGGCATCGCCGAGATCCGCCGGGTCGTCACGGTCTTCCGCGAGCTGCGCGACGGCGTGACCTCCGACGGCCGCACCAAGCTCAAGTCGCCCAGCGGCACGCTGTCGACCGCCGAGGCGATCTCGGTGGTCACCAACGGGCTCGCCCTCGCCGCCCACTTCGGCGACGGCGTCCTGCGGGCCGGCGACGTCGCCGCGGGCATCCTCGGCGCGGTCGTCCGCGACCCGGCGGCGGACCGGGTCATCTGGCAGGAGTACCTGGAGGCGGTCGTCCGGGAACGGGACGGCTGGAAGGACTTCTACCGGGCCTGCCGGGAGGTCAGTGCGTGAGCGGCGACCTGAGGCGGGGCGGTCGTACGGGCGGAGGACGGAGACAGGGACGGGTGACAGCTCGGCGTCCGGGGGACCGGGTTGCCGTTGGGGCGGACACGAGGACATCGATGCGGGCCGGCTGTCGAGGAGTGCGGAACCAGTGGAACCAAGGGGGACGGCTGTGACGGACGTTGAGCGGTACGGCGACGGGGGCGGGTTCGGACTGGTCGGTGAGGACGACTCCAAGTGGCCACGGAGGAGCGGGGGTTGGCGTGACGGGAGTCGATGAGACCGGTGGTGCGGAGGCACCCGGCTCGGGCGGAGGCGCGAGTGGGGACGGAGACCGGGGCGGCGAGGGGGTGACTGCGGCGGTGGGCCATGGAAGCGGCGATGGAGAGAGGACCGGTGGTGGGCGCGGGAGCCGGGGAGTCGGCTCCGGGCCGTTGCTGCTCGGGGTGCGGCATCACGGGCCCGGGTCTGCGCGGTCCGTGCGGGCGGCGTTGGACGCGGCGCTGCCCCGGGTGGTGCTGATCGAGGGACCGCCCGAGGCCGACGCGCTGATCCCACTGGCCGCTGAGGAGGACATGCGGCCGCCGGTCGCCCTGCTCGCCCATGCCGTGGACGAACCCGGCCGTTCGGCGTTCTGGCCGCTCGCCGAGTTCTCCCCGGAGTGGGTGGCGATCCGCTGGGCTCTGGAGCACGACGTCCCGGCCCGCTTCATCGACCTGCCCGCCACGCACACGCTGGCCTGGGGGAGGGACGAGGGGGACGGGGGCCCCGCGGACCCCGGTCTGGGGGGAGACGGAGGGGCGGACGGGCCCCCGGGTGAGGTGCCGGGGGTGGGTGAGCCCGGGGCGCCGGATCCGGCGGGGACGGACACCGGTACGGCCGACAGGGACACGGGCCCCACCGGTACGGAAGCCGATCCGACCCAGGCTCCTGCCAGTCCCGCCGGTACGGACACCCCTCGGGCCGGCGAAGGCACGGGTCCGGGGTACGAAGGCACCGGTCCGAGGGACGAAGGCACCGGTCGGGGGGACGAAGGCACCGGTCCTGGCGACGAAGCCGCCGCTCCGGTTGAGGAGGCCGCTCCTCGTGACGCCGTTCGGGTCGATCCGCTCGGTGTGCTCGCCGAGGCTGCCGGATACGACGATCCCGAGCGGTGGTGGGAGGACGTCGTCGAGCATCGGGGGCCGGGGCCGGGGGATGTGTTCGAGCCCTTCACCGTGCTGGAAGAGGCGATGGGGGTGCTGCGGGAGACGTACGGGACGGGGGGACACGACCGGGACCTCGTGCGGGAGGCGTACATGCGGCTCCAGGTGCGGGCGGCGCAGCGGGAGTTCGGGGACGACGTGGCCGTGGTGTGCGGGGCCTGGCATGTGCCCGCGCTGCGGCGGAAGAGCACTGTCGCCGCCGACAAGGCGTTGCTGAAGGGGCTCCCGAAGGTCAAGGCGGACCTGACGTGGGTGCCGTGGACACACCGCAGGCTGTCGCGGCACAGCGGCTACGGCGCGGGGATCGACTCGCCCGGCTGGTACGGGCATCTGTTCTCCGCGCCGGACCGTCCCGTCGAGCGATGGCTGACCAAGGTGGCGGGACTGCTGCGGGACGAGGGCCGGATCGTGTCGTCGGCGCACGTCATCGAGGCCGTACGGCTGGCCGGGACGCTCGCGGCGATGCGGGGCCGCCCGCTGCCCGGCCTGAGCGAGACGACCGACGCGGTGCGGGCCGTGATGTGCGAGGGCTCGGACGTGCCGTTGGCGCTGGTGCACGACCGGCTGGTGGTCGGCGATGTGCTGGGGGAGGTGCCGCAGTCGGCGCCCGCGGTCCCCTTGCAGCGTGACCTCGACCGGATCCAGCGGCGGCTGCGGCTCAGGCCGGAGGCGCTGGAGAGGGAGCTGGAACTCGATCTGCGCAAGGAGACCGACGCCGAGCGCAGCAGGCTGTTGCACCGGCTGCGGCTGCTGGGCGTGGCCTGGGGCGAGCCGGCGATCTCGCGGGGGAGTACGGGGACCTTCCGCGAGACATGGCGGCTGCGCTGGGAGCCGGAGTTGGCGGTACGGGTCGCCGAGGCGGGGGTGTGGGGCACGACCGTGCTCGCCGCAGCCACGGCCAAGGCGGAGGCCGACGCCGTCTCCGCGTCCGGGCTGGCCGACGTCACCGCGCTCGCCGAACGCTGTCTGCTGGCCGAACTCCCGGACGCCCTGCCCACAGTGATGCAGATCCTCGCCGACCGGGCAGCGCTGGACGCGGATGTCGGCCACCTCGCCCAGGCCCTGCCGGCTCTTGTCCGCTCCCTCCGGTACGGGGATGTGCGGGGCACCGGAACCGGGGCTCTGGCGGAGGTCGCCGCGGGTCTTGCCGAGCGCGTCTTCGTCGGCCTGCCGCCGGCCTGCGCCGCGCTCGACGCCGAGGCGGCCGAGGAGATGCGGCGCCATGTGGACGCGGTGCACGGCGCGGTGGGACTGCTGGGCGAGGTGGTGGAGCCGGACCGGGCCGAGCGGCCGAGGCGAGCCGAGCCGGCCGAGCGGGCCGCCGAGGCGAGCGCGCCTTCCGTCGCGTCTTCCGTGGACGCGCCGGGGCTGGAGGCGGGACCGTCGGCAGCGGCTCAGCGGGGTCTGCGAGGGCGTTGGCTGGGCGTGCTCAAGGTGCTCGGGCGACGCGACACCGTGCCCGGTGTCATTCGGGGCCGGGCGGTGCGGCTGCTGCTGGACGACGGGGAGTTGGCGCAGGACGAGGTGGCACGGCTCATGGGGCTCGTGCTCTCGCCGGGGACGCCGCCGGGGGACGCGGCCGCGTGGATCGAGGGTTTCGTCGGCGGCGGCTCCGGCGGCGGGATGCTCCTGGTGCACGACGAGCGGCTGCTCGGGCTGGTCGACGCCTGGCTCACCGGGGTGTCGGCGGAGGCCTTCACCGATGTGCTGCCACTTCTGCGGCGCACGTTCTCGGCATACGAGCCGGGAGTGCGCCGGACCCTGGGCGAGTTGGTCCGGCGTGGGCCGGGGCAGCGGGGGAGTGCGGCCGGAGCCGGTTCCGGGATACCGGGGTTCGGGGCGGACCTCGACGGGCCGCGGGCGGACGCGGTGCTGCCGGTGGTGCGGCTGCTGCTCGGCCTGGACGAGGACAACGATCTGGCGAACGCCGACGGCAACTACTTGGCGAACGCCGACGGCAACTACTTGGCGAACGCCGACGACAACGGCTTGGCGGACACCGACGACAACGACTTTGCGGGGGTGGCGGGATGATCACTGAGGTGACCCGGACAGCGAGGAGCGGGGGCGACGTGACGGGCGCCGCCGCAGAAGGGCGGGGAAGCACACCCGCGCACAGGGCCGGGCTTCGGCCGAGGCACGGTTCGGTGGCGCCGGTGACCGTGGTCCCGCTCTGGGACCGTTTCCGGACGGGGGTGCGCGGATGACGACCGAACCGAGCGGAACGTCGGGGACGGCTGCGGAACGGGAGGTCGCGCCCCTGGTTCAGGGTTCGGGCACCTCCTCCGACACCGCTTCCGAGCCCACCGCCCCCACCCCTGACTCCGCGCCGGCCGCCGGCGAGCGCTTGCGGCGGTGGCGCATGGTGCTCGGTGGGGACGCGGCTGACGGGACCGGGTGTGTGCTCGGCGGGCGGGACGCGGCGATGGACGGGGCGTTGGCCGCGCTCTACGGCAGGGGAGACGGGAAGGGCCAGGCGGGGAGGGAGCGTTCGGCGGGCCTGGGGGCGTCGGCGCCCTCCGTGGCGCGGTGGCTGGGGGACATCCGGACGTACTTCCCCTCCTCCGTCGTGCAGGTCATGCAGCGGGACGCGATCGACCGGCTGGGGCTGTCCACCCTGCTGCTCGAACCGGAGATGCTGGAGGCGGTGGAGGCCGACGTGCATCTCGTCGGCACCCTGCTGTCGCTCAACAAGGCGATGCCGGAGACCACGAAGGAGACGGCAAGGGCCGTGGTGCGCAAGGTCGTCGAGGACCTGGAGAAGCGGCTCGCCACCCGTACCCGCGCCACCCTCACCGGCGCCCTCGACCGGAGCGCGCGGATCAACCGTCCCCGGCACCACGACATCGACTGGAACCGCACGATCTCGGCCAATCTCAAGCACTATCTGCCGGAGTACCGGACGATCGTGCCGGAACGGCTCGTCGGGTACGGCAGGGCTTCGCGGTCGGTGAAGAAGGAGGTCGTCCTCTGCATCGACCAGTCGGGGTCGATGGCGGCGTCCGTCGTCTACGCCTCGGTGTTCGGCGCGGTGCTGGCGTCGATGCGGTCGATCGACACCCGGCTCGTCGTGTTCGACACGGCGGTCGTCGACCTCACCGACCAGCTCGACGACCCGGTGGACGTGCTGTTCGGCACGCAGCTGGGCGGCGGCACGGACATCAACCGGGCGTTGGCGTACTGCCAGTCGCAGATCACCCGGCCCGCGGAGACGGTGATGGTGCTGATCAGCGACCTCTACGAGGGCGGGATCCGCAACGAGATGCTCAAGCGGGTCGCTGCGATGAAGGCGTCGGGGGTGCAGTTCGTGACGCTGCTCGCCCTGTCCGACGAGGGGGCGCCGGCCTACGACCGGGAGCACGCGGCCGCGCTCGCCGCGCTGGGCGCACCGGCCTTCGCCTGTACGCCGGACCTGTTCCCGGAGGTGATGGCCGCGGCCATCGAGAAGCGGCCGATTCCGATACCGGACACGGTGTGACCGGGAACTCGCGCCCCGCGTCGGTGATTTGTCGACCCGGTGACCTGCGATTCCAGCCAGCAAAACGGACATGACTACGCATCGGTAACACGGGGCTTGCGCAACCTCGGGCGCCCCGTGCAAGGATCGGTCTCTCCACAGTCTTCACGCTTCCCGTCCGTTTCCGCTCCCGCTTCCATGCCGTTTCGCCTCTTCTCCGCTCTTCTCCGCACGGAAGGTCTCGCTCTCTCTTGACCTCGTCAGCAGCGTTTCCCGGTGTCGCCGCGCGCGTACTGCGCGGGGTGTCCGGGCGTCGTGCGCTGCATGTGGGGCTGCTGTTGGGCGGGTTGTTCGTGCTGGGCTTCCTCTGCGGGGAGCAGGCGTACGCGGCTGACGGTGTCGGGGCGTTGCCGGTCAAGGCGCCGGTGCGGTCGCTGACAGCGCCGACCGCACCGCGAGCCATGGAGTCAGGCGCGGCCAACGGCACGGACACAGGCACGAAAACAGGCACGGCCAAAGGCACGACCACAGGCGAAGGCGCGGGAGCCGATTCGCGAACGGATGCGACCCCGGGCCCGGCGGGCACGCCGAACAGCAGGCCCGCCAAGCCCCCGGCCGCCCCCGTCGGCGGAAGCAAGGTCCTCCGTCCGGTGACCGAAAGCATCGTGACGGTCGTGAGTGACGGTGTCGTGCGGCCGGTCGGAGACCTCGTCGAGACGGTGACCACGGGGCTGACCGAGACGGTCGGGCTGCCTCCGGTGGAGTCCCTGCCGGAATCGCCGCCGCTGCCGACCCTGCCGTCGTTCCCGGACCTCCCGCAGTCCCCGTCGTGGCCGACCGTCCCCACCGCGCCGGAGCTTCCGTCGGCGCCGAGCCTGCCCGCCCCCGCCCCCGCCCCCGTGCCCGCGCCGCCGGTCGCCTCGGCGCCGCAGCCCGGAGCGGGTGACCACTCAAAGGCCGAGCCCGCCGAAGGCGAGCCTTCCACGCGCAGCGGGGCCGCCTACGGGCCCTGGTTCACCGGCCGCGACAGCCTGACCGAGTCCGCCGTACCCGGCTCCGCACAGCACGACACCCCTCAGCACGCCTCCGGCCACCGCGCCGGCTCCACCGCCACCGCGCCCGCCCACCAGGTGCCGTCCGACGGCCAGGGCGGCGCCCTGAGCGGCAAGCCCGCCGTGGACAACGGCTCCTCGCGGCACGGCGACGCGCATGCCGTCACCACCCTCGACCACCGGGCGCCGCTGCGGCTCGTGCCCGGTGCCGCCGCGGACGTCGACGCGGCCGGGGCCCGGGACAGTCACCGGGACATCCCCGTCTTCCCCGGCTAGACCGGGACGGGACCACAGGACCGGACCACAGGGCCTCCCCACCCGCGGCTGACCTGGCGCGCGGGCACGGAGCTGGCCTGCCCCAGCCGTTCGGACACCCGTCCCCTGTGACGTACCCGGCCGCCAGATCAACCGCCGCCGTGCCCATGCCGCAGCCGCAGCCGCAGCCACCGGCATCCGGGAGACACGGCATCCGGGAGACACGGCATCCGGGAGACAGCCCAGTCCGTCAGCCGGGTCACGCGCAGGATCCACGGAACCGCGCCTGACCTCCCCCGACCAGCCCCGTGAGGCGATGCGCCCCGGACGGCCGAAGCCGTCGGTCCGTCCTGCCGCAACCTCACGGGCGCGGGCGAAGAGATCCCCATTGGGGTGGGGATCGACCGCCCAGGGCCCCTGAAGGGGCTGCGCAAGGGGCCTCACCGGGGCAACCCCACCCCGGTGAGGCCCTTCACCTGCGGCACGCCGTGCCAGTGAGCACGGCATCATGTGACAGGTATCACCGCTCAGGTGTGACCCTCGATTTAGGGGCCCCCGGCAAGCAGCGATAACCTGCGAGACGGACATGCCGCGCGCTCGGACACCGTGTGCGCCTCCCTTGTGACAGACACCGGTCGGACGTCACGTTGCCCTCGCGGCACGCCCACGCAGACAACGAACCGCGAGATCACTGATAGGGACGGAAGCGCGTGGACCTGTTCGAGTACCAGGCGAGGGACCTCTTCGCCAAGCACGATGTACCGGTGCTGGCCGGTGAAGTCATCGACACGCCTGAGGCGGCCCGCGCAGCCACCGAGCGCCTCGGTGGCAAGTCCGTCGTCAAGGCCCAGGTGAAGGTCGGTGGCCGCGGCAAGGCCGGCGGCGTGAAGCTGGCCGCGACCGCCGACGAGGCGGTCGAGCACGCGACCAACATCCTCGGCATGGACATCAAGGGCCACACGGTCCACAAGGTGATGATCGCCGAGACGGCCCCGGAGATCGTGGAGGAGTACTACGTCTCCTTCCTCCTGGACCGTGCCAACCGCACCTTCCTCTCCATCGCGTCCGTCGAGGGCGGCATGGAGATCGAGGAGGTGGCGGAGACCCGCCCCGAGGCCGTCGCCAAGACGCCGATCGACGCCAACGTGGGCGTGACCCCCGAGGTCGCCCGCCAGATCGTCGAGGCCGCGAACTTCCCGGCCGAGGTGGCCGACAAGGTCGCGAACGTCCTGGTCACCCTGTGGAAGACCTTCGTCGAGGAGGACGCCCTCCTGGTCGAGGTCAACCCGCTGGCCAAGGTCGCCTCCGGTGACGTCATCGCCCTGGACGGCAAGGTCTCCCTCGACGAGAACGCCGAGTTCCGTCAGCCGGAGCACGAGGCCCTCCAGGACAAGGACTCCGCGAACCCGCTGGAGGCCGCCGCCAAGGCCAAGAACCTCAACTACGTCAAGCTCGACGGCGAGGTCGGCATCATCGGCAACGGCGCGGGTCTCGTCATGAGCACCCTGGACGTCGTCGCGTACGCCGGTGAGGCGCACGGTGGCGTCAAGCCCGCCAACTTCCTCGACATCGGCGGTGGCGCCTCCGCCGCCGTGATGGCGAACGGCCTGGAGATCATCCTGGGCGACCCCGACGTCAAGTCGGTCTTCGTCAACGTCTTCGGCGGCATCACCGCGTGCGACGAGGTCGCCAACGGCATCGTGCAGGCGCTCCAGCTGCTCGCGGACAAGGGCGAGGAAGTCACCAAGCCCCTCGTCGTCCGTCTCGACGGCAACAACGCCGAGCTGGGTCGCAAGATCCTCTCCGACGCCAACCACCCGCTGGTCCAGCGCGTGGACACCATGGACGGCGCGGCCGACAAGGCCGCCGAGCTCGCGGCTGCGAAGTAAGGGAAGAGGGACAGACAAGCCATGGCTATCTTCCTCGACAAGGACTCCAAGGTCATCGTCCAGGGCATGACCGGTGCCACGGGCATGAAGCACACCAAGCTCATGCTGGCCGACGGCACGAACATCGTCGGTGGCGTGAACCCCCGCAAGGCGGGCACGTCGGTCGACATCGACGGCAACGAGATCCCGGTCTTCGGCACGGTCGCCGAGGCGATCGAGAAGACGGGCGCGAACGTGTCCGTCCTCTTCGTGCCGCCGGCCTTCGCCAAGGCCGCCGTCGTCGAGGCCATCGACGCCGAGATCCCCCTCGCGGTCGTCATCACCGAGGGCATCGCGGTCCACGACTCGGCCGCGTTCTACGCGTACGCCGTGTCCAAGGGCAACAAGACCCGGATCATCGGCCCGAACTGCCCCGGTCTCATCACCCCGGGCCAGTCGAACGCCGGCATCATCCCGGGCGACATCACCAAGCCCGGCCGTATCGGTCTGGTCTCGAAGTCCGGCACGCTGACGTACCAGATGATGTACGAGCTCCGTGACATCGGCTTCTCGTCGGCCGTCGGCATCGGTGGCGACCCGGTCATCGGTACGACGCACATCGACGCGCTCGCCGCGTTCGAGGCCGACCCCGACACCGACCTGATCGTGATGATCGGTGAGATCGGTGGCGACGCCGAGGAGCGCGCGGCCGCGTTCATCAAGGAGAACGTGACCAAGCCGGTCGTCGGCTACGTCGCGGGCTTCACCGCGCCCGAGGGCAAGACCATGGGCCACGCCGGCGCCATCGTCTCCGGCTCCTCCGGCACGGCCGCCGCGAAGAAGGAGGCCCTCGAGGCCGCCGGCGTCAAGGTCGGCAAGACGCCGACGGAGACGGCGAAGCTGGCGCGGGAGATCCTCGCCGGCTGAACGGTACCCAGCTGAACGTCGATGGGCCCGCTTCCCTGTGTGAGGGCGGGCCCATCGGCGCGCGATGGGGGTGCCGGGTCGGGTTGTCGGGCGGCTGACGGGTGCGCCCCCACCGGCCCGCAGCCCGCCGCTAATGAGCAAGTGGCACCACCCTCTCCGGCCCGTTCCCCATCGACTCACGCAGCTTCCTCCGCAGGGACACCTCCGACTCCGACAACGCCCCCTGCCCCACCCGCGGCGGCACCCCCTGGATCTCCGCCCCCGGTGCCACCGGCGGTTCGTAGTGCGTGGGGGCCGTCCGGACCGTGAGCGCCGTCGTGCCGATCAGCGCCACCGTGAAGGCGATCGCCGCCCGGGTCCAGAAACGGGCCCGGCGCTCGCCACCGTTCCGCACGGTGGGCGGTTTCGACGCGCGGAGCCGTTCATGGGCGGCCAGCGAGCCCAGGCGCTCGTGCAGGGCGGACGGGTCGGCCAGGTCGGGAAGCCGGGCCGCGATCGCCGCGCGCGCGTTCATCAGCCGGCTCGCGGTCGTCGGCGTGCTCGCCTCCGTCTCCGCCGCCGTCTCCGGAAGATCGAGGCCGAGACCGTCGTACAGCAGCAGGGAACGCCGTTGCGGCGGCGGGAGTTCCTGGAGTACGGCCATCAGCGGGCGGTCGGACGGGTCGGCGGCCGGCGGCTCGTGGCGCCGGTGACGGGGGTGGAACCGGTGCCAGGGGGAGAGGGCGTACTCGTATGTCATGGTCCGCATCCGGCCCGCCGGGTCCGGGTCCACCGCCACCTCGGGCCAGCGCTGCCAGGCGAGTTGGAAGGCGCGTTCGACCGACTCGCGGGCGAGCTCGCGGCGGCCGGTGAGCAGATAGGCCTGCCGGACGAGCGCGGGGGCGCAGAACGCGTACAGCGCGTCGAAGGCCTGAGCGGGTGTCAGGGAGGCGGGGGAGAGCTCCGGTTCGGGCGGCGTCTCCCCGGGCTGCGGCTGAGGATCCGTCACCTCGGGCGCGGGCTCCGGCTCCTTCGGTGGCCCGGCCGACAGTTCCGCCGTCACAGCACACCCCTTCGTACGAAAAAGTACATAGTCGTATATTGAGCGACACATCGGTTGTTCGCGTGTTGCGTCACGAAAGCGCGTGTCGTTGGGAGCATGGCGGTCGTGATCGAGATGACCGCTCGCCGTACGTCGTTGTCGCCCCTGCTCACCCGGTTGCGCGACCGAACGCCCGGCTTGGCCGCCAGCCTCCTGGGTGGTGCGGTCGCCGCGGGCCTCGGGCTCGGTTCGTTCGCCGTGCTCGTGATGGTGCTGTGGATCAGCTCGCCCTATCCCGACAGCGGTCCGGGCGGGGCACTGCACGTGGCCGCGGCCCTGTGGCTGCTGGCCCACGGCGCCGAACTGGTCCGCGCGGACACCCTCTCCGGTGTGCCGGCCCCCGTCGGGGTGACCCCGATGCTGCTGCTCGCGCTGCCGTTGTGGCTGGTGCACCGGGCCGCGCGGGACGTGGCCTCCGGGGACGAGGCACCGCCTCCCGCGTCCGGGCGCACGGCGTGGGCCGGGGTCGTGCTCGGCTACCTCGCCGTCGGCGCGGCCGCCGCGTTGTACGCGTCCGGCGGCGCGCTGCGGCCCTCGTGGCCATGGGTCTGCGTGTGCCTGCCCGTCGTCGCCATGGGTGCGGCCGCGGCGGGGGTGTGGACGGCATACGGCCGCCCCGGCGACGCCCTCGACAGCGTGCTGGTGCTGCTGCCCCCGGCGTTGCGGCGTCATGTGCTCGGGGTCGAGGCGAGGGCACGGCTCGCCGTCGCGGCCCGTGCCGCGGGGGCCGGGGTGGCCGCGCTCACCGGGGGCGGGGCGGCGGTGCTGGGGGTGTCGCTGGTGGTGCACGGCGAGGCCACCCGGGGCTCCTTCCTCCAGCTGACGGAAGGATGGTCGGGGCGGTTCGCCGTGCTGTTGCTCTGTGCCGCGCTGGTGCCGAACGCGGCGGTGTGGGCGGTGGGTTATGCCGCCGGGCCCGGATTCGTCCTGGGCGCGGGGCATGTGGTGGGGCCGCTGTCCTCGGACCCCGCGCCGCTGCTGCCGCCGTTCCCGCTGCTCGCGGCGGTGCCGGAGGCGGGGCCGGGAGGGCCGGTGCACTGGGCGGTGGCGGGGGTGCCGCTGGTGGCCGGGGTGGTGCTGGGCTGGTTCGTGGGGCGGGCCACGGACACCGGGTGGTCGCGGGGACGGACCGCTGGGGCGGTGTGCTGGGCCGCGGTGCTGTGCGCGGGAGCGGTCGCCGTGCTCGCCGTGCTGGCCGGCGGGCCGCTCGGGGTGGGGGCGCTGGCCCGGTTCGGGCCGGTGTGGTGGCAGGTCGGCGGGTCGGTGGCCGTGTGGCTCGCGGGCGTGGGCGTACCGGTGGGACTCGGGGTCCGGGCCTGGCGGGGACGCACCCGCGGCGGGGTGCGGGCGTGGGTGCGGGGCGTCTTCGTCCGGCGCGAGGCAGTGGCGGTGACCCGAACGGCTCCCGGAACGCGGGTGCGGATGCGGGGTCTCCTCACCCGGCGGAAGGCGGTCGACGCCCCCCTTACGGCTCCTGGGACCGCACCGTCCGGGACCGCACCTTCCTGGACCGCACCTGAGAACGGCCCGGTGCAGTCGGGCGGTCCCCACGACACCCCCTTCGACCAGGGCCGCGTCCAAGGCCGCCCCGACCAGACAGGCGCCCCGGCCCGAAAGGAGGTTCCCGACGACGAGGACGACACCTACGAGCCGTACGAAGCACTCCCCGTCGAACCCGCGCCGAACCCGTTCCCCTCACCGGGCCCCATCCCTTCACCCGGCCCGATCCCCCCGCCCACCCCCTGGTACGAGGACGCTGCCCACGAGGCCCGCTGGGCCGCGCTGCTGGAGGAGCCGGCGGACGAGCCCGACGAGCCCGAGGAGCCCCGCCCGGCCGACTGATCTCAGCTGTCGGCGCCCAGCAGGGGCCGGAGGTGCTTCGGCAGCAGGTCCGAGCAGGACTGCTGGGCCTGGTTGGTGAGGGCGTCGTTGACGCAGGTGTAGTAGTCGTCGTAGACCAGCCGCGTGGTGAAGCTCGCCGCCACGAAGAGGATGGCCAGGGAGGCGGTGACCAGGCCGGTCATCGCCGCCGTGGTCTGGGGGCGCGCGGACTGCGGCGGGGCGGGCGTGTCCGGGTCGGGGGTGCGGGGCTTGGCGCGCAGGGCGCTGCCGCCCCAGTACAGGGCGAGGGCGCCCAGCATCAGCCCCACGGGCTGCCAGCCGAAGAGGACGAAGAAGAAGGCCCACATCCCGGACAGCAGGGCGTAGCGGGCGCGGCGCTGGGCCGGGTCCGTCGGGTCCCAGCGCATGCCGGGGCCGGGGCCGCTGCCGCCCTGGCCCTCCTGGCTGCCGGGATTCAGGCCGGGGCGGTCCCCGAAGCCGCCGTCGGAGCGGCCCGGCTGGCGGTCGCTCCACTGGCTGCCCCACGGGGGGTAACCGCTTCTGTCGTCGTCCTCGGAGCCTTCGGGGCCCTCCGAGCCCTTTGAGCCCTCGGGACGGCGCGGCTGCCACGGACGGTCCGGGGTGCCCTCCGGCGGCGGGGCGAAGGGGTTGTCCTCCTCGGCCGCCCCGCCCCGCCCCTCGCCGTTCTTCTTGCCGGAGGAAGGGGCGTCCGGCGGCGACGCGGGCTGCTCCCGCAGCAGCGTGAAGCCGCGCTCCCCTCCCCGCACCGACTGCTGGGAGAGCGTGAGGAGTCGCAGGCTGCGGTCCGACATCAAGTGAGCGTCTTCCCCTTGGAGTCCGTCGAGTACGTCAAGCGTCCGGCGTGAGCCGTCACCCCGTGAACGCACCGCGTACCACCTACGTTCCCGGACCGGCTCGTCCCAGACGCTACCTTCCGGCCACGCCCCCGTCCCGCGGGGGCCTTCCGGTGTGCCGGTATCGTTGCTGACGGTCGGCCGCTTCGTAGGCTTCCCCGTATCCCCGGGCCCGAAGCATTCGTGCGAAAGTACAAAGCGTCCGAAGCTGCCAAGCGTCGGCCGTGAAAAGACCCCTCCTTCGAGAAAGGGCCCCGCCGTGGCCGCCAAGCCCGTGGCCGAGCAGGCCAGGCCGGTCAAGCGCCTGGTCGTGCTGGTCTCCGGATCCGGTACGAACCTCCAGGCCCTGCTGGACGCCATCGAGGAGACCGGCGCGCAGGCCTACGGTGCCGAGATCGTCGCGGTCGGCGCCGACCGCGAGAACATCGAGGGGCTCGCCCGGGCCGAGCGCGCCGGGCTGCCGGTCTTCGTGTGCAAGGTCAAGGACCACGCCAGCCGTGAGGAGTGGGACACCGCCCTCGCCGAGGCCGTCTCCGCCCACGAACCCGACCTCGTGGTGTCCGCCGGGTTCATGAAGATCGTGGGCAAGGAGTTCCTCGCCCGCTTCGGCGGGCGGTTCGTGAACACCCACCCCGCGCTGCTGCCCAGTTTTCCCGGCGCCCACGGCGTCCGTGACGCGCTCGCGTACGGAGCCCGGGTCACCGGCTGCACCGTCCACTTCGTCGACGACGGCGTCGACACCGGACCGATCATCGCCCAGGGCGTGGTGGAGATCCGGGACGAGGACGACGAGAGCGCTCTGCACGAGCGCATCAAGGAAGTCGAGCGAAGGCTGCTCGTCGAGGTCGTGGGGCGGCTCGCCCGCAACGGCTATCGCATTGAGGGACGAAAGGTAGTTATCCAGTGACCGCCGAGAACAAGCGGCCCCTTCGCCGGGCGCTCATCAGCGTCTACGACAAGACCGGCCTCGAGGACCTCGCGCGCGGCCTGCACGAGGCGGGCGTGGAGCTCGTCTCCACCGGGTCCACCGCGGGCCGTATCGCCGCCGCCGGCGTCCCCGTCACCAAGGTCGAGGAACTCACCGGCTTCCCCGAGTGCCTGGACGGCCGGGTCAAGACCCTGCACCCGCGCGTGCACGCGGGCATCCTGGCCGACCTGCGCCTCGACAGCCACCGCGAGCAGCTCGCGGAGCTGGGCGTCGAGCCGTTCGACCTCGTCGTCGTGAACCTCTACCCGTTCCGCGAGACCGTCGCCTCCGGTGCCTCCCCCGACGAGTGCGTCGAGCAGATCGACATCGGCGGCCCCTCCATGGTGCGTGCCGCGGCCAAGAACCACCCCTCGGTCGCCGTCGTCACCAGCCCCGGGCGGTACGCCGACGTCCTGGCCGCGGTCAAGGACGGCGGCTTCGACCTCGCCACCCGCAAGCGGCTCGCCGCCGAGGCGTTCCGGCACACCGCCGAGTACGACATCGCGGTCTCCAGCTGGTTCGCCAGCGCCTACGCCCCCGCCGACGACTCGCCGTTCCCCGAGTTCATCGCGGCCGCCCTGGAGCGCAAGAGCACCCTGCGCTACGGCGAGAACCCGCACCAGCCCGCCGCCCTCTACGTCGACGGCACCGGTGTCGGTCTCGCCGAGGCCGAGCAGCTGCACGGCAAGGAGATGTCGTACAACAACTACACGGACACGGACGCCGCCCGCCGTGCCGCGTACGACCACGCCGAGCCGGCCGTCGCCATCATCAAGCACGCCAACCCCTGCGGTATCGCGGTCGGTTCGGACGTCGCCGAGGCGCACCGCAAGGCGCACGCGTGTGACCCGCTGTCGGCGTTCGGTGGCGTGATCGCGGTCAACCGGCCGGTCTCCAAGGAGATGGCCGAGCAGGTCGCCGAGATCTTCACCGAGGTCATCGTGGCGCCGGACTACGAGGAGGGCGCCCTGGAGGCGCTCGCCAAGAAGAAGAACATCCGCGTCCTGAAGGCCCCGGCCGCCCCCGCGCACCCCGCCGAGGTCAAGCCGATCGACGGTGGCGCGCTCCTCCAGGTCACCGACCGTCTCCAGGCCGAGGGCGACGACCCGGCCAACTGGACCCTCGCGACCGGTGAGGCGCTGAGCGCGGACGAACTGGCCGACCTGGCCTTCGCCTGGCGGGCCTGCCGGGCCGTCAAGTCCAACGCCATCCTGCTCGCCAAGGACGGCGCCTCGGTCGGCGTCGGCATGGGCCAGGTCAACCGGGTCGACTCCGCGAAGCTCGCCGTCGAGCGGGCCGGTGCCGAGCGCGCGCAGGGCTCGTACGCCGCCTCGGACGCCTTCTTCCCGTTCCCGGACGGCCTGGAGGTCCTCCTGGAGGCCGGCGTGAAGGCGGTCGTCCAGCCCGGCGGCTCGGTCCGTGACGAACTCGTCGTGGAGGCCGCGAAGAAGGCGGGCGTCACGATGTACTTCACCGGGACGCGCCACTTCTTCCACTGACACACAGCTGTACGGCTGAAGTACGGCCGAGGGCGGCGCTACGTCGAACTGCGCAGCGCCGCCCACGTGTAGGGCCCCACCTGGCCGTCGACCTCCAGTCCCTTGGCGCTTTGGAACTGCTTCACCGCCGTCCGGGTGTCCTTGCCGAACTCGCCGTCCACGCCCGAACTCCCCACGCTGTAGCCGCGCTTGGTGAGCATGCACTGCACCTGGACGACCCGCTGGCCCTTGTCGCCGTACTCGGTCTGTTCGGTGCCCGAGTAGTAGGTGCAGCCGGATATCCAGGCGGGGGCGGCCGGGGGCGCGGTGGTTCTGGTGACCGTGGCGGTGGGGGTGGGGGCGGGCGGGTTGCCGCTGCCGGCCCGGGTCGGGGTGGAGGAGGGCGTGCCGTCCGGTTCCGGGCTGGTCTTCTCGGCGGTGACCTGCTGGTTCTCGCCCTTGCCCTTGTCCTTCTTCTTCTCGCCGTCCTCCTTGGCGGAGGTGGAGGCCGAAGGGGAGGTGCTGGGGGGCGAAGAGGGCGGTGCGGTCGATGCCGTGGCGCCGGCCGAGCCCGTAGGGGCGGCCACGGCGGGGGATTCGAGGCCCGGCCGGGTGAGCAGGAAGGCGCCGACGGCCACGGCCCCGACGGCGATGCCCGCGACGCCGGCTATGAGGGGCCTTCTGCGTCTGCCGTTCCGGGAAGCGGTCGGCGCGGGAGCATGTGAGACCACCGGCTGGGTGGGCGTACGGAAGGGACCGCTCCCCGCGGGCAGGTCCGCCAGCACCGCGCACCCCTGCTGCCGTTCGCGGAGCCGGGCGGCGAGCGGTTCCTGCCAGAGGGAGGCGCGGCCGTGCCCGGCGGCCGTGGCGGCGTCCGTCAGCTGTCGCGGAGTGGGCCGCCCGGCGGGGTCCTTGGTCAGGCAGGCGGTCAGCAGCGCGGCCAACGCGGGGTCCGACTGGGCGAGTTCGGCCATGACCTCGGTGTCGGGCGCCTCGAAGGCGACCCGGTGCATGACGTCCACACCGGTCCCGTCGCCGAAGGGGGCGTGCCCGGTGGCGGCGTACACGAGGGTGCAGCCGAGCGAGAAGACGTCGGAGGCGGCGTCGCAGCGGCCCTCGCGCAGGTACTCGGGCGCCATGTACGCGGCCGTGCCCACCCGGTTGCCGGTCGTGGTGATCGCGCTGCTGTCGGCCGCGCGGGAGATGCCGAAGTCGATGACGTGCGCGCCCCGCGGGGAAAGGATCACGTTGGACGGCTTGAGGTCCCGGTGCACCACCCCGGCGGCGGTCAGCGCCGACAGCGCCTCGCCGAGTTCCGCCACGAGCCGCCACACCCCGGCCGGCTCCATCAGCCCGCACTCGCGCACGGCGTCGACGAGGGTGAGTCCGGGCAGGTACTCGGTGGACATCCACAGCAGCGCGTCGTCGAACCCCGTGCCCAGCAGATGCGGTGCGCGGGGGGTGCGGACCCGCCCGTGCACGGCGGCCTCCCGCTCGAACCGCCGCCGGAAGTCCGGCCCTTCGGCGTACTCGGGCCGGATCACCTTCACGGCGGCCAGCCCCGGCCCGCCGTCCGCGTGCCGGGCCAGATAGACCCGGCCCATGCCGCCGCTGCCGAGCAGGCCGAGCGGGGCGTAGGGGCCGATGCGCGGGGGGTCGGTGGGCAGCAGCGGGGCCGCGCCCACCTGCCGCAGGGCGGTGTCACCGGCCGCCGGTGTGTCTGTCACGGTTCCCCGACCTGCCTCATAGATCCACAACGTGCTCACGTGTCACGCCAGTTGACGGACGAGAGGCTACCGTCCGGCACCGGGGAGCGCGGGGATACGGAGGGAACACGGGAGCCCGGGACCCCCGGGGACGGGCGTGCGGGACCCCCGGGGACGGGCGTGCGGGACACCCGGGGAACGCGGGCGCAGCACGCCCCGGGGCCGTGTCACGGTGTGACACGGCCCCGGGGAGAGTGGCGTGGCGGCGGCACGGCCGTCCGCCGTCGATCGTGGTGCGGCGGAGCTCAGTTGGTGCGGATCACGATGGTCGAGCACACCTTGTCGGCGAAGGTCTGACGCTTGGCGTCCCAGGCCGGCCACAGCCAGCCGAGGTAGCACGCCAGGCTGTCCAGGAAGTGCGCGAGGCGGCGGACGAAGGCCATGCCGACGCCGATGGGCTGTCCGTCCAACTCCCGCACCAGGCGGATGCCGAGGGCCTTCTTGCCCAGCGTCTGGCCGTTCTTGCCCTCGATGATCAGCTGGTAGATCGCGAGACCGAGGAGCGCGAGGCCGCCGATCGCCGACAGGGCACCCATCTTGGCGTTGGCCCCGACGATGACGAGGACGTACGGCACCGCGAACACGAGCATGTCGACCAGGAAGCCGAGGAAGCGCTGGCCCCAGTTGGCGTACGGCGGCTGGCCGCCGTAGCCCGGCTGCTGCGGGTAGCCGTAGGCGGAGGCCGGGACCTGCGGCGCCTGCGGGTAGCCGTAACCGGGCTGCTGCGGGTAGCCCTGCTGCGGCGGCACGCCCTGCGGGGCCTGCTGCGGGTAGCCGTAACCGGGCTGCGGCTGCTGCTGCGGCGGCTGCTGGGGGTAGCCGTAACCAGGCTGCGGCTGCTGGGGGTTCTGCGGCTTCTCGTACGGGTTGTTGGGCGAGCCGAAACTCATGGTGGGAATCCTCCGGGAACGCAAAGGGGACGTTGCGGAATTGTGCGGAGGAACGTCACGAAATGAAGCGGTATGCCCCCCGAACATCAGCCGCGATACAGCGCCCTCCATGCTTCTAGGTGGGAAGAGCGCTTGTCCAGGCGCATTGCGATGTGTTGTGCAAGTGCAACCCGGATTGGAACCCTGATTGGAACCGGGGGCCGGTCATCCGCGAGGATGGGGTCATGACCGCCCAGATTCTCGATGGCAAGGCCACCGCAGCCGCGATCAAGTCCGATCTGACCGCCCGCGTGGCGGCGCTGAAGGAGAAGGGCATCACGCCCGGCCTCGGCACGATCCTGGTCGGGAGCGATCCCGGCAGCCAGAAGTACGTCGCCGGCAAGCACCGCGACTGCGCGGAGGTCGGCATCGCCTCCATCCAGCGCGAGCTGCCGGAGACGGCCACGCAGGAGGAGATCGAGGCGGTCGTCCGCGAGCTGAACGCCGACCCCGCCTGCACCGGCTACATCGTCCAGCTCCCGCTGCCCAAGGGCATCGACGAGAACCGCATCCTGGAGCTCATGGACCCGGACAAGGACGCGGACGGGCTGCACCCCATGAACCTCGGGCGCCTGGTCCTCAACGAGCCGGCCCCGCTGCCCTGCACCCCCAACGGCGTCCTCACCCTGCTGCGCCGCTACGGCGTCGAGATCAAGGGCGCGGAGGTCGTGGTCGTCGGCCGCGGTGTCACCATCGGCCGCCCGATGCCCCTCCTGCTGACCCGCCGCAGCGAGAACGCGACCGTGACCCAGTGCCACACCGGCACCCGGGACCTCTCCGCGCACCTCAAGCGCGCCGACATCATCGTCGCCGCCGCCGGTTCCGCCCACCTGATCCGCCCCGAGGACGTGAAGCCGGGCGCCGCCGTCCTCGACGTCGGCGTCTCCCGCAACGCGGAGGGGAAGATCGTCGGAGACGTCCACCCGGGCGTGGCCGAGGTCGCCGGCTTCATCTCCCCCAACCCGGGCGGCGTCGGCCCGATGACCCGCGCCCAGCTGCTCGTCAACGTGGTCGAGGCGGCGGAGCGCGGTGTCGGCTGAGGAGCGGGGACCGAAGGAGCGGCGGATGGCGGCGCGGGCGACCGGGACGACGGGCTCCGCGGGGTCGGCCGGGTCGGCGCAGGCCCAGGACGACGGGTCGGCGCGGGGGCAGGACGCCGGTTCGGTGCAGGGCCCGGACGGCGCTTCGGTGCAGGCCCGGGACGCCGGTTCGGTGCGGGCCCAGGACAACGCTTCGGCGCAGGCCCGGGACGCCGGTTCTGCGCGTGCCCTGGACGACGGGGAGCCCGGGGTGGGGTCGTTGAGGGCCGGGAAGGGTCAGGAGTCCGGTGCGGCGGTTCCTGCCGCCGAGCGGGCCGACGGCGCCGACGGTGAGCCGGACCGGGCGGGCGATCCCGAGTCGGAGGCCGATCTCGTCGTACGGGACGCGATCAGCGCGCCCGACGTCGACGGCGTGCCGCGCCGGGCCACCCGGCGGTTTCCGCTGTTCACCAGGGACACCGCGCGGCCCGAGGGCGGCGGCCGGGCCGCTCCGCGGGACGCTCCGGCGCCCGCCCGGCAGTGGCCGGTGCTCGCCGTGTCGGCCGCGGTGGGCCTCGGACTGCTGCTGACGGCGCTCGACTCGTTCCGCATTGGCACCCTGCTGATCGGACTGGCCCTGCTCGCCGGTGCCGTGCTGCGCTGGCTGCTGCCGGACGTCGGCATGCTCGCCGTGCGCTCCCGCTTCACCGACATCGCGACCTACGGCGTGCTCGGCACCGCGATCGTCCTGCTGGCGATGATGGTGCAGCCGGACCCGTGGCTGGTGATCCCGTTCCTCAAGGACACCCTGCACTTCACGGTCACCAACAGCTGATCCCCGCGGGGGAGACCCGGCGGCCCGCCCCCTCCCCCGATGAGGGACGGACCGTCGGCGCGCTCCACCCTCCCGCGCTGCGAGCGGGCTGTTCAACCGCTGTCGGTCCGCTGTGGCACAGCGGTGACGGTTCCGGCACGGAGTGGGTGACCTGCCACGATCGCCCCGCGGCCAGGAACCGATCCGGCCTCCGGCGTCGTCACTTGCCTGGGAGCAGGTGCGGACGCCGCGGAGGTGGGCGATGAGTGGCTGGCAGGCGCTGCCGGACGATCTGCCGCCTGAGGTGCGGCACTTCGTCGAGCAGCTCAGGCGGCTCAAGGACCGCACCGGGCTGAGCCTGGTCGCGCTCGGCGCGCGTACCGCCTACAGCAAGTCCTCCTGGCACCGCTACCTCAACGCCTCCCAGCCGCCGCCCCGGCAGGCCGTCGCCGCGCTGTGCCGGATCGCGGGCCTCGACGGCACCGACGCCGAACGTCTCACCGTGCGCTGGGAGCTGGCGGTGCAGGCCTGGCCCCGGCCGGCCTCGGCCACCGAGGGCGACAAGGTCTCCGCCACCGAGGGCGGGAGGGTCTCCGGCGGCGAGGGCTACGAGGACGACCCCACACTGCCGTGGTGGGACGAGCCGCCCCGTCGGAAACCCGGCGGGATCAACCGGCTGCTGCTGGCCGCCGTACTGCTGCTGGTGCTGCTGCTGGCGGTCGGGATCGCCGGTGCCGTGGCCTCTGGGTGAGCCGGTAACTGCCGTGTCGGGCGTTATTTCCGATGTGTTCCCCGTGTGGCGATGTATTGACAAGTTTGCGGTTTTGACACGGCACTGTTCGACAGCGTCGATAACGTGTCGAACTTGCCGATACACCCGTGCGCACGTGCCCGGAATGCTGGGATCCTTGCAGCGCACGTGAGCACCACAGCACCGACCGGGGGGAAAGAGGGGGGAGCAATGCCTCGTTGGAAGGCCTTGCCTGAAGACATCGATCCGCAGATCAGGGAGTTCGCGAGCCAGTTGCGGCGGCTCGTGGACCGCAGCGGCCTGAGCATCGCGGCCGTCGCCGACCGCACGGGTTACAGCAAGACGTCCTGGGAGCGTTATCTGAACGGCCGGCTGCTCGCGCCGAAGGGCGCGATCGTCGCCCTGGCCGAGGTCACCGGCACCAGTCCCATTCATCTCACCACGATGTGGGAGCTGGCCGAACGCGCCTGGAGCCGTTCGGAGATGCGGCACGACATGACCATGGAGGCCATCCGGATCTCCCAGGCGCGGGCCGCGCTCGGCGAGTTCGGGGCGCCGCCCGCGCCCGCCAAGGGTGGTGGGACGGCCCGCAGAAGCGGCAGCGCGACGGTGACGCCGGGGGTGGCGGGACCGGCCGGAGTCGCGCCGACGGTGCCGCCGCAGCCGACGGAGTCGGAGGCCGACCGTGGTTCCTCGGGCGGCAACTCCTGGGGGGTGGCCGGTTATCAGGGCCCGTCGCGAACTTCTTCGGGACGTACGGCCGCCGCGGCCGCGCCCGTCCAGGCCGACGGGCCGGGGCGGACGCCGGGGGCGCCGGGACCGTACGACGAGCCGCAGGACGCGCGGCCGGGGGGCGGGGCGTCCGACGGTTCCACCGGTTCGGACGGCTCAGCCGGTTCCGGTGGCTCCGGGGGGAAGCGGCGGCTGACGATGTTCCTCGCGGGGGTCGTCGGGGTGCTGGTCGTGATCGCCGCCGTGTTCTTCCTGACCGACCCGGGCGGCGACAGGAAGCCGGGGGCCGGCAAGTCCCCGTCGCCGTCCGCCTCCACCTCCGTCTCGCTGCCCGCCGGGGTGAAGTGCAGCGGCCAGGGGTGCACCGGGAAGGACGCCGAGGCGATGGGGTGCAGCGGGAACCTGGTGACCACCGCCAAGACCGCGACCGTGGGGGCGGCGGTGGTCGAGGTGCGGTACAGCGAGACCTGCGGGGCGGCCTGGGGGAGGGTCACCCAGGCGGGGCAGGGGGACAAGGTCGAGGTGACCGCGGGGAAGGTGACCGAGCAGAGCGGGAGCATCACGGATGCGGGGGACACGATCGCTTATACGCCGATGGTCGCTGTGAAGGACGCGGCTGCGGCGAAGGCGTGCGTGACGTTGGCTTCGGGGCAGCGGGGGTGTACCGACTAATCGCCGTTGCGTGGTCTGTCGGCTGTCGTGTGCCGGTGCGTTGTGGCTTGTCGCGCAGTTCCCCGCGCCCCTAGGGAGTCAAAACTTCCCGGAGTGTGCATGGGCTGTTGAATCCTGGGCACGCGAAACGTACCCCCACGGGAGTCCGGACCCCGGTACCCCCATACGGCGGCCGTTTCCGTCCCCCCTCTCCCGGACGGGCGGCCGCCTCTTTGTTCGGGGCGTTGTGGGGTGGGCCACATGGACCCGGACGTTCGGGTACCCGGATGCGCGATAGCCTGACCGGTGGATCTCTTGACGCCGAGAGATCGATCAAACGTCCGGGGCAGGGACGCCCCACCGCCAGCTGTCATACGGAGAACGCCATGACCCGCACTCCCGTGAACGTCACCGTCACCGGCGCGGCCGGCCAGATCGGTTACGCCCTGCTCTTCCGCATCGCCTCCGGCCAGCTGCTCGGCGCGGACGTGCCGGTCAAGCTTCGCCTCCTGGAGATCACCCCGGCGCTCAAGGCCGCCGAGGGCACCGCGATGGAGCTCGACGACTCCGCCTTCCCGCTGCTCCAGGGCATCGACATCACGGACGACCCGAACGTCGCCTTCGACGGCACCAACGTCGGCCTGCTCGTCGGCGCCCGCCCCCGCACCAAGGGCATGGAGCGCGGTGACCTCCTCGAGGCCAACGGCGGCATCTTCAAGCCGCAGGGCAAGGCCATCAACGACCACGCCGCGGACGACGTCAAGATCCTGGTCGTCGGCAACCCGGCGAACACCAACGCGCTGATCGCCCAGGCCGCCGCCCCGGACGTACCGGCCGAGCGCTTCACCGCGATGACCCGCCTGGACCACAACCGCGCGCTGACCCAGCTCGCGAAGAAGACGGGCACCACGGTCGCCGACATCAAGCGGCTCACCATCTGGGGCAACCACTCCGCCACCCAGTACCCGGACATCTTCCACGCCACGGTCGCCGGCAAGAACGCCGCCGAGACCGTCAACGACGAGAAGTGGCTGGCCGAGGAGTTCATCCCGACCGTCGCCAAGCGCGGTGCCGCGATCATCGAGGCCCGGGGCGCGTCCTCCGCCGCGTCGGCCGCCAACGCCGCCATCGACCACGTGCACACGTGGGTCAACGGCACGGCGGACGGCGACTGGACCTCCATGGGCATCCCGTCGGACGGTTCCTACGGCGTCCCGGAGGGCCTGATCTCGTCCTTCCCGGTCACCACCAAGGACGGCGTCTACGAGATCGTCCAGGGCCTGGACATCAACGAGTTCTCCCGCGCCCGCATCGACGCGTCGGTGAAGGAGCTGGAGGAGGAGCGCGAGGCGGTGCGCGCGCTCGGCCTCATCTGATCCGCGCCTGATCCGCGTCTGAACCGCTCGACGCCGCGTCTTCTCGACGGCTCTGTCACGAGCGTGCACGGGCCCTGTTCCGGTTTCCGCCGGAACGGGGCCCGTGGCCGTTTTTCGCCCTACGGTCGAAGCCCTGCCCGGTGGGGTGATTCGGGGGATGCGCGATGAACGGCTGGCACGACTGGAACGGCTACGACTCCGGTTCCGCGGCGGAGCACGGACCGAGCGAGGAGCGAGGCCGGGCGGCCTGGAACTCGGGGGAGACACGGGCGGGGGACAGGCCGCTGTGGGTTCCGGCCGAGACGCGGGCGGGGGAGCGGCCCCCGTGGGCCTCGGCCGAGACGCAGACCTCCTTCGTGCCGCCCCGGGGCCAGGAGCCCACGCCGCTGTGGGCCGCGGCACCGACGCAGGTCTCGCCTCTCGCACCCTTGTCGACCGGTCCGGTGGGCTCTCCTTTCCCGCCGGTTGCCGCGGGCCCGGCGCCCCACCGGGTCGGCCGGGTGTTCGCCGCCCTCGCCGTGGCCGTCCTGGTCGGGGTCGCGGTCGGTGCCGGTGTCTGGTTCCTCCTCCGGGACACCTCGCTGGGGTCCCGCTCCGGCGCGGTTCCGGCTCCGAGCGTCACGGCGGACGCGTCGTCGAAGAGGGAATCAAGGTCACCCTCCCCCTCCACCTCCCCGGCCCCGGGATACAGCCGCACCCTCGACCCCGTCGGATACGCCGTCGAGGTGCCCCAGGGCTGGACCCGCACGGAGAAACAGGGCCAGGCCGCTCCCGTCGTCGCCTACGAGGACCCCGCCGACGGCCGACGGCTCCAGATCTTCCGGCTCGCGGAGGACACTCCGGCCCGCTCCCTGGACCTGGCGGAGAACGACCCCGGCTACGGCTTCGCGCGCCGGCCCGGCTACCAGGTCCTCGACCGTGCCTCCGGAGCCACCTGGTCCGAACTCGCCTACCGCTACGACGACTCGGACCTCGGCCCCCGTCAGGTCGTCGACCACCGTTTCGAGGCCGCCGACGGCACGCTGTACGCGATCCGCGTCACCGGCCCCGCCGCCCTGTCCCCGGCCCAGGTGCGCGAGCCGCTCACCAGGGCGCTGAGCTCCTTCTGCCCCACGGGAGCCCAGTGCGGCTGAGCCACCGCCCCGGCCCGACTCCGGTACCAGCAGCCGCCGTACGACCCGGACCTGACCGCCGGCCTCGGCAGCCGGTCACCGTGACACCGGACGCGCGCCCCTGTCCGACCGCTTGGGTCGGCCTGTGACTCGACCTCGGCAACGGCACCGCGGAGCATCAGCAGACCGACGACCGGATTCAACGGGGAGAGCACGGCGGCTCCTCGGGTCAACTGGGGCGCGGGCGGCGGCGGTTGGAGCCACCGGCTCAGCGGCGGGCAGGACGCGATAGTACTCGTTTCCCGTCGAACGCGATAGTGCGCGAATCGCCGGACCGTTCGCGATGGCCGGCGATCACCAGCCCGGTGGCCGCCAGCACCAGCAGCGCGACCGTGCGCAGGGCCGGGCCCATGCCGTGCGCGAGATCGTGGTGGGCGGCCAGGATCGTGCCGGTGACGGCGACACCGAGGGCCGCGCCGATCTCGCGGGCCGAGGTGCCGAGGCCCGAGGCGAGGCCCGCCCGGTCGGAGGGGAGCGCGGTGGCGACCCCCAGGGTGAGCGCGGGCATGGACAGCCCGGTGCCGGCCGAGATGACCAGCAGCCAGCAGGCGTACAGCGGGTAGGGCGTGCCGGCGTCCACGGTGGACGCGCCCAGCAGGCCGAGGCCGATCAGGGCGAGACCGCCGGCGATGACGGGCATGGGCCGGCCGGACCAGCGGGCGGCCAGTCTCGGCAGCACCGCCATGCCGACGATCAGCGGCAGGATCGCGACCCCGGTCAGGGCGGGTCCGTAACCCTTCACGCCTTGCAGGTACTGCGAGTTGACGTAGAAGAGGGAGAACAGGCCGAAGAAGCCGGTCGCCATGCCGAGGGTGGTGGAGCGCAGCCGGGGTGAGGCGAACAGGCGCGGGTCGAGGAGCGGGGTCCGGGAGCGCAGGGAGTGTGCGGTGAACGCGGCGACGAGGCCCGCGCCCGCCGTGAACGCGGTCAGAATGCTCGGTGAGGTCCAGCCGTGGACGGGGCCCTCGATGATGCCGAAGAGGGTGGCCACCAGGCCCGCGGTGAGCAACAGGGTGCCGAGCGGGGCGAGGTGCTGCCGCGGGGCGCGTTCCGTGCGCGGGGTGGTGACGGCCACGGCGCCGGCGAGCAGCGCGGCCAGCGGGACCATCAGCGCGAACAGGGCGCGCCAGGTGAGGAATTGGCCGACCAGACCGCCGCCCAGGTTGCCCAGCATGCCGCCGACTCCGAGCGCCAGGGTCCATGAGGCCGTCGCCCGGGCCCGCCCCTGCGGGCCCGCGAGACGCATCAGGATCGACATGGTCGCCGGGGTGACCAGCGCGGCCCCGGCTCCGGAGACGCCCCGGCCGGCCACGAGGAGCCCCGGGCTCTGAGCCAGCGCGCTGGTGGCGGCGCCCGCCGCGAACAGGACCAGGCCGGTGAGCAGGGCGCCCTTGTGGCCGTGGCGGTCGCCCAGGGCGCCGGCCGGGATGAGGAGCGAGGCGAAGACGATGACGTACGCGTCGACCGTCCACAGCAGTTCGCTGGAGGTGGGGTGCAGCGACGACGAACTCAGCTGCGGAATAAGGAGGTTGATGGCGGCCACCATGCTCTGGGCGACCAGCACGCAGGCGCACAGGGAGAGCAGGGTGGAGCGTTTCAGGGTCGGCGCGGTGGCCGCCGGGGTCGGAGCGAGGGCAGGCGAAGGCATGGCTCCTCCAGGGAGCGGGACGGTGGTGTGGGATGCCCTGTCACCGTAGGCTCGGCGATGTCCTGCACTCCAGTGCAACCTTTGCAAGGAATCGATGCGTGTGACGCAACTGGACCTGAACCTGCTGGTCGCCCTGGACGTCCTGCTGGAGGAGCAGAGCGTCGGGGGTGCCGCCCGGCGCCTGCATCTGTCGGAGCCCGCGATGTCCCGCACCCTGGGCCGGATCCGCAAGGCGCTCGGCGACCCCGTGCTGGTGCGCGCCGGGCGGCAGATGGTGCCGACCCCGCATGCGCTGGCCGTACGCGCCGAGGTGAGCGCGGTGGTGGAGCGGGCCCGCGCGCTGTTCGCGCCGGGGCGGGACGTCGATCTGCGCACGGTGGAGCGGACGTTCACGATCCTCGGGCACGACACCGTCGCCGCGGCCTGCGGGGCGTCCCTTCTGCGCCGGGCGGCCGCCGAGGCGCCCGGAGTGCGTATCCGGTTCCTGGCCGAGAGCCATGTGGACGTGCCGTTCCTGCGGGAGGGGACCGCCGATCTGGAGGTGGGGGTCGTGGACACTGTGGCGCCCGAGGTGCATGTGGAGGCGCTCCACGAGGACCGCATGGTCGGGGTCGTACGGTCCGGGCATCCCTTGCTGGAGGGGGAGTTGACGGCGGAGCGGTTCGCCGGGGCCGAGCATCTGACCGTGTCCCGGCGGGGCAGGCTGCGCGGGCCGGTGGACGAGGCGCTCGCCGGGCTCGGGCTGGAGCGCCGGGTGGTGGCGGCCGTCGCCACCTTCCCCTCCTCCCTCTTCGTCGTCCGGGACACCGACCTGGTCGGCCTGGTCGGCTCCTGGGCACTGCCGCTCGCCACCGCGCTCGACCTGGTCACCTTCGACGTACCGCTGCGGCTGCCCCCGCTGCGGCTGGGGCTGGCCTGGCACCCGCGGCACGACGCCGACCCGGCGCACGCGTGGCTGCGCCGGACCGTACGGGACCTGCTGGCCGAGTGGCCGGGAAACCGGGCCTGATGGAGAGCCGGGTGGCTGGGCGACCGGGCCTGACGGTGGGTCAGGAGCCCGGACGGCGCAGGCGCTTCTCGAACCAGTGGTCGCCGTAGACGTGGTCGCTGTACGGCGGGATCTCCGTGTAGCCGCACGCCCGGTACATCGCCCGGGCCTCGGTGAGGGAGGCGTGGGTGTCGAGGCGCAGGGTGACTAGGCCGCGCGTGGTGGCCTCCGTCTCCAGAGCGGTGAGGAGGCGGCGGGCCAGGCCCAGGCGGCGAGCGTGCGGGTGGACCCAGACGTGGCGGAGTTCGCCGATGCCCGGCCCCAGTCGGCGCAGGGCTCCGCAGCCCACGGGGCGGCCCTCCTCGTACGCCACGAGGAACGCGCCCGCGTCCCCCGAGACCTCCTCGGGGCGGACCAGGTCGGACGGGTCGAAGCCCTCCGGGAAGCGGGCGTCGATGTCGGCGGCGTAGGCGTCGAGACAGGCGCGGGCGTCCGGGGCGGCGCCGTCGACCCGGGTCACGGTGATGCCGGCCAGGCGCAGCAGGCGCTGGGCGGTGCCGATCGCCTCGGTGAGGCGGTCGCGCTGGGGGCCGCTGAGCCCTTCGAGCAGGCCGGCCGCGAGGGCGTCGGCCCGGCGGTTCTGTTCCGCGAGCTCGACCCGTCCGGCACGGGTCAGCTCGACCACGCGCAGCCGGCTGTCGCCCGGGTGGACGCTGACCCGGACCAGGCCCTGGGCCTGGAGGGTCTTCGTCATCCGGCTCAGATAGCCGGCGTCCAGCCCGAGCCGGCCCCTGAGCTCGCGCAGCGAGACCCCCTCGCCGATCTCGAACAGCAGCCGCGCCTCGCCGAGCGGCCGGTCCTGCCCGAGGTAGTGGTCGTCGAGCGCGCCGATACGGCGGGTGAAGTAACGGTTGAAGCGGCGGAACTCCGCCACCTGCTCTGTCGACACCGGGTCCATAACCTTTGACTGTAGTCAAAGGATTGTCGGGGAGTCCATCAATCCGGCATTCCGGTTTCCGGGTCCCATCCGCACCTCTATGCTGATGGTTTGTCAACAAGCGACAACAGCACAGCTTTTGCACGCATCGGGGGAGTCGCGTGACCACTGCATCCGTACCTCGGCAACCGCAGGCCGCACCGCCGGGTCCGGTCACACCGCCGCACGCCAGCGAGGCGACCCGCCTCCTCTGCGCCGGCACCTACCTCGATTCCGGTTACCGCGACCGGGTCATCGAGCAGCTGCACCTGAACGAACAGCGGATCGTCGCGCCCTCGCTCGGCCTCGACGCGGCCCGGGTGCTCGCGCACGCACTGCGCGCCCGCCGCCAGGAGCTGCTGTGGGCCGGGGCGATCATCGGCCTTTGGGTGATCGGGCTGCCGCTCACCGGCGGACTCCTGGGCTTCGCCCTCGTCCCCAGCCTCATGCTCGCCGTCGCCCCCTGGGTCCGCGGCAAGGGCGCCAACCCGCCGCTGTACCGGTGGCTGCCCGCCCTCCTGTTCCGCTGGTGGGGGCGGATCGGCTTCGCGGTCTTCCTGGCCGCCACCCTCTTCCTGGCCTTCGGCGGCGGGAACGACGATTCCGCCTACGGGTCCTCCTACGGCGGCTCGTCCTCCTACGACGACGGCTACTTCGGCGGTTCCTACGGCGACTCGCCGGACGTGACGGACCTCCTGTTCCCCGACGTCGGCCGGGCGGGCGGACTCGTCGACCCCCTCCAGGCCTGGCTCGTGATCGTCGTCCTCGCCCTGATCGCGGCCTGTGTGGCCGCCCAGCGCGGCCAGTTCGCCCGGGCTGTGAGCGCCGAACTGTCCCCGCAGCGCTTCCCGGACGCGGCCGGCGACCCCGCCGAACGGGCGGAGGGACCCCGCTTCCAGCGGCTGAAGGAACGCATCCGGCTCGAACAGCACGCGCCGCTCGTCATGTACCACGAGAAGCGGCCCTTCTGCGGGGCCGGAGCCGCCTACGAGACGTGGGTGCTCGCCGTCGAACTGCGGCCCGACGAGACCAAGGAACAGCTCCCGCTGAACAACCGCGCGGTGCTGGAGAAGATCCGCCCGCTGCTCGAACAGCTGCGGCTGCCCTCGGAGTTCGCCGGACACACGGTCCGCGACCGGCTGCGCTGGCTGGAGATCGACGAGTGCGTGTTCCTGCCCGCGGAGGGACTGCGCCGGCGCGAGGAGGCGCCGTACCACCCGGGGGCCTTCGAGGAGCACCGGGCGCGGGCGGTCGAGGAGGGCGCCGAGAAGCGGCGGCACTTCCTGCGCATTCGCGTCGGCGGCTGGGAGGAGGAGCTGGTCGTCACGGTCTTCGTGCGCGTCCACACCCAGGGCCGCATGCTCATGCTGGAGATCGCCCCGCACGTCCTGCTGCCGGTGCGCGAGGACTTCAAGGACGCCGACCGCGCGGCGCACAACTACCGTCACAACAACGTCCTCGGCAAGGCGGTCTGGGCCATGGCCCGGGTGCCGGGCTCCGCGGCCGGCTCCCTCGCCACCCTCGGCAGGGGCGTCGCCTACCTGTGGAAGCTGCTCACCGGCGGCTACGCGGGCGCGCTGCCGGACGGCCCCGCGCTCTCGGTGCGGGAACTGGCCTCCATGGACGAGGGGTCCACCTTCCAGGAGATGGACGCCTACCGCTATCTCCGCAGCGTGCAGGACCGGGTCGCGCACGGCGTCCTCACCGCGCTCGCCGAATCCGGCTACCAGACCGGCGAGTTCGTCCAGAAGATCGTCAACATCAGCAGCGGCGGGGTGCATGTCGAGGGCGGCGTCCACGGCAGTACGTTCGCGGCGGGCAAGTACGCCACCGCGTCCTCGGGGACCGCGTCGCAGAACTCGCAGAAGGGGAGCGGCAGCAATGGCAACGGATGAACCGGGCGTCAGCATCAGCGGAGGGGTGCACGGCAGCACCTTCGCCATCGGCAGCCACGCGCGTGCCGAGAGCCACCACGGGGTCACGCCCGGGCGGGACGAGGACGCCGAGGCGCTCCTCGCCGCCGTACGGGAACTCCGCGCCGACCTCACGAGACTGAGGTCCACGGACGAGACGGCCACGCTGGACACCGCGCTGGCCGAGACGGAGGAGGAGCTCGTCACGACGGGCCAGGCGGGACCGACCCGCCGGGAACGTCTGCGGGCGCTGCTGGACGATTCACAGGCACTGGTGAGCCTGGTCGCCTCGGCGGGGGCCGTGGCGGGGTTGCTGGGGCTGTGACCGGAGCTGTGACACGGGCCGGGGCAGAGGCGAGGGGAAGAGCGTGAGCGGGGGCGTGCGGTACTGGAACGAGGAGACGCAGCGGTGGGAGGACGGGGACGGCGGTCCTACGGCGACGGGTCCGGTCACTCCGCCGCCGTCGGCGACCGGTCCGGTCACGCCACCGCCACCACCGGCCAGGCCGGGGACAGTGCCGCCGCAGGCTCCGGTATGGCCGCCGGCGGCCGGGCCGGACGACACGGGGGCGGGGGCCGGGACGGCGGCGGGGCCGGGTGCATGGGGTTCGGGTCCCGGAGCGGCCGGTGACGTGCCCGGTCCCGGACGGGCCGGTGACGTGCCCTCCCCCCTCCCGTCTCCGCCCTCCCCTCCCGTCGGCTGGCCCGGAGGCGGTGGCGGCAGCACCTGGCACGGGCCCGGGGTCCCGGACGGCGGCTGGTCGTCCGCCGAGCAGGTCGGCGGCGGGACTGTGCCGTCGGCCGAGTGGTCGGGGTCGTCCTGGTCGACCGGCGGGCAGACGGCCGTGGCCCCGCCTGCCGCGCCCGCCGCCAGGAACCGCCGGCTCGTCTGGTCCGCGCTCGTCGGAGCCGCCGCCGTCGGGGTCGTCACCGCCCTGGTGCTGACCCAGGTGGTCGGCGGCGGTGACAAGGACGACAAGGGCGGGGGCGGGAGCCCCACGCCGACGCACGTCGTCTCGCAGCAGGGGGAGCCCGAGGACTCGCCGACCCCCTCGCCCACCGGGGAGTCCCCGTCCCCGCTCGCCTCGGCGCCCCAACTCCCCGACGGATACGAGCTGTACGTGGACGACGAGGGTTTCCGCATCGCCCGCCCGGTGGGCTGGTCGCGAAGCTCCGTGCCGTCCCAGTTCGGCATCGACGTCGTCAACTACCGCAGCCCGGACGGCGAACAGCGGCTCCAGGTGTACCAGATCGCGGAGAGCTCCCCGGAGGAGTCCTTCGCGCTGTACCTGTCCGCCGACACCACCAAGCCGGACGGCTTCAAGAAGCTGGACCTGCGGCCCGTGGACGACGACGGGTTCACCGGCCGGCGCCTGGAGTACGTGGCCGACACCCTCAGCGGCGAGCCCGACCTGGGCCCCTGGCACGTCTACGACGAGCGGTTCGTCGCACAGGACGGCCTCATCTACGCGGTCGCCGCCTACGGCCTCGACAAGAACGGCGGCCAGGACGAACTGGAGCTCCTGACCAGCGCGTTGAAGGGATTCTGCGCGCCCTACTCGTGCGACCCGGCGGCGATCGACTGACCCCGGGACCTCCGGCGGTGCGCGTGGCTCACCGACCCCCGGCGGTGCCCGTGGCTCACGCGTTCCGCAACTCGTCCTGGAGCTTGTTCACGTCCACACTCTCGCCGGCCGACGGCGTCTTCGAGGGGACCGGCCTGCCGTAGTCCGAGAAGGACAGCGCCAGGTCGGTCCCGCCGCCCTTCTGCGTGGCCCGCACCAGCCGGTGCGGGGTGTCCGACGTGACGTACAGGGCCACCCGTTTGCCGTCCGACGTGCCCTTCAGCGGGATCACCTCCGTGCCGTCGACCTTCGTCGGCGCCCCCTTCGTCAGCCGGCGCGCGTCGGAGGAGTCCGCGGTGATCTCCTTCTGGAAGGAGGTCAGGTCGCAGGTTTCGGCCATGCCCCTCAGCATCGCGTCGTGCGTGGAACCGTGGAGGTAGCGGTCCTTGAGGAGCTCGGCCACCGCGTCGCCCTGACCGCCCGGTACCTGCGCCTTCCAGAACGCGGTGTCGGGCTTCATCCATACCTCGGCGCCCCGCTTGACGATCTCCACGCTGCCGCCGCCCGCTCCCATCCTCAGTGTCCCGGCGCAGTTGCCGTCCTGGTCGAGGGCGAGGTCCATCGAGACCGGCTGGGTCCGGCCGGTGCGGGTGTCCGTGCTGTGGTCCGTCAGCCGCAGACGGACGGACTCGGCGTCGAGGAGGTTCTTCTTCGCCTGGTCGACGAGATCGCGTGCGCTCGGGTCGTCGGCAGCGGCAGCGGCAGCGGTGGCGGCGCCCGGACCGAGGAGCGACGACACGACGAGCGCCGCGCCCGCCGCCGTGACGGTCAGCACTCTCCGTGTCATGGCGTCACCTCCGCGAAAGGCACGTCCAGCCTACTTTTGTACGTTTTTGTCCGCATGTTCAGTGAGCCAGGGCACTTTCGGCCACCGATTGCGCATGCAATCGAGGGTCGGGGGCATGCGATGACGGTCCCGGTGAGTGACACGCGTGTGACGCAGGGGCACTGAACAGGAACGGAAGGCAACACCGATCATGGCCGGACAGCAGGCGCGGCTCGAGCCGCACACCATCCACGCGGGCGGCGAATGGCGCGCAGCCGTCTCCGGAGCCACCCGCGACATCCTCGACCCCGCCGACGCCCGGCCGTTCGCCGTCGTCGCCGAGGGTGACGAGAAGGACACCGATCTGGCGGTCGCCGCCGCCCGCCAGGCCTTCGACTCAGGACAGGGCCCCTGGCCGCTCACCCCCGTCGCCGAACGCGCCGCACTGCTGCGCCGCGTCGCCGATCTTCTCGTACGCGACCGCGAAGAACTCGGCCTGCTGGAGAGCCGGGACGCGGGCAAGACCGTGGAGGAGGGCCGGGTCGACATCGACTGCGTCGCCGACGCCTTCCGCTACTTCGCCGACCTCGTCGCGGGCGAGGCGCCCGGCCGGGTCGTCGACGCCGGCTCGACCGACATCCACAGCGTCGTCGTCCACGAACCCGTCGGTGTGTGCGCGCTGATCACCCCCTGGAACTACCCGCTGCTCCAGGCCAGCTGGAAGATCGCCCCGGCGCTCGCGGCCGGCAACACCTTCGTGGTGAAGCCGAGCGAGATCACCCCGATGACGACCATCGCGCTCATCGAGCTGCTGGTCGAGGCGGGGCTGCCGGAAGGCGTCGCCAACATCGTGACCGGCCCCGGCCACACCGTCGGCGCCCGGCTCGCCGAACACCCCGACGTGGACCTGGTCTCCTTCACCGGCGGTCTGGTCAGCGGCATCAAGGTCGCCCAGGCCGCCGCCCCCACCGTCAAGAAGGTCGCCCTCGAACTCGGCGGCAAGAACCCCAACGTGGTCTTCGCCGACGCCTGCGCCACCCCCGAGGGCTTCGACACCGCCGTCGACCAGGCCCTGAACGCCGCCTTCATCCACAGCGGCCAGGTCTGCTCCGCGGGCGGCCGTCTCATCGTCGAGGAGTCCGTCCGGGACCGCTTCGTGGCCGAACTCGCCCGCCGCGCCGCGAAGATCCGCCTCGGCCGCGGCACCGAGGACGGCGTCGAGTGCGGGCCGCTGGTCTCCGAGCAGCAGCGCGCCAAGGTCGAGGACTACGTCGCCTCCGCGCTGGAGGAGGGCGCGGTGCTGCGCTCCGGCGGCCAGCGCCCCGAGCCGTCGCCCGAGCGTCCCGTCGACGGCTACTTCTACGAGCCGACCGTCCTCGACCGCTGCCACCGCGAGATGCGGGTCGTGCGGGAGGAGGTCTTCGGACCCGTCCTCACCGTGGAGACCTTCCGCACCGAGGAGGAGGCCATCGCCCTCGCCAACGACACCGAGTACGGCCTCGCCGGAGCCGTCTGGACCGCCGACGCCGGACGCGCCCGCCGGGTCGCGGGGCGCCTGCGCCACGGCACCGTCTGGATCAACGACTTCCACCCCTACCTCCCGCAGGCGGAGTGGGGCGGCTTCGGCAAGAGCGGGGTGGGCCGCGAACTCGGCCCCGCCGGCCTCGCCGAGTACCGCGAGACCAAGCACGTCTACCAGAACCTGGCTCCCAAGCCGGTCCGCTGGTTCGCCGGCTGAGCCCACGCGCGCCCCTCCCTCGCCCTCCGGCGTTCTCCTCGCCGCTCTCTTCGTCCTCAAGACTTCACTGGAGTACCCCCATGTCCGATCTCAAACAGGAGTACGACTACGTCGTCATAGGCGGTGGCACAGCAGGCTCCGTCATAGCCTCCCGCCTCACCGAGAACCCCGACGTCACCGTCGCCGTCATCGAGGGCGGCCCCAGTGACGTCGGCCGGGACGACGTCCTCACGCTGCGCCGCTGGATGGGCCTGCTCGGCGGCGAACTCGACTACGACTACCCCACCACCGAGCAGCCCCGCGGCAACTCCCACATCCGGCACAGCCGCGCCCGGGTCCTCGGCGGCTGCTCCTCCCACAACACGCTGATCGCCTTCAAGCCGCTGCCCTCCGACTGGGACGAGTGGGAGGAGGCCGGCGCCAAGGGCTGGGGCGCGGTGCCGATGGAGGCGTACTACGCCCGGCTGAAGAACAACATCGTCCCGGTCGACGAGAAGGACCGGAACGCCATCGCCCGCGACTTCGTCGACGCGGCCCAGAAGGCCCTCCAGGTCCCGCGCGTCGAGGGCTTCAACAAGAAGCCCTTCGACGACGGCGCCGGCTTCTTCGACCTGGCCTACCACCCCGAGAACAACAAGCGGTCCTCGGCGTCGGTGGCGTATCTGCACCCGGTGATGGACGAGCGCCCCAACCTCACGATCCTGCTGGAGACCTGGGCGTACAAGCTGGAACTGGACGGCACGCGGGCGGACGGCGTGCACGTGCGGTCCAAGGACGGCGAGGAGACCCTGATCAGGGCCCGCCGTGAAGTCGTCCTGTGCGCGGGCGCCGTCGACTCGCCCCGGCTGCTGCTGCACTCCGGCATCGGCCCCCGCAAGGACCTCGAAGCGCTCGGCATCCCCGTCGTGCACGATCTGCCGGGCGTCGGCGAGAACCTCCTCGACCACCCCGAGTCGGTGATCGTCTGGGAGACCGACGGCCCGATCCCCGACAACTCGGCGATGGACTCCGACGCGGGCCTGTTCGTGCGCCGCGACCCCGACCACGCGGGCCCCGACCTGATGTTCCACTTCTACCAGGTCCCCTTCACCGACAACCCCGAACGCCTCGGCTACGAACGCCCGGTGTACGGCGTCTCGATGACCCCGAACATCCCCAAGCCGAAGAGCCGCGGCCGCCTGTACCTCACCAGCGCGGACCCGGAGGTCAAGCCGGCCCTCGACTTCCGCTACTTCACCGACGAGGACGACTACGACGGCCGCACCCTCGTCGACGGCATCAAGATCGCCCGCGAGGTCGCGGCGACCGAACCGCTCGCCGGCTGGCTCAAGCGGGAGGTGTGCCCCGGCCCCGACATCACCGATGACGAGGAGCTGAGCGAGTACGCCCGCAAGGTCGCGCACACCGTCTACCACCCGGCCGGCACCTGCCGCATGGGTGCCGCCGACGACGAACTGGCCGTCGTCGACCCCGAACTGAGGATCCGCGGCCTCGACGGCATCCGTATCGCCGACGCGTCCGTGTTCCCGACCATGACCGCCGTGAACCCCATGATCGGGGTGCTCATGGTCGGTGAGAAAGCCGTCGATCTGCTGGGAGGTGGTGCGTGATGAGTACGACCGCGACCATGGAGAAGCCCCCGACCACCGACAACCCGGTGTTCTCCGTCGACGGCCTGTGGAAGGTCTTCGGCCCCAAGGCGGACCTCGTGCCAGAGGACGCCGAACTGGCGGCCCTCGACCCCGCCGACCTGCGCGAGCGGACCGGCTGCACGGCCGCCGTCCGCGATGTGAGCTTCGACGTCCGCAAGGGCGAGGTCTTCGTCGTCATGGGCCTGTCCGGCTCCGGCAAGTCCACGCTGGTGCGCTGTCTGACCCGGCTCATCGAGCCGACCGCGGGCACCATCTGCATCGACGGCGAGGACGTCCGCGCGATGGACAAGTCCCGCCTGCGTGAACTGCGCCGCCACCGCGCCGCGATGGTCTTCCAGCACTTCGGCCTCCTCCCGCACCGCACGGTCCTCGACAACGTGGCGTACGGCCTGGAGGTCCAGGGCGTCGGCAAGGCCGAGCGCCGGGCGCGGGCCGCCGAAGTCGTCGTCAAGGTCGGCCTGGAGGGCATGGAACAGCGCAAGCCGTCCCAGCTGTCCGGCGGCCAGCAGCAGCGCGTGGGCCTCGCGCGGGCGCTCGCGGTGGACCCGCAGGTCCTCCTCTTCGACGAGCCGTTCAGCGCGCTCGACCCGCTGATCCGGCGGGACATGCAGGAGGAGGTCGTGCGCCTGCACCGCGAGGAGGGCCGCACGATGGTCTTCATCACGCACGACCTGAGCGAGGCCCTCAAGCTCGGGGACCGCATCGCCCTGATGCGGGACGGCAAGGTCGTCCAGCTGGGCACCCCGGAGGAGATCGTCGGCTCCCCGGCCGACGGCTATGTCCGCGAGTTCGTCCGGGACGTGCCGCGCGAGCAGGTCATGACGGTCCGCAGGGCCATGAAGCCCGGCGGCTGCGCGGGCCCGACGCACCCGGGCGCCCTCGCCCCCGACGCCGTCGTCGCCGACGCCATCAAGGTGGTCGCCGAGCGCGGTGGCCCGGCGTGCGTCGTCGAGCGGGGCCGCTGCCTGGGTGTCGTCGACCACGAGCGGCTGCTCGGCGTGGTCGCCGGCACGGAACTCCGTGACGGATCCTCGGCACCGCGGCCTTCCGAGGGAGGCTCCGGAACCTCCGGAACGGAGCTTCGCAAGGAGGCCGTCTGATGGCTACCGTCACCGCGTCCACGCCCCGCTCCCTGCCCACCCATCTGCTCAGGCACCGTGCGGTCCACAAGATCCTGCTCATCGCCCTCGCCGCGGCGGTCCTCGTGCCGCTCGCCAACGCGCAGTGGGCGAGCGGCAGTTGGCCCGCAGCCCTCACTGTCGACCTCACCAAGCCGCTCGGCAGCGCCAGCGACTGGATCATCGACAACCGCGACAGCCACCCGCTGTTCCTCTACTTCTTCGGCTACCTCAGCAACGCCGTCGTGATCTCCGTGCACGCCGTGTACGTGGTCCTGCTCGGCGCGGGCTGGGCCGGCGTCACCGCGCTCGGCGCCCTGGTGGCCTGGCGGGTCGCCGGTCTGCGGCTCGCCCTGGGCACCGCGGCCGCGTTCCTCGCCTGCGGTCTGCTCGGCATGTGGGTCCCCACCATGCAGACCCTCGCCCTGATGGTCGTCGCCGTGCTCGCCTCGGTCCTGGTCGGCGCCCTGCTCGGGCTCGCCGCCGGACTGTCCCCCCGGATGGACAAGCTTCTGCGGCCGGTCCTGGACACCATGCAGGTCATGCCCGCCTACGCCTACCTCCTCCCGGTGGTCCTGGTGTTCGGCATGGGCGTGCCCGCCGCCGTCCTCGCCACCGTCGTCTACGCCGCCCCGCCCATGGCCCGCCTCACCGCGCTCGGCCTCCAGGGCGCGGACAAGGGTGTCCTGGAAGCCGTCGAGTCGCTCGGCACCACCGCCCGCCAGCGGCTGCTGACCGCCCGCATCCCGCTGGCCCGCAAGGAGCTCATGCTCGGCCTCAACCAGACGATCATGATGGCCCTGTCGATGGCCGTCATCGCGTCCGTGATCGGCGCCGGCGGCCTCGGTGACCGCGTCTACCAGGCTCTGGCCTCGGTCGACGTGGGCGCCGCCCTCGCGGCCGGCATCCCGATCGTGCTGCTGGCCGTCGTCCTCGACCGGGTCACCGGCGCGGCCGGCGCGGTCGACGACAGCGCCGAGGGCGGCGGGCGCGCCGCCTGGGCGTACGCCCTCGCGGGAGCCGTCGTCGTGGCGGTCGCCGGACGGCTGCTCGGCGGGCTCGACTGGCCCGACGCCTGGACCCTGAACATCGCCGAGCCCGTCAACCGGGCCGTCGACTGGATGACCGCCCACCTCTACTCCGGCGTCCCCGTCATCGGCGGCACCGCCGACTGGGCCGCCCACTTCACCACCTGGATCCTCGACCCGGTCCGCGACGGCCTCCAGGCGCTGCCCTGGTGGTCCGTGCTGCTCGTCGTCGCCACCCTGTCCTGGCTGATCGGCACCTGGCGCACCGCCCTCACCGCGGTCCTCGCCATGGCCGCGATCGGCGTCCTCGGGGTGTGGACGCCCGCGCTGGACACGCTCTCGCAGGTCCTCGCGGCCGTCGCCGTCACTCTTGTCCTGGGCTTCGCGATCGCGGTCGCGGCGGCCCGCAGCGACCGCTTCGAGCGGATGCTGCGGCCCGTCCTGGACGTCTTCCAGACGATGCCGCAGTTCGTGTACCTGATCCCGGTCGTGGCCCTGTTCGGCGTGGGCCGCGCACCCGCCGCCGCGGCGGCCGTCGTCTACGCCCTGCCCGCCGTCGTCCGCATCACCACCCAGGGCCTGCGCCAGGTCGACCCGGCCGCCATGGAGTCCTCGCACTCGCTCGGCGCGACCAGCTGGCAGCAGCTGCGCCAGGTCCAGCTCCCGCTCGCCCGGCCCGCGCTGCTGCTCGCCGTCAACCAGGGCGTGGTCCTGGTCCTCGCCGTCGTCGTCATCGGCGGCCTCGTCGGCGGTGGCGCGCTCGGCTACGACACCGTCTTCGGCCTGGCCCAGGGCGACCTGGCCACCGGCCTTGTCGCCGGTGCCGCCATCGTCTGCCTCGGCCTGATGCTCGACCGGGTCACCCAGCCGACCGAACGCCGTACGGGGAAGGGAGCCTGACATGCGCGTCCGTACACTCGCCGCCGCCGGATCCCTGCTGCTGCTCACCGGCTGCGGTGCCGCCGACATGACCAAGCAGGCCTCGCCGTTCGCCAACGCCCACGGCTCCAAGAGCGTGACCCTGTCCGTGCAGTCCTGGGTCGGCGCACAGGCCAACGTGGCCGTCGCCCAGTACCTCCTGGAGCACCAGCTCGGCTACCGCGTCGACACCGTCCAGGTCGACGAGGTGCCCGCCTGGGACGCGCTCAGCCAGGGCCGGGTCGACGCCATCCTGGAGGACTGGGGCCACCCCGAGCAGGAACAGCGGTACGTCAAGGACAAGAAGACCATCACGCCGGGCGGCGGGCTCGGGGTGACCGGGCACATCGGCTGGTTCGTCCCGACGTACTTCGCCAAGCAGCACCCGGACGTCACCAACTGGAAGAACCTCAACAAGTACGCCTCCCAGCTGCGTACCGCGGAGAGCGGCGGCAAGGGCCAGCTCATGGACGGCTCCCCGTCCTACGTCACCAACGACAAGGCGCTGGTGAAGAACCTCAAGCTGGACTACCAGGTGGTGTTCGCCGGCTCCGAGGCCGCGCAGATCACCCAGATCCGGCAGTTCGCCAAGGAGAAGAAGCCCTTCCTGACCTACTGGTACGCCCCCCAGTGGCTGTTCAAGAAGGTCCCCATGACCGAGGTCAAGCTGCCCCCCTACAAGGAGGGCTGCGACGCGGACCCGGCGAAGATCACCTGCGCCTATCCGCACACCCCGCTCCAGAAGTACCTCAACACGGACTTCGCCAAGTCCGGCGGCAAGGCGGCGGCCTTCCTGAAGAAGTTCAAGTGGACGACCGAGGACCAGAACGAGGTCTCCCTGATGATCGCCGACCAGAAGATGACGCCGGAGGACGCGGCGAAGAAGTGGGTGGACAGCCACAAGTCCACATGGAAGGCGTGGCTGTCCTGATCACTGTCAGAGCCTGAGCTCGCCGGCGATCCCCTGGAGCGCCAAGGCGGCCCGCCGTTGCAGGCCCGGCCCGAAGGTGACGCGCGTGGCCCCGAGTTCACCGAGCGCGGTGGGCGAGGGGCCCTCGCCGTCCAGACGCCCGAACACATTGAGCGGCCCCAGGATCCCGGACCGCAGCAGGGGCAGTACGCCGGGCGGGGCGCCGATCGGATACACGCAGTCGGCGCCCGCGGCGACATACAGCGCCGCCCGCTCGATCGCCCGAGCGGGATCACCGTCGCCGTAGGCGAACGTGTCCACGCGCGCGTTGACGAACAGCCGGTCCCCGGCCGCGTACCGCACCTCGGCCAGCCACTCGGCGTGCTCACGCGGGTCCTTGAGCACCCTCTGGTGGGAGTCCTCCAGGTTGCAGCCCACGGCGCCCGCCTCCAGCAGGCGCTCCACCAACTCCTTGGGTGCCAGCCCGTATCCACCCTCCACGTCCGCCGACACGGGGATGTCCACGGCCCCGGAAATGCGCGCCACCGCCGCGAACATCTCGTCGGCCGGCGTGGACCCGTCCTGGTGGCCGAGCGCGGCTGCGATTCCCGCACTGGGCGTGGCGAGCGCCGGGAACCCGGCCTCCTCCAGCACCCGCGCGCTGACCGCGTCCCAGGGACCGGGCAGGACGAGCGGATCGCCCGGGAGCCTGTTCCTGTGCAGGGCGCGGAAGAGCTCCACCTTGTCCGACGTCACGGCTGATGACCCCCCGGCGGGATCCGGCGGCCGACCATCACCCGGTTCCAGTTGTTGATGGCGACGACCAGGCCGATGAGATGGGCGAGTTCACGGTCGCCGAAGTGCTTCGCGGCCCTCTCGTACACGTCGTCCGGCACCCGGCGGTCCGTCAGCACCGTCACCGCCTCGGTCAGCGCGAGCGCGGCCCGCTCCCGCTCGTCGAAGACGCCCTCCGCCTCCTCCCAGGCGGCAAGTAGGTCCAACTGCTGTGCGCTCACGCCGAGTTCGCGCGCGATCGTGAGATGCATGTCGAGGCAGAACGCGCAGTGGTTGAGCTGCGAGGCCCGGACGACGACGAGTTCGGCGAGGGCGGGATCACCGAGTCCCTTCTTCGCGGCCGCGCTGAGTGCGGACAGGGCGCGGGCGACCTCGGGGTCCAGGACGTCCGTACGGCTCACTCGTGCTTCCCCGCCTCGTAGTGGCCCGGCACCATCCGGCAGGTCACACCGAACCGGTTCCACGCGTTGATCACCGTGATCGCGGCGATCAGCTGGGCCAGCTCGGCCTCCTCGAAGTGCTTGGCCGCGTGGTCGTACACCTCGTCCGGCACGAAGCCGTCGGTGAGGACGGTGACCGCGTCGGTCAGCGCGAGGGCCGCCACCTCCTGCTCCGTGTAGAAGTGCCGCGACTCCTCCCATGCGCCGAGCTGGATGATCCGCTCGACGCTCTCCCCGGCCGCGAGGGCGTCCTTGGAGTGCATGTCGAGGCAGAACGCACAGTGGTTGAGCTGCGAGGCACGGATCTTCACCAGCTCCAGCAACCGGGGCTCCAGACCCTTACGGGCGGCGGTGTCGAGGCGGAGCATCGCTTTGTAGACCTCGGGGGCGTGCTGAGCCCAGGCCAGGCGGGGGGCGGTCTCGGCGGTGGGGCGGGCGGATTCCTCGGGGGAGCGGCGGGCGGCTTCTTGGCGGGTGGTGCGGGCGGTCTCCTCTGTGGTCATGCCTCGACCCTAGGAGCCAGGCAGCCCAGGGGTATGGTCCACTTCCATGGCGAAACCCTGGGCCACTTTCGGCATCGACCTGCATCTCGAACCCGCCGGGGGCGGCCTCCGGCGCGGCCTCACGGACGCCCTGCGCGAGGCCGTCCGCACCGGCCGCCTCGCCCCCGGCACCCGGCTGCCCTCCTCCCGCTCCCTCGCCGCCGACCTGGGCATCGCCCGCAACACGGTCGCCGACGCCTACGCCGACCTGGTCGCCGAGGGGTGGCTCAACGCCCGCCAGGGGTCCGGCACGCGGGTGGCCGACCGGGGGGCCGGGGTGGGGGCAGGAGGCGATGACGGTGCTGGTGCTGGTGCTGGTGCTGGTGCTGGTGCTGGTGCTGGTGCGGGTGAGGGTGCCGGTGCCGGTGCCGGTGCCGGTGCTGTGGGCGGGGTCGGTGCCGTCGGTGCGTTGGCCGGGCCTGGCTCCCGGCCGAGTGTCCCCGGCGTGTCCCGGGCGCCCGAGCCCGTCCACCGACGCGCCCCCGGGCTCCCCCTACCGCCCGCACCCCGGCCCCTGTACAACCTGATCCCCGGCACCCCCGACCTCGCCTCCTTCCCGCGCGGGGAGTGGCTCAAGGCCGCCCGCCGCGCCCTCGCCACCGCCCCCTACCAGGCCCTCGACTACGGCGACCCACGCGGCCGCGTCGAACTGCGCACCGCCCTCGCCGACTACCTGGCCCGCGCCCGCGGGGTCCGCGCCGACCCCGACCGCATCGTGGTCTGTGCCGGGTTCTCGTACGGCCTGCGCCTCCTCGGCGCCCTGCTGCGGGCCCGCGGCGCACACACGGTGGCCGTGGAGTCGTACGGCCTCGATGTGCACTGGAACCTGCTCGCGGCCGCCGGTCTGCGCACCACCCCGCTGCCCTTCGACGAACGCGGTACCGACCCGGGCCGGTTGACCGACGAGGACGCGGTGCTGCTCACCCCCGCGCACCAGTTCCCGTTGGGCGGCACCCTGCACCGCGACCGGCGAGCGGCCGTGGTCGACTGGGCCCGCCGCACCGGAGGGCTGGTCGTCGAGGACGACTACGACGGGGAGTTCCGCTACGACCGCCAGCCCGTGGGCGCCCTCCAGGGCCTGGACCCCGACCACGTCGTCTACGCGGGCACGGCCAGCAAGTCCCTCGCACCGGCACTCCGGCTGGGCTGGCTGGTGCTGCCGCCCCACCTCATGACGGAGGTCCTGCGGGCCAAGGGCGGCATCGACGCCTGCGGCTCCCTCGACCAGCTGACCCTCGCCGAGTTCCTGACCTCCGGCGCCTACGACCGTCATGTGCGCGCCGCCCGGCTGCGGTACCGGCGCCGCCGTGACGCCCTGGTCGCCGAGCTCGCCCGCCGGGCCCCGAAGGTCCGCGCCACCGGGATCGCGGCCGGTCTGCATGTGGTGCTGCGGCTGCCCCCGGGCACCGAACAACAGGCGTTGCGGGCAGCCGCCTGGCACGGCCTCGCCGTCCACGGACTGCACCGGTTCCGACACCCCGAGGCCGGCGGCGAGCAGGACGACGCCCTCGTCGTGGGCTACGGGACCCCGCCGGACCACGCCTGGTCGGGAGCGCTGGAAGCGCTGTGCGCGGCCCTACCCGAATAGTGCGGCCCGCTCACGGGATTGCGTCCCGGTCGGCATTCACCGGCGCCTCCCCGAACCTGGCCAGCGCCAACGCCCCCGCCACGGCGACCACGAAGCCCAGGACAGCCACCCACGCCAGCCCCTCCCGCGTGCGGTCCCCGAGCCACACCACCCCCACCAGGGCGGGCCCGATCGTCTCCCCGATCACCATCCCGGCGGTCGCCGTGGTCACCGAACCCCGCTGGAGCGCCGACGTCAGCGACAGAAAGGCCGCACCCCCGCCGACGAGGAGCGCGTAGGTCGCCGGGTTGGTCGCCAGATCCGACGGCGCCAGCGAGTCGATCAGCCGGACCGACACCTCCACGACCCCGAACCCGAACCCGGCCCCCAGCCCGAGCGCCAACGGCCGCCCCCGCTCCGGCAGTCGTCCGCCCAGCAGCGCCAGCGCCAGCACCGCCAGTGCCGTCGCGAGCATCGCGTACCCCAGGGCCGACGGCCCGCCACGGTCCCCCTCGGTCCCGGACGCGATCCCCAGCAGCGCCATCCCCGCGCACACCACTCCGACCGCACCCCACTCGGCCCCGCTCAGCCGGACCTTCAGCAGCCGCGCCGAGACCACCGCGGTCACCGCGAGACTCGACGCGAGCGCCGCGCCCACCGCGTAGATCGGGACCGACCGCAACGCGGCGATCTGGAGCAGGAACCCCAGCCCGTCCAACGCCAGTCCCGCCAGATAACGCCACTGCCGCACCGCCCGCAGGAACAGCGTCACCGCGAACGCCGACCCCTCGCCGTCACCGCCTCCCGCATCCGCGGTTCGCGCTGCCATCGCCTGCAACACGGTGGCCGTCCCGAAGCAGACCGAGGCCCCGAGGGCGCACACCATTCCAAAGAGCACGAAGTGACCTTAGGGGAGGAGGCGAAGGGCGGGCTGCTTTCGAGCGGGCTCTTACTGATCTCTAAGCTGTCCGCCACACACGCACACCGGACACACGGCCTGATCGACGGGGAGACACGGACATGGCGGACGCACGCCGACAACTTCGCTCCGGCACCATCGCACTCGGCGGTGTGGGACTGCTCGCCGCGGCCCTCACCGCCTGCTCCTCCGACCCAGACAAACGCTGCGTCGACCGGGACAGCTACACCCTCGGCAAGGGCTACCAGGTCGTCGCCGACAAGAACTGCAAGTCCTCCACCTCCGTCCGGGGCACCTACTACTACGGAGGCAAGAAGAAGGGCAGCTGGGTCTCGGGCGGCTCCTTCACCAAGAAGTCCAAGGGATCCGGCAGTTCGTCGAGCAGCGGGGGCAGTGGGGGCAGCGGGGTCGACCGCGGCGGCTTCGGCAGCGGAGGCGGCGACGGCGACGGTGGTACCGGCAAGGGCAGCTCCGGCGGCTGAGGGCCGATCACCATGCGCCGACACACCATCACCCCCCGCCCGGGATGGCAGCAGACCGTGGAAGCCCAGGGGCTGATCTACCCGCTCACCCGCCACCCCGACGACTCCCTGCGGCCGTACTGGGACGAGAGCGCCTACTACTCCTTCACGCTCCGCGAGGTCGAGGCGCTGGAGGATGTCGTCGAAGACCTCCACCGCATGTGTCTCACGGCCGCCGACCACATCGTCACCGCGAACCGCTTCGCCGACCTCGGCATCACCGACCCCCGCGTGGCCGAAGCGGTCGCGGAGGCCTGGCACCGGCGTGCTGAACTCCCCTCCGTCTACGGCCGCTTCGACCTCCGTTACGACGGCGACGGTCCGGCCAAACTCCTGGAGTACAACGCCGACACCCCCACGTCCCTCGTCGAGGCCGCCTCGCCCCAGTGGTTCTGGATGGAGGAGCTCTTCCCGGACGCCGACCAGTGGAACTCCCTCCACGAACGCCTCGTCGCCGCCTGGAAGAAGCAGGCCGCCCTCCTCCCGCCCGGCAGCCCCCTGTACTTCGCGCACTCCTCCGCCGACGAACTCGGCGAGGACCTCATGACGGTCGCCTACCTCAAGGAGACCGCCGAGCAAGCCGGCGTCACCACCGACTGGATCTCGATGGAGGAGATCGGCTGGGACCCGCTCTCCGGACGCTTCGTCGACAACCAACTCCGGTTCATCCGCAGCTGCTTCAAGCTCTACCCCTGGGAGTGGCTCACCACCGACCGCTTCGCCGACCACGTCCTCGACACCCTCGACAACGGCGGCGGCACCGGCAGCACCCTGTGGATCGAACCCGCCTGGAAGATGCTCCTCAGCAACAAGGCGCTGCTGGCCATCCTCTGGGAGCTGTACCCGGACCACCCCCACCTCCTCCCCGCCTATCTCGACGGCCCCCGGGACCTGGCCACCACCACCGGCTACGTCGCCAAGCCCCTGCTGGGCCGTGAGGGCGCCGGAGTCACGATCCACGAACCCGACACGACCTCACCCCTCCGCGAAGAGGCCTGCTGCTACCAGGAACTGGCCCCCCTGCCCGACTTCGACGGCAACCGCGTCGTCCTGGGCGCGTGGGTCGTCGAGGGCGAGTCGGCGGGCCTGGGCATCCGTGAGTCCTCGGGGTTGGTCACGGACGAGTACGCACGCTTCCTGCCGCATGTGATCCGTTGAGCGGACGGTTGGTCTGAGCAGGCGGTTCGTCTGAGCGGACGGTGCCATCGGCGGGGGCATCGGGGGCGTACGCGGGGGTGGGGCCGCTTCCGGGAACTGCTGGATGGGCGCCGGTGATGAAGGCGGCCGCAGGAGACGGTGACAGTGCCCCCGCCCCCGCTCCCGCCCCCGCTCCCGCCCGGCCCTGGCCTCGCCCGGGCCCGCCAGGAAATGCGTTGTCGCCCCGCGCCCCCTCGCGCTACGTTCGTCGCACTCTGAAGCACACGCTCTCCAGAACCATCGCCGCAGAACGAGAGCAGGCCCGCGCACAGCGCGCGGTGTCACGGAGGGGCGGCACCGGATCCGGCCGACCGGCGGATCCCGTACGCCCTCCGGAGGACACTCCCATGAACATCGGCCTCGGCCTGCCCATCGACGACCCCGCCCAGCTGCTCACCTGGGCCCGACGCGCCGACACCGGCCCCTTCCGCACCCTCGGCCTGCTGGACCGCCTCGTCTACGACAACCCCGAGCCCCTAGTCACCCTCGCCACCCTGGCAGGCGCGACTTCCCGCATCCGCGTCCAGACCGAGGTGCTCCTCGCCCCGCTCCACAACACCGCGCTGCTCGCCAAGCAGACCGCCACGCTGGACCGGCTCTCCGGCGGACGCTTCACCCTCGGCATCGGCGTCGGCGGCCGGGAGGACGACTGCCTGGCCGCCGGCATCGATCTCCACCGCCGGGGCCGCCGCCTCGACGAACAGATGACCCTGCTGCGCCGCACCTGGTCCGGTGAGCCGTACGGCGAGGGGGTCGGCCCCATCGGCCCTGCCCCCGTGACGCAGGGCGGTCCGGAGGTCCTGTTCGGCGGGTTCGCCCCCGCCGCCCTCGAACGGGTCGGCCGCTTCGGAGACGGCTTCCTCGGCGCCGCCCTGCCGCCCTCCTTCATGGCCAACCTGTTCCGCGACGCCACCACGGCCTGGCAGAAGCACGACCGCCTCGGCCGCCCCCGTCTGGTCGCCCAGGCGAACGTCGCCCTGGGCCCTGAGACGACCCTCGACCGGGCCCGCCGCAACCTCCGCGACTACTACGCCTTCAGCGGCCACGTGGAGTACATGGAGGCCGGTCTCCTCACCACCCCGCAGCAGATCCGCGAGACCACCGACGCCTACTTCGGCATCGGTGCCGACGAGGTGATGCTCTACTGCTGGGCCCCGGACCCCGACCAGGTCGACCGCCTGGCCGACCTGCTGTTCTGACGTCGTCCACCGCCACGGCAGCGAGAACCGCGCGCATCGCCGGGCCTCGCTGCCGTCGTTCGCATGGTGGACGCAGGCCCGGAGCCGTTCCGCCTGCCCGGTAGGCTGGCCGACAGGCCGTGACTGGCGCGCTGGGATGGGACGGACCATCGGGGAGCGGCCTGCGAGTGACCAAGTGCCGTGCGCCTGGGCCGAACCGTGATCCGTGACCGCTTCAAGCCACGCAGCCCGGAGGCCGCCATGTCAGAGCAGCAGCCCCTGTCCCCCGAGTCCACGGCCTTCCGCGCCGCCCTCGACGTGATCCGCGCCGTCGAGCCGCGCGTCGCCGACGCCATCGGCCAGGAGGTCCACGACCAGCGCGAGATGCTCAAGCTGATCGCCTCCGAGAACTACGCCTCCCCGGCCACCCTCCTCGCGATGGGCAACTGGTTCAGCGACAAGTACGCCGAGGGCACCGTCGGCCGCCGCTTCTACGCCGGCTGTCGCAACGTCGACACCGTCGAGTCCCTGGCCGCCGAACACGCCAAGGAGCTCTTCGGCGCCCGCCACGCCTACGTCCAGCCGCACTCCGGCATCGACGCCAACCTCGTCGCCTTCTGGTCCGTCCTCGCCCAGCGCGTGGAGGTCCCCGCCCTCGAGAAGGCCGGCGCCCGCCAGGTCAACGACCTTTCCGACGCCGACTGGGCCGAACTCCGCCAGGCCTTCGGCAACCAGCGCATGCTCGGCATGTCCCTGGACGCCGGCGGCCACCTCACCCACGGCTTCCGCCCGAACATCTCCGGCAAGATGTTCGACCAGCGCTCCTACGGCACCGACCCGGCCACCGGCCTCGTCGACTACGAGGCCCTGCGCGCCTCGGCCCGTGAGTTCAAGCCGCTCATCATCGTGGCCGGTTACTCGGCCTACCCCCGCCTGGTGAACTTCCGGATCATGCGGGAGATCGCCGACGAGGTCGGCGCGACCCTCATGGTCGACATGGCCCACTTCGCCGGTCTCGTCGCCGGCAAGGTCCTCACCGATGACTTCGACCCGGTCCCGCACGCCCAGATCGTCACCACCACCACCCACAAGTCACTGCGGGGCCCGCGCGGCGGCATGGTGCTGTGCGACGACTCCCTCAAGGACCAGGTCGACCGCGGCTGCCCGATGGTCCTCGGCGGCCCGCTCCCGCACGTCATGGCCGCCAAGGCCGTCGCCCTCGCCGAGGCGCGTCAGCCCTCCTTCCAGGACTACGCCCAGCGCATCGTCGACAACTCCCGCGCCCTGGCCGAGGGCCTGATGCGCCGCGGTGCCACCCTGGTCACCGGCGGCACCGACAACCATCTCAACCTGATCGACGTCTCCACGTCCTACGGCCTCACCGGCCGCCAGGCCGAGGCCGCCCTGCTGGAGTCGGGCATCGTCACCAACCGCAACGCGATCCCGGCCGACCCGAACGGTGCCTGGTACACCTCCGGCATCCGCATCGGCACCCCGGCCCTGACCACCCGGGGCCTCGGCACCGCCGAGATGGACGAGGTCGCCGGTCTCATCGACCGCGTCCTCACCACCACCGAGGCCGGCACCACCAAGTCGGGCGCCCCCTCCAAGGCCGCGCACATCCTCGACGCGAAGGTCGCGGACGAGATCTCCCACCGGGCCACCGAGCTCGTGGCCGGCTTCCCGCTCTACCCCGAGATCGACCTGGGCTGACCCTTCCTCTCTTGAGTTGTCAAAGAACCGTGACGCCTAGAGATCGATGAGTTCCTGTCGTGGCTCCTCCCGCGGCGGTCCGGCTCCCGGCCGGGCCGCCGCGCGGCGTATCAGCCGGGTGCCGCCCGCCCCGGCCGCGAATCCCACAGCAAGCCCTGGTACCGCCCACCAGACGCCGTACGGACCGGCACCCTCGTCCCGATGGCCGCCCCCGGCGTGTCCCCCGCCGGTACCGCCCAACAACCCTGCCCGGTCCAGGCGGTCGAAGACGGTCCGGTCCGCCCGGTGCCAGCGGATGTCGTCGTCCTCCTGCTCCGGTGCCGGATCCGTGCGCACCCACGGCGTGCCGTCTCGGGTGACGAACAACTGGTCCTGGCGCTCCACGGCCACATCGCCTCCCGGTGCCGAGTCGGTCTGCGGCCAGCCGCCCACACCCGTCAGCCCCCACACCACCGTGATCCGCGGCGGCGGATAGCGGCCCTCCTGCCACCTGTCCGACACCCGCTCGGTGCCCGCATACGTCGGCTGGAGCAGCTCCCACAGGCGGCCGAAAGCCGGCTCGTCGGGGCGCACCGCCCGCGTCCGCCCGGTGTCGGCGATGACCACCATCGCCAGGTCGGGACCGCCGAGTTCCGCTCCCCGCGCTGACGCTGTCGCCGCGTCGGCCGCCGGAGCTCCGAACGCGCTCACCGCCAGGACCGCCGGTGCCAGCGCCCATAACACCGGGCGCGGCCCGTGCCGCAGTTCTCCCTGTCCGTTCCGCACGCATCCCCCTCGATCGACTCCGTCTCACCAACTCAAGCTCGCGAGCCCCCTTCTTCGTCACACATCACGCAGTTCGGCCGCGCCCACCAGCACCGCACTCCCTTGCCGCAGCGGGGAACCGAGCCGCCGACGCCGAGTCCTCCGCTGTTCCCCTTCCGGACGATCCCCGTGCGACCCGTCCCCGAGCCGCTTGTCACTTCTGGTACACCGTCCGGCCCGCCGGGGTTCCCACCCCGCCCGCACTATTTCGGAGATCCCCCGGCACCCTCGCTGCCAGCACCGTCGAGGGACTGCGCGATCCGCACCGCCCGGCCCTTCGACGCCACGCCCTCGAGCCGCAGCGTGACGCTCCCTCGGGCACCGTGATGGATCCACAGCAGCGTCGGCCCGGCGGTCCGCTCCGTGCGGGTGAAGCGGTGCCCGGAGTCGTCGACCAGCCAGAAACCGAGCAGATGGGGGCGCGGGAACCACAGGGCGTAGTCCCGTACCCCGTCGGCTCCCGGAGGGCCGTCCATCGTGATCCACTCCGGCGGCTCACGCAGTGTCTTGGCGAAGCTGGGGTCGAGCCGTTGCGGGAACTCGTCCAGCCTGATCGTGCGCCCGCCCTCCCGCCAGCACAGGCTCGTCAGGAACCGGCCCCGGGGTTCGGCCGTCACCGTCACCGCGCCGGGAGCGCCGAGCGCCCTCGGGACCAGCGGCTCGAACCCCGCCCGCCGTTCCGCCTGCGCGAACGACAGCGAACGGCCGCAGCCGGGCACCTCGGCCCCCGGCGAGGGCACCGCCGACGGGTCGTACCGCACCTCGACCCCGCCGAAGTCGAACCAGTCCAGCACAGCCGCCCGGACCGGGGGAGTGAGCGCGAGGACCGTCAGGAGCCCGCACAGGGTTGCGGTCAGCGCCCGCCACCGCAGCCGCGTCCACCGGCGCACCGCCCGCAACCGCTCGCCCGGCCCCGGCGGCCGCGCCACCGGGACCGCCAGCCGCTCGGCGAGTATCTGCTCCAGCACCCGCTCCACCATCGACTCGGACCCACCCGCACCCGGCGCGTCCAGCGACCGCCCGAGCGCCCGCAGCTCATCGGGCAGCCGGGACGTACGCTCACCCGCGCTCCCGTCGGCGCCCTCGTCGCCGTAGGACTCACCCACGCTCATCACCTCCTTCCCGGGGCTCGAAATCCGGCAGCAGTTTTTCGAGCTTGCGCAGCGCGCGGTTCAGTCGGGACTTCACCGTCCCCCGGGGCCAGCCCAGGGCCTGGGCCGTCTCGGGCTCGTCCATCTCCAGCAGATAGCGGTAGGTGACGACCAGGCGGTGCTCCTCGCTCAGCTTTTCCAGTGCGGACTCCAGCGCGACGCGGCGCTCTATCTCCACCGCTGCCACCGCCGGGTCCGCCGCCTCCGGTATCAGCGGCTCGGCCTCGGCGAAGGCCGCCTCGCGGCCGGCGAGCGTGCGCTGGCGGGCCGCCGTGCGCACTGTGTTCCTCGTCTCATTGGCCACGATCGACAGAAACCACGGCTTGAACGCCGAACCGTCCTTGAACCGGCCCAGCGCGCAGTACGCCTTGACGAAGGCCTGCTGCACCACGTCCTCCGCGTCCGCCCCCGCCCCGAGCGCGGCGGCCGCCCTCAGCGCGATGCCCGTATGGGCCCGCACCAGGTCCGCGTACGCCTCCGGATCTCCGGCGCGTACGCGTGCGATCACCGCGGCCTCATCGACGATGCGGCCCCCCTCCCGCGTTCTCACACGATGGGTACACCGCCCGGACCGAATCGGTTCCCACCCGTGGCGCTTCTGTTTCCGACTGGTTCCGGATCGGCCCCCGACACCTGAGAGAATGGTGAGCATGGCCTCTGATCGTCCCCGCGTGCTCTCCGGAATCCAGCCCACCGCAGGCTCGTTCCACCTCGGCAACTACCTCGGCGCCGTCCGCCAGTGGGTGGCCCTCCAGGAGACCCACGACGCGTTCTACATGGTCGTCGACCTGCACGCGATCACGGTCCCGCAGGACCCGAAGGAGCTCACGGCCAACACCCGCCTGGCCGCCGCCCAGCTCCTCGCCGCCGGTCTCGACCCCGAGCGCTGCACGCTCTTCGTCCAGAGCCACGTCCCCGAGCACGCCCAGCTCGCCTGGGTCATGAACTGCCTCACCGGCTTCGGCGAGGCCTCCCGCATGACCCAGTTCAAGGACAAGTCCGCCCGTCAGGGCGCCGACAGCGCGAGCGTCGGCCTGTTCACGTACCCGATCCTCCAGGTCGCGGACATCCTGCTCTACCAGGCCAACGAGGTCCCGGTCGGCGAGGACCAGCGCCAGCACGTCGAGCTGACCCGCGACCTCGCCACGCGCTTCAACGGCCGCTTCGGGGAGACCTTCACGATCCCGAGGCCGTACATCCTCAAGGAGACGGCCAAGATCTACGACCTCCAGGACCCGTCGATCAAGATGAGCAAGTCGGCGTCCACGCCGAAGGGCCTCATCAACCTCCTCGACGAGCCGAAGGTCACCGCGAAGAAGGTCAAGAGCGCGGTCACCGACACCGACACCGTCATCCGCTACGACGCCGAGAACAAGCCGGGCGTCAGCAACCTGCTGACCATCCACTCGACCCTGACGGGCACGAGCATCCCGGAGCTGGAGCAGCAGTACGAGGGCAAGCTCTACGGTGCGCTCAAGACGGACCTCGCCGAGATCGTCGTCGACTTCGTGACGCCCTTCCGGGAGCGCACCCAGCAGTACCTGGACGACCCGGAGACGCTGGACTCGATCCTGGCCAAGGGCGCGGAGAAGGCACGCGCGGTCGCCGCGGAGACCCTGTCCCAGACGTACGAGAGGGTGGGCTTCCTGCCCGCCAAGCACTGAAAGCCCCACAGTGAACGGCCCGACAGTGAGCGTCCGTCAGTGAACGCCGGCACTGGAAGCCGCACTGACCTGAGGGACCGGCCCTCACCGTCGGTCCCCGGGGCGTACCACCGCACACCGGCACCACCGGGCAGAGCGCTGCACATCACTACGCCCGCGCCTGCCCACAGCACAGCCGTGGCCGTACAGTCGATAGCCGGACGGCTGGGAACGAATCCGACAGGACCACAGGGACGAACAGGAGACGACGTGGGGACCGTAACGATCGGTGTGTCGATCGCGGTCCCGGAGCCTCACGGCAGCCTGCTCCAGGAGCGGCGCGCGGGCTTCGGCGACGCCGCGGCTCATGGCATCCCCACCCACGTCACCCTGCTGCCGCCGACCGAGGTCGAGAGCGGCGCGCTGCCCGCCATCGAGGCGCACCTCACCGAGGTCGCCGCGGCGGGCCGACCCTTCCCGATGAAACTGTCCGGCACCGGCACCTTCCGGCCGCTGTCGCCGGTCGTGTATGTCCGGATCGCCCAGGGCGCCGAGGCCTGCACCTGGCTCCAGAAGCAGGTCCGTGACGCCTCCGGGCCGGTCGCACGGGAACTCCAGTTCCCGTACCACCCGCACGTCACGGTGGCGCACGGCATCGACGAGGCGGCCATGGACCGCGCCTTCGAGGAGCTCGCCGACTTCGAGGCCGAATGGCCGTGCACCGGATTCGCGCTCTATGAGCAGGGCTCCGACGGGGTCTGGCGCAAGCTGCGGGAGTTCACCTTCGGGGGATCGATCGTGCCGCCCCAGGCGGGACGGGTCGATCGCGGCTCGTTGCCGACGAGTCAGCTCTGACGCCGACCAGTCAGTTGTAACTCCGACCACAGCCGACCACAGCGGCTGTAACCACAGTTACAGCGACAGTCGCCTGAACACCCCCCGCGGCACATGCCGCAGCGCCGACATCACCACCCGCAGCGCTCCTGGCACCCACACCGCCTCCGAGCGCCGCCGCAGCCCCAGTTCGATGGCCGTCGCAACCGCCTCCGGAGTGGTCGCCAGCGGCGCTTCCTCCAGGCCTGCCGTCATCCTGGACCGCACGAACCCGGGGCGTACGACCATGACGTGCACGCCGGTGCCGTGGAGCGCGTCGCCGAGGCCCTGGGTGAAGGTGTCGAGGCCGGCCTTGCTGGAGCCGTAGATGAAGTTGGCCCGGCGGGCCCGCTCCCCGGCGACGGAGGAGAGCACGACCAGCGAGCCGTGCCCCTGGGCCTGCAACGCGCGCGCGGAGACCAGGCCGGCCGAGACGGCGCCCGTGTAGTTGGTCTGCGCGACCCGCACCGCGGCGACCGGATCGCGCTCGTCGTGGGCCTGGTCGCCGAGGATCCCGAAGGCGAGCAGCACCATGTCGATGTCGCCCTGGGCGAAGATCTTGCCGAGCACCGTCTCGTGCGACTCGGGATCGAGCGCGTCGAAGGCGGCGGTGTGGACGTCGGCGCCCAGGGCGCGCAGCTCCGCTGCGGCGCTCTCCAGGGCGGGGGAGGGACGCCCCGCCAGCCACACCGTGCGGGCGCGGCGGACGACGAGACGGCGGGCGGTGGCCAGCGCGATCTCCGACGTGCCGCCCAGGACGAGCAGGGACTGGGGGAGACCGAAGGCGTCTTTCACGAGCAGCTCCTTGGGACGGCGGACGGCAGGAAGGGAAGACGGTGGCAGGCCGGACGGGGAACGCCGGACGGCAGGACGGTCCGACATGGAGCCGTCCGGTCCGGCTAGAGGGCGAGACGACGGGACAGGTCCGAGGTGAACACCCCGCGCGGATCCAGTTCCGCGCGCAGCGCACGGAAGTCGTCCAGACGCGGGTACATGGCGGCGAGCAGCTCCGGCCGCAGCCGGGAGTCCTTGGCGAGGTAGACGCGCCCACCGACCGCCGCCACCTCGTCGTCGATCTCGTCGAGGAGAGCGCCGAGGCCGGGAAGGCCGGCCGGGAGGTCCATGGCCAGCGTCCAGCCGGGCACCGGGAAGGACAGCCAGCCCGGGTCGGCGTCCCCGAACCGCTTCAGCACGGCGAGGAAGGACGGGCACCGGTGTCCGGAGACCCGCCGTACGATCCGGTGCAACGTCTCCTCATGGCCGTGTCCGACGACGAACTGGTACTGAACGAGGCCACCGCGGCCGTAGACCCGGTTCCAGTGGGGCACGCCGTCCAAGGGGTGGAAGAAGGCGGGGATCCCCTGGAGGCGGCCGGTACGCGCGCGAGGCGACGTCCGGTACCAGAGCTCGTTGAACAGCCCCACGGTCGTGCGGTTGAGCAGCCCCTCGGGGAAGAACGCGGGCGGGGCCGGGAAGCGCGGGGTCCGGAAGGCCAGCGGGTCCCTGTGCGCACGTGCGCCGGACGCGTCCCTACGCGCGCGTGCGCCGGACGCGTCCCTACGCGCGCGTGCGCCGCCTTCCGGCGCCCCCGGCGACGTCAGCGCCTCCAGCGGAGCGTGGTTCCCCCGCGTCAGCACGGCCCGTCCCGTGGCCGCGCCGCGGGCCAGCAGGTCGATCCAGGCGACCGAATAGCGGTAGGCGTGATCGGTCGCCGTCAGACGGGCCATCAGGTCGTCGAGGTCACGCGCGCGTTCCGTGTCGACCGACATCAGAGAGGTCTCGACGGGCTGGAGCTGGACCGTCGCGGTGAGGATCATCCCCGTCAGGCCCATGCCGCCGGTGGTCGCGTCGAACAGGGGCGTGTCCCGCCGCACGGTGCGGATCTCGCCGTCGGCGGTGAGGAGTTCGAAGGACAGCACATGGCGGGAGAAGGAGCCGGACACATGGTGGTTCTTGCCGTGGACGTCCGCGCCGATCGCGCCGCCGACGGTGACATGGCGGGTGCCGGGCGTCACCGGCACGAACCAGCCGAGCGGCAGCAGCACCTCCATCAGCCGGTGCAGAGAGACGCCCGCGCCGCACAGCAAGGTGCCGCCGTCCGCGTCGATCGCGTGGACGCGGTCCAGGCCGGTCATGTCGAAGACCGCGCCGCCCGCGTTCTGTGCCGCGTCCCCGTACGCCCGCCCCAGGCCCCGCGGGATGCCGCCGCGGGCCCCGCAGCCCCGGACGGCGGCCACGGCCTCCTCGTAGCTGCGGGGGCGGGTCGGACGGGCCGCGGTGGGGGCGGTGCGGCCCCAGCCCGTGAGGGGAACGGTGTCGGCAGACATGCCGGTGACCGTATCGCCGCTATAGCTGCGATTCGTTCGCAAACATCCCGTTCCTCCCCGAAATGGGTGATTAATGGGATGTCGCTCAATATTGCCGGAGTTCCGGTCGTGGTCCCGTGAACAGTGAGTCCCCATGGACGGCAAGGACGGCATGGACCACCACATTCTCTCGGCGCTCCGGGCCCGGGGCGGCGGCGATCCGCGCGTGGCCGGGGTCGCGCGTGCCCTGTCCCGGGTCGGCGAACACGGGGCGCTGTGGCTCACGGTGGGGCTCGCCGGGGCGGCCATGGACGGCCCGCGCCGGGACGCCTGGTTGCGCGGTACGGCTCTGACCGCGGGCGCGCACCTCGTGAGCATGGGTGTGAAGAGGGTGGTGCGGCGTCCACGCCCGGCGCACGTCGAGCCCCTGGTGCGTACGGCGGGTCGGCACTCCTTCCCCAGCTCCCACGCCACCTCCGCCGCGACCGCTGCCGTCGCCTTCGGCACGCTGGGCGCGCACTTCGTCCCGCCGCTCGCCGCCGCGATGTGCCTCTCCCGGGTGATCGTCGGCGTCCACTACCCGTCGGACGTCCTGGCGGGCGCGGCCCTGGGGGCGCTCACGGCACGCCTGGGAGCCCGCTGGATGAGGGCAGACAGCAACAGGCCGACAGGCAACCAGGAGTGCACGTGACGGAGACTGCGCCCCTCGGCAACGCGACCCGCCCCCCGCTCCACGAACAGCGCACCCCTCCCCGTCGCACCCCGCCACCCCGGTCCCGCACCTTGGCCGGCGTCCTCCGGGGCCTGCTCAGGGCGGGCAGGCCCAAGCAGTGGGTCAAGAACGTCCTCGTCGTCGCCGCGCCCGCCGCCGCCGGCCGGCTCCTCGACCCGCACGCCCTTCCCCGACTCGCCCTCGTCTTCGCCCTCTTCACCGTCTGCGCCGCCGCCGTGTACCTGATCAACGACGCTCGCGACGTCGAGGCCGACCGCGCCCACCCCGCCAAGCGCCACCGCCCGATCGCCGCCGGGCAGGTCCCGGTACCCGTCGCCTACGCCGTCGGCGGCGCCCTGGCCGTCCTCACACCGGCCGCGGCGGCCGAGATGACCTCGCCCCCGGTCGCGGCGCTCCTCGCGGCGTACGTCGGCATGCAACTGGCCTACTGCGTCAGCCTCAAGCACGTCCTCGTCGTCGATCTCGCGGTCGTCACGACCGGCTTCCTGATGCGGGCGGCGGCGGGCGGCCTGGCGCTCGGCATCCCGCTCTCGCGCTGGTTCCTGATCACGACCGGGTTCGGCGCGCTGTTCATGGTGTCGGCCAAGCGCTACTCCGAGGCCGTCCAGATGGCCGGGAACGCGGGCGCCACGCGCGCGTTGCTCACCGAGTACACCACCGGCTATCTGCGCTTCGTCTGGCAGCTCGCGGCCGGGGTCGCCGTGCTCGGCTACTGCCTGTGGGCGCTGGAGGACCACCACGGCCCGTACGGCGGCCTGCTGCCCTGGCGGCAACTGTCCGTGGTGGCCTTCATCCTGGCGATCCTCAGATACGCCGTCTTCGCCGACCGCGGCACGGCGGGCGAGCCCGAGGAGGTCGTCCTGCGCGACCGCGCCCTCGCCCTCATCGCCCTGACGTGGCTCGCGATGTACGGCCTGGCGGTCGCCAGATGGTGACGCCCGCGGAAACCGGCACCTGGCACTGACACCGGCGCCGCCGGCAGAACAACACCGACACCGGCCCCCATACTCGTCACTACCCCACGTTTTCGGGGTACCCGCACATCGGTCGTCCGCACGGAGGGCAAGATCCGATCATGGACTGGCTGAAGAGACTCCCCGTCGTCGGGCCGCTCTGGGTGCGCCTGACGGCCACGCACGCGTGGCGGTCGTACGAACGGCTGGACCGGGTGAAGTGGACCCGGCTGGCCGCGGCGATGACGTTCACCAGCTTCGTCGCGCTGTTCCCGCTGCTCACCGTGGCCGCCGCGATCGCCGCCGCCACACTGAGCACCAAGCAGCAGGACGAGCTCCAGAACAAGATCGCCGACCAGGTCCCCGGCATCTCCGACCAGCTGGACGTCGGCGCCCTGGTGCAGAACGCCGGCACCGTCGGCCTGATCGCCGCCGGCGCCCTGCTGTTCACCGGCATCGGCTGGGCCGGGTCCACGCGCGAGTGCCTGCGCGCGGTGTGGGAGCTGCCCGACGAGGACGAGAACGCCATCCTGCGCAAGGTCAAGGACTTCGGCATCCTGGTCGGGCTCGGCGGCGCCGTCCTGGCGACGATCGCCATCTCCACGATCGCCTCCGCGATGGTCGGCTGGATCACCGACCAGGCCGGCATCGACCGCGAGGGCTGGGGCAGCCTGCTCCTTCAGGCCACCGCCTTCCTCGTCGCCGTACTCGCCGACTTCCTGCTCCTGCTGTACGTCCTGACCCTGCTGCCCGGCGTCGAACCGCACCGCCGCCGGCTGCTGGTCGCCGCGCTGACCGGCGCGGTCGGCTTCGAGCTGCTGAAGCTCCTGCTGAGCGGCTATATGCAGGGCGTGGCGACGAAGAGCATGTACGGCGCGTTCGGCGTCCCCGTCGCCCTGCTGCTGTGGATCAACTTCACGTCGAAACTGGTGCTGTTCTGCGCCGCGTGGACGGCCACAGGCAGCAAAGAGCAGGAGCTCGAGGAGCACGAAATCGAGGACCAGGAACTCGAAGAGCAAGCACTCGAAGAGCAAGCACTCGAAGAGCAAGCACTCGAAGGGCAAGCACTCGAGGAGCAAGAGTTCGACGACCAGGCCCTCGAGGACCGGCGGCTCAAGGACGAGAAGAGCGGCGACGTACCAGATCGGGCAGCGGCCAGCGGCGGTTGACGAGGAACCCCCCGGCAGCGAGCAGCACCAGCAGCCCGCCCGTGATGCCGAGGGCCGTCCACACGCCCCCGGAGCCGCCGCCGGCCGTGGCGGACGTGACGGGCTTGGCGGACGCCCCTGAGCCGTCCGAGCCACCCGAGTCACCCGAGCCCCCGGACCCGCCCCCGGCCTGTCCCGAGGCCGCCGGCTGGGCGCCGGACCCCGCGGCGCCCTTCGGCGGCACCAGCTCACCGACCGGCTCCACCTTGCCGGCCGCCTTGAAGCCCCAGTCGAAGAGCTGGGCGGTCTCCTTGTAGACCTCGTTGTGGTCTTCCTTGGACGGGTTCATGACCGTCACGAGCAGCACCCTGCCATTGCGCTCGGCGACACCGGTGAAGGTGGCCCCGGCGTTGGTGGTGTTGCCGTTCTTCACACCTGCGATGCCCTGGTACTGCGAGATGTCGTAGTCGCCGCTCAGCAGCCGGTTGGTGTTGCGGATCTCGAAGGGCTTGCGGACGGTCTTGCCCTTCTTGTTCTTCGTCGTGGCGCCCGGGAACTCCGCGGTGACCGTCGAGCAGTACTCGCGGAAGTCCTTCTTCTGAAGCCCGGAGCGGGCGAAGAGGGTCAGGTCGTAGGCGGAGGAGACCTGGCCGGGAGCGTCGTAGCCGTCGGGGCTGACCACGTGCGTGTCGAGGGCCTGGAGCTCCTCGGCGTGCTCGTTCATCTCGGCGACCGTCTTGGCGACACCCTTGTTCATCGCCGACAGGACGTGCACGGCGTCGTTGCCGGAGCGAAGGAAGACACCGAGCCACAGGTCGTGGACGGTGTAGGTCTCGTTCTCCTTTATCCCGACCATGCTGGAGCCCGCGCCGATGCCCGCGAGGTCGGAGGGGAGAACCTTGTGCTTCTCGGCCTTGGGGAACTTCGGCAGCACCGTGTCCGCGAAGAGCATCTTCATGGTGCTCGCCGGGGGCAGCCGCCAGTGCGCGTTGTGCGCGGCGAGCACATCGCCCGACTCGGCGTCCGTCACGATCCAGGAGCGCGCGGTGATGTCCTTGGGCAGTACCGGGACCCCGTTGGCCAGATTGACCTGGGTGCCCGCGAGGCCGAGCCGCGCGCCGCCCACGGTCGACATCTTCGCCGGGGGAGTGACCGAGGGACTGGCACTCGGCGAAGGGCCGGTGGGCGAGGGACTGGGGGCCGCGAGCGCGACGGGCGCGGTCAGCGCGAGGGACGACAGGACAGCGGCGGAGGTGACCAGCAGGGATCGCCCGATGGTCTTCTTCTGGGGAGCGGACACGTTCAGGAACGTACATGGCGCTGAGGGTGGAGTCCCACCGCTCAGCGCACCCGGGCCGCCGTAAGGGGTAGTACCAGCCGTGCCGCCGTAAGGCGTGGCGCCACCCCGGCCGCCGCAGGAGGCAGCGGCCCGCGATACTGGACCCATGAAGCTCAGCCGCCCCGTCTCCTGGTTCCTGCTCGCCTTCGGGGTGTGGAGCTGGATCATCTGGATCACTTTCGTCAAGAACCTCGTCAAGGACGCCAGCGGACTCGCGTTCGACGACGCGGGCGACCCGACGGGGTACTTCTGGGTGCACCTGCTGCTGGCCGTCGTCTCCTTCGTACTGGGGACGGTCGTCGGGCTCATCGGGTTGCGTGGGCTGCGCGCACTGCGTGGGAACTCACAGCCGCCCAGTGAAGTTGACTCTGCGTGATCATTGTCTTCGCGCTGCTCGCCCTGACCGTCCTCGTGACGGCCAACTGGTACCTGTGGCGCCGCCTGTTCCGCGACACCACCGCCGGCCCCGGCCGGACCCGCCGGGTGGGTGTCGCGGTCATCGGCGGCGGCTGGGCGCTGGCGATCGGCGCCCTGGTCGCGGAGCGCACCGGCGCCCCCTTCTGGCTCCAGCGCGTGCTCGCGTGGCCCGGTTTCCTGTGGCTGGCGCTGTCGATCTACCTGCTGCTCGCGGTTGTGGCGGGTGAGGTCGTACGCCCCCTGCTGGGACGTCTCCTCGAACGCCGGGACCGGCGCCGCGAGCCGCCCCTGACCGCCGTGCCGCACCCGGAGCGGGTCCCGGCGGGAGCGCCGGCCGAGGAACGGCAGGAGACCGAGCGCGAGGCCCTGAGGCCGCCTCAGGAGACCCGCAAAGCCGACGCGGCGGCCATCGACGACGCGACGACCGCCCCCGCGCCCTCCGCCCCCGCCCCGCCCGGCGACCCCGTCACCACCCCCGTCGGCGAACCCACCCCCTCCCGCCGCCTCTTCGTCTCCCGCGTCGTCGCCGGTGCCGCCGCCGCGGCCGCCGTCGGGACCGTCGGTTACGGCACCTACGGCGTCCTGCGCGGCCCCCGGGTCAAGCGCGTCACCGTCCCGCTGGCGAAGCTCCCGCGCGCGGCGCAGGGCTACCGGATCGCGGTGGTCAGCGACATCCACCTGAGCCCGGTGCTGGGGCGCGGCTTCGCCCAGAAGGTCGTCGACACCATCAACTCCACCCAGCCCGACCTGATCGCGGTCGTCGGCGACCTGGTCGACGGCAGCGTGAAGGACCTGGGCCCGGCGGCCGCCCCCCTCGCCCAGCTCCGGGCACGGCACGGCTCGTACTTCGTCACCGGCAACCACGAGTACTTCTCCGGTGCCGAGCAGTGGGTCGAGGAGGTGCGCCGACTGGGCCTGCGCCCGCTGGAGAACGACCGTACGGAACTGCCGTGGTTCGACCTCGCCGGGGTCAACGACATCGCGGGCGAGAGCGAGGGCCAGGGCCCCGACTTCGCCAGGGCGCTGGGCGACCGGGACACGGCACGCGCGTGCGTGCTCCTCGCCCACCAGCCGGTCCAGATCCACGACGCCGTCGACCACGGCGTCGACCTCCAGCTCTCCGGCCACACCCACGGCGGCCAGCTCTGGCCCGGCAACCTCGTCGCGGAGGCCGCCAACCCCACGGTCGCCGGCCTCGAGCGCTACGGCGACACCCAGCTCTACGTCAGCCGCGGCGCCGGCGCCTGGGGCCCGCCCACGCGTGTGGGCGCCCCCTCGGACATCACGGTGATCGAACTGGCGTCGAAGCGGGCCTGAACAGCGGCTGACGGCAGCTCACGCGAAGCCCCTGTGAGAGCCCTGTGAAATATGGCCGAAACTCCCCGCGGTAACGTCTTGCCCAAATGGACAAATCCCTCTTCCCCCAGGTGAAACACCTGTGATTAGGTGATCCGCGCCACTAGGGGGTGGCATGTGCACTGGGACCCACAGGGGTCCGGGGAGGGCAAACCGATGCGGTCGGTTCGCGTGCGGATTCTCGCGACGCTGCTTGTTCTGGGGGCCGTGGGAGTAGGCGGCTGGCAGCTGCTCCCGTCGGACGGGAGCACAGGCAGGACGATCAAGGTGGGGACGACCGACGAGGTCACCTCGCTCGATCCGGCAGGGGCCTACGACGCCGGTTCCTGGGCGCTGTTCAACAACGTCTTCCAGTCGCTGCTGGCCTTCGAGCCGGGCAGCGCCGCGCCCGTGCCGGACGCCGCCCAGAGCTGCGGCTTCCAGGGCAGCGGCCTGCGCACCTACCGCTGTGTGCTGCGCGAGGGCCTGAAGTTCCCGAGCGGCCGCGAGATGACCGCCGAGGACGTCAAGTACTCCTTCGACCGGGTCAAGAAGATCAACTCCGACGTCGGCCCGGCGGCTCTCCTGGACACCCTCAAGTCGGTCCAGGCCAGTGGGCGCACGGTCACCTTCCAGCTGTCCTCGCCCGACGCCACCTTTCCGTTCAAGCTCGCCACGGGCGCCGGGGCCATCGTCGACAGCCACAAGTACCCCGCCGACTCGCTGCGCAAGGACAACGAGGCCGACGGCACCGGACCGTACGAGCTGACGTCGTACACGAAGGGCAAGAAGGCGGTCCTCGCACCCAACGGGAACTACCAGGGCGAGATCAAGAAAACAGGCCGCCCGATAGAACTCGACTACTACGCCGACTCGGCCAAGCTCAACAGCGCCTGGAAGGCCAAGCAGCTCGACGTCGCCTACCGCCAGCTGCCGCCGCAGGTGCTCGCCGGACTCAATCCGAGCGACCCCGGCCAGCGCGTCTCGGAGGCCGACAGCTCCGAGATCCGCAACCTCTACCTCAACACCCGCGCGGGCAGGCCGCTGCACGAGACCAAGGTGCGCCAGGCCCTGGCCTGGCTGATCAACCGCGAGCAGCTGGCCGCCTCGGTGTACGAGGGGACCGTCGACCCGCTCTACTCGCTGATCCCGACCGGCATCACCGGCCACACCACGTCGTTCTTCGACGCCTACCCGGAGCCGAACATCAAGAAGGCGCGGGCGCTGCTCGCCCAGGCCGGTGTGTCCACCCCGGTCAGCTTCACCTACGGCTACGGCCTGAGCAGCGGTTCCGCCGCGGCGGAGGCCAAGGAGCTCAAGCAGCAGCTGGAGGCGGGCGGCCTGTTCAAGGTGACGCTCAAGGGTTACGAGTGGACCGACTTCCAGAAGCGCTGGGCGAGCGGGAAGCTGGACGCCTACGCGGTCGGCTGGGTGGCCGACTACCCGGACCCGGACACCTACGGCTCCCCGCTCGTCGGCAGCGACGGCACCATGAACACCGGCTACAGCAGCAACGAGGTCGACCACCTCATTCAGGACAGCCGGCGCTACGCCGACCGCAGCGAGGCCGAACAGGACTTCCGGGACCTCCAGTCGGACATCGCCAAGGACGTCCCGGTCATCCCGCTCTGGCAGGCGAAGGACTACGTCGTCACCAGCGAGGACGTCGGCGGCGGCCAGTACCTCTCGGACGGCACCGGAGTCTTCCGCCTGTGGAGCCTGAACTGGATCTGAACCCGACGCGATCGCGCCATGTCCGGCGCGGCGGCTGACGCATTTCCACGGAACCGGCATTCGCCCGCGCGACGCCGGGCAGCCACTCGACGCAGCAGCATGTGGCGGAGGTGTGCGTGGGGTGAGGAGCAGACGTGCTGAGACGCAACTCCTTCCGGCTGCCCCGGCATCCGGCTTCCGTCGGTCTCGCCCGGCGCCGGGTCCGTGACCACCTGGCCGACTGGGGGCACGGGCCGGACGATCCGGCGCTGGCCGACGCCGTACTGCTCGTCTCGGAACTGGCCACCAACGTGGTCCGCCACGGGCCGTTCCGCGAGCGCGAGTTCGAGGTCGCGGTGACCGCACTCGCCGACGGCTCCTGCCTCATAGAGGTCTCCGACGAGGGCCGTGTCGAACCCCGCCTGCGGGTCGTCGGCGAGTCCGAGGAGACCGGCCGCGGCCTGCACCTCGTCGAGAACATCGCCGCGGCCTGGGGCGTCTGGACCCGCGGCAGGCACGGCAAGACCGTCTGGGCCCTGGTCCTCGCCCACTGACGTCAGCGATACGGCCGTACACCCCCGCCCCTTCCCCCACCCACCCGGCCTCCGCCCCCGGCACCCCCCCAGGCAGGGCCCGGCGTCAGGCGTCGGCCACCGGCCTCCCTTCCCGCAGCGTGACCGTCACCGCCAGCCCCTCGCCCGGGGCCGTACGGACGGCCACCTCGCCGCCGTGGGCCCGCACCACCCCCTGCACGATCGCCAGCCCGAGACCGCTGCCCGCGCCGCCGCCGGCCCGGAAGAACCGGTCGAAGACGCGCGCCGCGTCCTCCTCGCCCAGCCCCGGCCCCTGGTCCGCGACACACAGCCGTACGACCCCGTCCGCGCGTTCCACGCACAGCCGCACCGGCACCTCGGCGGGCGTGTGGGTGCGGACGTTGCCCACCAGGTTGCCCAGCACCTGTCTGAGGCCGGACTCGTCGGCCCGCACCAGCAGCGCACCCTCGGCGGCGACCTCCACGGGCCGGTCGGGCTGCTGCACCCGCAGGTCGTCGGCCGCCTCCCGCACCAGCCGGCTCAGGTCGACGTTCCTGAAGCGCAGTTCGGGCTGCTGGTCGAGGCGGGCGAGGGTGAGCAGCTCGTCCACCAGCCGCCCCATCCGGTCGGTCTCCGCGAGGACCCTGGTCCAGGCCCGCTTTCGCTCGTCCGGGTCGGAGAGCATGCCTTTGTCGTACAGCTGGAGATAACCGCGTATCGCGGACAGCGGGGTGCGCAGCTCGTGCGAGGCATCGGCGACGAAGCTGCGCAGCTGGGCCGCGCTGCGCTCGCGCGTGCGGTACGCCGACTCGACCTGGTGGAGCATGGAGTTGAGGGCGACCCGCAGCTGCTCGACCTCCAGGGTGGCCTCGCAGCTGGAGGGGATGCGCCGGGTCAGGTCGCCCTCGGCGATCGCCGACGAGGTCTCCACCATGTCCTCCAGCGGCCGCATCCGGCGCCGGACGCTGAACATCGTCAGACAGGCGAGCAGCGTGAGCAGCAGGCTGCCGATCGCCAGGTCGAGCCGGACGGCCTTGGCGACGCCCTGGTGCAGGACATCGGTGGGTGCGGCGAGCAGCGCGTAGGTGCCGTCGCCGAGCCGGGCCGCCGTCGCGCGGTAGGTGGAGCCGTCGAGCGTGACGTCGTGCGGTCGGGAGGCGGCGGCGAGCGCGCTCGGGTCGCCCACCGCCTCCGCGAGGTCCCGCTGGGACTCGCTCGGATCGAAGCCGAGGATCCCGACCGGCGAACCCTTGCTGTCGACGGCCGCGAAGACGGTCCCCGTCGAGCGGTCCTTGCCGTCGTGCGCGGGGATGAGCCGGTCGCGGACGAAGCTCAGCATGCTCAGCGAGTCGATCTCCCGGAGCGTGAGCTCCGAACCGCCCAGGGAGTCCCGGGTCTTGATGAGCTGGCTGTCGATCTGGTCGAGCAGGTAGTACCGCATGCCCATCACGCTCACGGCGGTCGCCGCGACGATGCCGATCGCCAGCAGCGCCACATTGGCCAGCGTCAGCTTGCCGCGCAGGGAGTGGATGCCGTGCCGGCGACGGGACAGGCGCAACGTCATGCGAGCCCGTATCCGACACCCCGCCGGGTGGTGATCACCGGCGGGCCCAGGACGTCCAGCTTGCGCCGCAGATAGCTGATGTAGGTCTCGACGACGGTCGACTCGGGCGGGGTGTGCTCGTACTGCCAGACATGGCGCAGGAGCTGCTCCTTGGGCACGATCCGGCCGCCGTTGCGCACCAGGAAGCGCAGCAGCGCGTACTCGGTGGGGGTGAGCTCGACCGTGCGGCCGTCGCGGTGCACCGAGTACGTCGTCTCGTCCAGCTCCAGGTCGCCGTAGCGCAGGGGCGGGCGCTGCGGCAGGACGTCGGCCGGGCGGGTGCGGCGCAGCACGGCGGTGATCCTGGCGACGACCTCGTCGATGTTGAACGGCTTGGTGATGTAGTCGTCGCCGAAGCCGAGCGCGCCCACGATCTCGGTGGGGGAGTCCCGCGCGGTGAGGAAGACCAGCGCCAGGCCGGGCGTGCGGGTGCGCAGTTCACGGCCGAGGGCGCGGCCGTCGCCGTCGGGCAGCATGACGTCGAGCAGGGCCACGTCCGGGCAGGTGCGCTCGGCGAGCGCGAGCGCCTCGCGGACGGAGCCCGCGACCATCACCTCGAAGCGGTGGTAGCGCAGGGCGATGGCGAGGACGTCGGCGATGCTCTCCTCGTCCTCCACCACCAGCACGGTCCCCGGACTCTTCGTCTCTCCCCCAGTCATGCCCCCAGTATCGGCCGGGCCACTGACAGTCGGGCCGGTTCGCCCTTTGGAGTTCCTTGAGAGTCATGGGTGTCTCATGTCCACGCGCGTGTGCCGCCGCCGATCCTGTTCCGCAGGACCTGGGGGACCGACCGACTACTGAGGAGAGTTGAGCGTGGCGGCATTGGCACGTTGGTGCTATCGGCACCGGCTGGTGGTCCTGTTGCTGTGGCTGGGGGCGTTGTTCGGGCTGGGCTTCTCGGCCTCGACGGCGGGCACGAACTACGCGAACGTGTTCTCCCTGCCCGACACGGACTCCAAGAGCGCGTACGACCTGATGGAGAAGGCCTTCCCGAACACCTCCGGCGACACCGACACGGTGGTCTGGAAGGTCGACGAGGGCTCCGTGCGGGACCAGGCGGTTCGGGACCGGATACGGCCCGTCCTGGACGACATCGCGAAGATGCCGGGCGTCGGGGCCGTGACCAGTCCCTACGACGCTCGGGGGGCCGCGCAGGTCAGCAAGGACGGCACCATCGCGTACGCCCAGGTCACCTTCGTCAAGCGCGCCAACGAGGTGCCCAAGGAACTCGTCCAGGACGTCCTCGACACCGCGCAGGGGGCCGACCGGGCCGGTCTCCAGGTGGAACTGGGCGGCCAGGCGATCCAGCGGGTGCAGGAGCCGCCGCAGGGGCTGTCGGAAGGGGTCGGCATCGTCGCGGCCGCCGTCGTGCTGTTCCTGGCGTTCGGCTCGTTCTTCGCCATGACGCTGCCGATCGCGATCGCCGTCTTCGGCGTGGGCACCGGCCTGTTCGCCACCCAGCTGCTCAGCCACACCACAGACGTCCCCGACATCGCCCCGCTGCTGGCCTCCCTGATCGGCCTCGGCGTCGGCATCGACTACGCCCTGTTCATCGTCACCCGGCACCGCAAGGGCATCCAGCGGGGCCTGGACCCCGAGGAGGCGGCGGTCACCGCCCTCAACACCTCCGGCCGGGCGGTGCTGTTCGCGGGCGGCACGGTCTGCATCGCGCTGGCCGGCATGCTGGTGACGCGCCTGCGCTTCCTGGACGGCGTGGTGATCGGCACCTCGCTGACCGTGGTGCTGAGCGTCCTGGCCGCCACGACCCTTCTGCCGGCCCTGCTCGGCTTCCTCGGCCCGCGGGTGCTCAGCCGCCGCCAGCGGCGCAGGCTGGCCGCCCAGGGGCCGGAGGCCGAGGGCGCCTCGGGACTCGCCGCCCGCTGGTCGACGGCCGTCGAGAAGCGCCCCCGCAGGATCGCCGCGCTCGCCCTGGTCTTCATGGCCGTGCTGGCCGTTCCCGTGCTGTCGCTGCGCCTTGGCGCCACCGACCAGGGCAACGACGACGCCTCGACGACCACCAGGAAGGCCTACGACCTGCTCGCCGAGGGCTTCGGACCGGGCTTCAACGGACCGCTCCAGGTGGTCACCGAGGGCGCCGAGACGAGCGCCCTGGTCAAGGGCCTCCAGGACACGCCCGGGGTCGCCCAGGTGGCCGCGCTGCCGCCCGCGAGGGGCGTGACGGTCATCCAGGTCGTGCCCACGACCTCACCGCAGTCCGTGGAGACGGACCGGCTGATCGACCGGCTGCGGGACGACGTCATCCCCGCCGCCGGCGTGAAGGCCCACGTGGGCGGGGTGACGGCCGTGTCCAAGGACTTCTCCACCGTCACGGGCGACCGTCTGCCGCTGTTCATCGCGACGATCATCGGACTCGGCTTCCTGCTCCTGCTGGTCGCCTTCCGCTCCCTGGTGGTGCCCCTGACGGCCGCCCTGATGAACCTGATCGCCGCCGCGGCCTCCTTCGGGGTCCTGGTCGCGATCTTCCAGTGGGGCTGGGGCCTGGAACTGCTCGGCCTCGGCAAGGAGGGCCCGATCAACGCCTTCCTGCCGGTCATCATGCTGTCCCTGCTCTTCGGGCTCTCGATGGACTACCAGGTCTTCCTGGTGAGCCGTATGCACGAGGAGTGGGTGCACACCCGCGACAACGCCCGCGCGGTACGCGTCGGCCTCGCGGAGACCAGCCGGGTCATCAACTCCGCCGCACTGATCATGGTCTGCGTGTTCATGGCGTTCGTCCTCAGCGGTGACTCGGGCGCCGCCATGGCGGGCGTGGGCCTCGCGGCGGCTGTCGCCCTGGACGCGTTCATCCTGCGCACCGCCCTGGTCCCGGCCGCGATGCATCTGCTCGGCAACGCCAACTGGTGGCTGCCCGGGTGGCTGGAGAAGCGGCTGCCGCACCTCGCGGTGGAACCGAAGGAGGAGGCGTCGCCCCCCACGGCGGCCGGCGCCGCCGACACCCGCGCCGGGGCTGGTGCGGACGGCGGCCCCGCCTCGGCCGTTCACGGCTACGTCCGTACGACGGAGGGCGACCCGGTGGAGGGCGCGTCCGTGACCCTGCTGTCGGCCGGGGGCCGTCAACTGGACCGCGTGGTCTCGCTGGCCGACGGTTCCTACATCGTCTCGGTCCCGGCACCGGGGACGTACCTGCTGGCGGTCGCGGCTCCCTCCTACGGCTCCCGCGCGCGGCACGTCGTCGTGGGGGAGGGGCCGCTGGTGTACGACGTCGAACTGGCCGAGGGCGAGGTCGACGCCGTCAACTGACGTGACTAGGGCTTCCCGCCGGGGCTCGGCATCACCTTCGTCATCCCCGGCAGGAAGTCCGTGAACAGCTCGTGCACCTCCCGCACGAGCGGCCGCAGCACCCGGAAGCGGGCCAGCGACACGCCCCGCGCGGTGAGCCGGGCACCGCGCTCCGCGAGCCGGTAGCTGCGCTCGCGGCCCTCCGTGCGGTCGAAGATCCAGTACAGGACGAGACCCATCTGGGAGAGCCACAGCAACTCGGGCAGCACATCCCGGAGTTCCTCGGGCACCTTGGTCTTCGTCGCGCCCCGCAGCACCTCCCGGTGCACCGAGATGGCCTCCACGCGCGCGTGCTCGGACTCCGGGGAGAAGGGGCTGAGCGGGCTGTCGGGATCGGCGGCGTTCTTGAAGAACTGCACCGCGAACTCGTGGTACGGCTGCGCGATGTCCAGCCAGACCTTCAGCACCCCCGCGAGCCGCGCCTCCAGGTCGCTCTCCCGGGCCAGTACCTCCCGGACCGCCACCTGGTGCTCGGCGGCGATCCGGTCGTAGAAGCCCTGGATCAGGTGCTCCTTGCCCGCGAAGTAGTAGTACGCGTTGCCCACGGAGACCCCGGCCTCCTGGGCGATGGCCCGCATGGTCGTCTTGTCGTAGCCCCGCTCCTGGAACAGCCGCATGGCCGTCTCCAGGATCAGCGCGCGAGTCTGCTCGGACTTGCTCGAAGCACTCGGGGGAGCGCCCTCTTGGGGGCCGTCGTTGTTCGCGGGGTCGTTGCTGGCGGGGTCGTTGTTCGCAGGCACGACAAGAGAGCCTAGCCAGTGGCACAGCTGTCGCCCGCACAGCCCGGCGGGGTGTGGAACCAGCCCCGGCGGGGGTCGTACGCCCAGCCGTCCGAGCGGCGGTACACCGTGCCGCCCCACTGGCCCTGCTGCCACTGCGCGCCCCGCCACTTGGCGGCGGCGAGCACCGCGCCCCTCGCGAGCCGTGCCCCGGACGGGGTGCTGAGCCGGTGGGCGAGCGGCCGGTGCTCGCGCAGCGCCCACAGGGTCACGATCCAGGCGGCCGTGTCGCGGTAGACCTGCCCCGCGTCACCGACGACGGTGATCTCCTCCAGGGTGGCGCCGTGGTCGAGACCCGGGAACCGCCGCCGGGCCTCCTCGGACCCCGCCGGGACCAGCTCCAGCGGCACCAGTTGCGGCTGTCGTACGAGCCAGCCGCGCAGGAAGGCGCACAGCGAGCACTCGGCGTCGTACAGGACGGTGAGCCGGCGGACCGGGGTGCGGTCCGCCGTGGTGCCGCCGTTCACGCCTGGACCCAGTCCTGGGGCGCGACCGGCGGCACCTGCTCCCGCTCCAGGGCACCCCGCCTGCGGATCCGGTTGAGGACGTACACATTGGCCAGGTGCATCACGCCGAGCACCAGCAGGACGACGCCCAGCTTGGTCGACAGGGCCTCGAAGACGCCTCGGGTGTCCTCGATCGTCCCGTCTCCGCTGAGGTACAGCGCGACGAAGCCGAGGTTCACGAGGTAGAAGCCGACCACCAGGAGGTGGTTGACGGCGTCCGCGAGCTTCTCGTTGCCGCGCAGCACGTCGGCGAGGAAGACCCGTCCGTTGCGGCTGAGCGTGCGGGCCACCCAGACGGTCAGGGCGATGCTGACGACGAGGTAGATGACGTAGGCGACGACCGTGCGGTCCATGCGCCTCCCCCTTCTTGAACATGTTCAAAAAGCTGACAGGGGTGACTCTAGACCTGCTTTTGAACATGTTCAACTCATTGGAGGAGGGCGGTGCCTGAACTGGGCCTCAGGCTCGCCGGGCGAGCTCCGGGCGCTTGGTGTAGTCGGTGAACCCGAGGACGTTCCCCCAGGGGTCGGCGATCTCGGCCGTCCAGCCGGTGGCCACGGAGAAGACCTCGTCGAGCAGTTCGATGCCCGCCGCGCGCAGTTCCCGGGCGGCGGCCCGGGCGTCCGGAACCTCCAGCCACACGCGCGTGGCGGGCCACGGGGGCGGCCGGTGCCCGAGCGCCTCTTCCTGGCGGAGCAGGATCCCGGGTGTCTCGCCGCCGACCTTCAGCAGTGCGATCCCGGCCTCGTCGAGCCGGAAGCCGACCGTGAAGCCCGCGCGCTCGTAGAAGGAGACGGCCTCGCCGAGGTTCCCGACGGGCAGCAGCACGTTGTCGAAACCGAGCAGTTCGTACGACTCGTCATCTGACATGTCGTCAGATTAAGCCGGGAGTCATCGAACGGGCTTCTGCGACGCGGTGTCCGTCGGGCATGATGACCGGGCGCATTGTCGTCTTTTCGCGGGTCGTCCCGCTTAGGTCCCCAGGAGCAGTCCCCCTTGAGCGAGCAGCAGGGTCACGAGCAGCAGGATCCCCAGCAGGGGCCGCGGAAGGAGTCCCCGCAGGGCTTCCAGCAACAGGGTCCGCCGCAGGGGCCGCCGGGATACCAACAGCAGGGGCCGCCACAGGGGCCGCCGGGATACCAACAGCAGGGTCACCAGGAGCAGGGATACCCGCCCCCCGGCTACGCGCCTCCCGGGTTCCCGCCGCCGGGCTACTACCCGCCCCCGGGGACCTACACGGGAGACCCCAACGCCCCCTACGGCTACGACCCGTACGGACGTCCGTACTCCGACAAGTCGAAGGTCATCGCGGGCATCCTCCAGCTCACCCTCGGCGGCTTCGGCGTCGGCCGCTTCTACCTGGGCAACGTCGGCATGGGGCTCGCGCAGCTCTTCACCTGCGGCGGGCTCGGGGTCTGGTCGCTCATCGACGGCATCCTCCTGCTCACCGGGAACGACCACACCGATGAACACGGCCGGATCCTCCGCAGCTAGGACGGAGGGCGCCGGGGCCGGGCCGCCGGCGCCCCCGCGACCTGTACGCCGCTCCCCGCTCCGCCACCCCGCCGCGGCACCCTCGGCGGTGCTCGCCGCGGGAGCGGCGGGAGCGGTGTACCTCTACCGCACCGACCCGCACGAGCCGGGCCACCTCCTGCCGCGGTGCCCGTTCCGCATGCTCACCGGCCTGCTCTGCCCGGCCTGCGGCGGTACCCGCATGGTGTACGACCTGATGCACGGCCACTTCACCGAGGCCTGGCTGGACAACCGCGCCCTGCTGCTGGCCTCCCCGTACGCGCTGTACCTACTGGGCCGCTGGGCATGGGAGGGACTGCACGGCCGCCACTGGCGCCCCACGCTGAGCCCCCGGGCCCAGCTGCTCGTCCTCGCGGTGGCGGTGACGTGGACGGTGGCGCGCAACATCGCGTAGCGGGCCGGGCCTGACCATTTCCCGGGTGAGGTTGACGGGCGGGTGAGGTCGTCGGACGCCCCAAGGTCCGTCGTGGCTGGTCGCGCAGTTCCCCGCGCCCCTGATGAGTCGCAGTCCACGTGCGCCACGACGGGACCGTCACCTGTCTCGCACCCCGTTGTCAGTGGTGGCTCGTAGTGTCTCGGCATGGGAATCGTGATGTTCGTCGACGAGACGACAAGCGGGAGCCGTAGTGACGGCTGGGGGCTGGAGATCGCCGAGGAGCGGCTCGCCGTCCAGGAGTTGATCCGGCGTCGGGTGTTCCAGGAGGTCGCCGAGTACAACGCGCGTACGCCCGCGGTCTTCCAGGGCCTGGTCCAGCCCGAGGACACCGAGCGCGTGCTGAACGGCTACGCGTTGCGCACGCCCCGCCGCATAGATCCCGAGACCCAGACCGAGCTCGCCCTCAAGGCCTTCGCCGGCAACGGATTCCTGGTGCTGGTCGGTGACCGCCAGGTCACCGAGCTCGACGAGGAGATCGACCTCGCGTTCGGCACCGAGGTCACCTTCCTCAAGCTCGTCCCGCTGGTGGGTGGCTGACCATGGGTGAGATCCAGAGGTGCAAGGAGCTGGTCGGCCGCCGGATCGCCGAGGACGACCTGGAGGGGCTGGCCGTCGACCTGCTCAAGGCCGCGGTCGCCAACCACGGCAACTGGACCGGCCTGTGGGACGGCGTACTGGACCGTGCGCGCAGGCTGCCCCCGGAGGGGCGGTCACGGGTCGCCGACGGCCTCGTGACGCAGTACCACTCGGACGAGGCGGGCCCGAACGCCCGGGAGAACGCCCTGATCCTGCTCGGCATCATCTCCCGCGACCTGCCGCCCCACGACCGCCTGGCCGCGGAGCGCCTGGCCCTGCTCGACCAGATCTCCCGCCAGCACTCCTTCTGGTTCGCCGCCGGCTACGAGAACCTCATCGAGGCCGAGCTGGCCGCGGGCCGCCCGATCTCGCCCGCCGTCGTCGCCACCGTCCGGCGCTCGGTCCAGCACGCCTACCACAACGAGGACCTCGTCCGGATGGCGAAGAAGCTGACCGAACCACCCGTCAACGTCGGTGAGGCCTGGGCCGACCAGGCCCTGCGTGACGCGGCCGACGACCCCGACTGGCAGGCCCTGCTGGCGCACGCCGCCACCGCCACCGCCGCCAAGCCCAACGCCAAGTGGGACCAGCGGGCCACGGCCCTGACCACCTCCCTGGGCCCCGACCGCGTCCGCGAGACCGTGCTCGCCTGGCTCGCCCTCGTCGGCCGCCCCCGCACCCTCGAACTGGAACGCGGCACCTACGAACCGGACGTCAACGGCGCCTACGACCCCTACAACGCCAACGCCCTCCGGGGCCTGGCCTGGCTGCTCTCCCTCCTCCCGCCCCACCCCGACACCGCCCGCGCCCTCGGCGCCCTGGTCGAGACCTCCCTCAAGAAGGTCGCCGGCCTGGGCCCCCGCAACCCGAAGGTCGCCAACGCCGGTGTCAACGCGCTGGCCCGCATCGACAGCGAGGCCGCCCTCGCCGAACTCGCCCGCCTGGCCACCCGGGTGACGTACAAGAACACCCTGAAGCTGCTCGACGGGGCCCTGGAGAGCCGCGCCGCGGCCCTCGGCCTCAGCCGCGAGGAGATCGAGGAACTCGCCGTACCCGCCTACGGCCTGACCCAGGTCGGACGCGCCGAGCACCGGCTCGGGGAGGTCACCGCGGTCCTCGAAGTCCAGGGCACGAAGGCCGTGTTGACCTGGCGCAACGCGAGTGGCAAGGCCATGAAGAGTGTCCCCGCGGCCGTCCGCCGCGACCACTCCGAGGAGCTCAAGGAACTCAAGGCGGCCGCCAAGGACATCGACAGGATGCTCTCGGCCCAGAGCGAGCGCCTGGACCGCCAGTTCCTCGCGGACCGGACCTGGTCCTACGCCACCTGGCGCGAGCGCTACCTCGACCACCCCCTGGTCGGCACCCTCGCGCGGCGCCTCCTGTGGACGGTCGACGGCACCACGGTCGGCCACGCCGAAGGCGCCCTGCGCACCCTCGCGGACGCCCCGGTCACCGAGGGCACCGAAGTACGCCTCTGGCACCCGGTGGACCACACCCCCGCCGAGATCGTCGCCTGGCGCGACTGGCTGGAGCGGCACGGCGTCACGCAGCCCTTCAAGCAGGCCCATCGTGAGGTCTACCTGCTGACGGACGCCGAGCGCGCCACGGGCACCTACTCCAACCGTTTCGCGGCCCACGTCCTGCGCCAGCACCAGTTCCACTCCCTGGCGGCGGCGCGGGGCTGGCGCAACAAACTCCGGCTGGCCGTCGACGACGAGGCGCCACCGCCCTCCCGCAACCTGCCCCGGTGGGGCCTGCGGGCCGAGTACTGGATCGAGGGCGACGGCGGCGCGGACTACTCGGACATCACCGACTCCGGCAGCTATCTGCGTCTGCGCACCGACCAGGTCCGCTTCTACCCGATCGACGCCCCGGAGAACTCGGCGCACTGTGCGGGCGGCGAGTACCGCATGTGGCTGCGTGACGGCGCCGAGCCGGTGAACCCCCTGCCCCTGACCGGCATTCCGCCCCTGGTCCTGTCCGAAGTCCTGCGCGACGTCGACCTGTTCGTCGGCGTGGCCAGCGTCGGCAACGACCCCACCTGGCAGGACGGCGGCCCCGGCGGCCGCTTCCAGGAGTACTGGACGTCGTACGGCTTCGGAGAGCTCAACCAGAGCGCCGAGACCCGTCGGCTTCTCCTGGACCGCCTGATCCCGAGGCTCGCGATAGCCGACCGCTGCACCCTGGAGGGCCGCTTCCTCCACGTCAAGGGCGACCGCCACACCTACAAGATCCACCTGGGCTCGGGCAACATCCTCCGCACCCCGAACGACCAGTACCTCTGCATCGTCCCGAAGTCCGCCCCGGCCTCCCCGCAGACCGGTTACCTGCCCTACGAGGGCGACCGCATGCTGGCGGTCATCCTCAGCAAGGCGATGATGTTGGCGGCCGACACCAAGATCACGGACCCGACGATCCTCAGCCAGCTGTGACGGCCGCACGCGGCGCCGGCGCGGGAGGCGCGAAGGGGGCTACCGCCACGGGGTGAAGTGGGAAAGCAAGCCGCCGTCACTGGTTGAATCGGGAAGGGAGCCGGCGTCACTGGTTGAATCGGGAAGAGGGCCGCCGTCACGGGTTGCCGTAACCGTCCCTGACGACTTCGCGGGCCAGCGTGCCGCGGACCTCCGCCAGTTCCCCGGCGATGCGCTCCGTCCGGGAGTCGCCCGCGGTCACGGCGGCGGATGCCGGAGCGCCGCTCAGCAGGAGTTGGCGGCGCAGATGGGTCGGCGGGTGGGTCGCGTCGACGCTGTGCCCGCGCAGCGCCCCGACCCGCCGCTGCCGTTCGAACTCGGACTCCGGCACGGAGTCCAGGTGGGCGGCGAGCGCCTCCCACAGGCCGTCGCCGTCGTGCCGTCCGCCGCGCCCCGAACCGCGCATCCGGCGGCTGTTGGTCTCGCGGTGCAGGGTGGTGACGATCGAGTCGGTGACCATGAGGCGGTCCATCAGACCGACCGCGCCCTCGGTGGACCCGGCGCGGGCCGCCGCCGCGTCGGCCAGGTACTCACCGCGCTGGGAGGCCCGTGCGGTCAGCAGGTCGAGCAGTGCCAGGACGCCGGTGATGAGCAGACGCAGCGGGACACAGGCCAGGTTGGTGATGGCCTGGAGCACGTTCGGGTCGGGCATCGGGCGGACGTAGTAGAGCCAGGTGCCCAGCGATCTGCACGCGGTGCCCACCACCATGCCGTGCCGGGTGTCGCCGTGCGTGAAGTGACCGAGCTCGTGCCCGAGGAGTGCGATCCGCTGCTGCGGGCTCAGCACCTCCCACAGCGGCAGCCCCAGGGTCAGGAGCCGCCGCCGCAGCCCGAGTTGGGTCACACTCGCGTTGGCGTCGACGTCGACCACGACGGCGTCCACGCTCCGGGTGCCCAGGGCGGCGGCGACCTCGTCGACCAGCGCGTACAGCGCGGGCGCGTCCGCGCGCAGCAGGACGCGGTCGTCGTCGGACAGCCGGTTCAGCCGCGGCCGCAGCGACCAGGCCAGCGCCAGCAGGAACAGCCCGAACACCATACCGAGCCCGCCCCAGCCGCGGATCACGCCCAGCAGCCCGATCGCGGCCAGGACGAGGGTCAGGCCGTGCACGGCGAGCGCGAGCGCGAAGGCGAGCAGACCAGGCGCCGTACGCCCGCTCGACCCGCCCCCGCCCTCGCTGCTCAACTCCTCGAACAGGCGCACGCCGTACCGCTGGGCGATCCGGCGACGCACGCGGTCGAGCCCGCGCTTCTGCTCGCCGGGCCCCTGCGGATCCACGTTCCACTCACAGGCGGCGCACCACGTGGTGAACCGTCTGTCCGAACGGATCTCCACCCCGCACTGCGGGCACGACGACACGATCTCTTCTCCAGCGGTACGCACCGCTGCCTCCCCCGACCCCTGGCCCCTCCCCAGGGCCCCGACTCATGACCGCCGCAGTGGATCACGCCCGGCGCAGGGACGCAATCCCGTTCTCAGCCTCCGTTTCCGCAACCCCCCACGCGCCGGGTGCTGAGAGAGACGTCGTCCATACGGATGTCGTACGACGAGGGGGTCGGGTCGGCCTGATAGAGCTGCCAGCCCAGCTTCAGCTTGTCGAAGGCCGGGAAGACGAAGTCGTCCGCGGTTCCCCCGTGCACCTTGGTGGAGACGGTCAGGTCGGACCGCTCCACGCCGTCGGAGTACACCGTGACGCGGTTGTCGCGGGCGTCCAGATGGAACTCGACGCACTGCCACGTCCCGGCGACCGCGGGCGAGGAGGTCTTCCAGGAGGTCCAGTCCCCGGTCGGCCCGAGATCGGACCCGACTCCCCAGAAGTTGTGGTTGTCGGTCGGTGCGTACTGGCCCCCGAGCGGCCGCACCAGCGTGGGCGAGTCCGCCCCCGACGCCTCGGCGACGGTCCAGTGGGCCCAGTCGGGCGCGGTGGGAAACCCGCCTACCCGCAGCCGCACGCGCCCCCAGAAACTGTTGCCGGGAGGCGCGAGCTTGTCGAACACGAGAAAGGCCCGACCGTTCCCCTCGGTACGAATCCGAAGCTCCCGCCCATGCCCCGTCCCACTGGGAACGACGGTCAACGTCCCGCCGGCCGTGTCGCCGACCCAGTCCCGGCCCTGGCTGACGGGCCCGAGCGGAAGCCGGTCGAAGTTCTCCCGGGCCAGAGTCACGTGCGTGTCGGGGGTGGCGGAGGCAGTGGGGGGTATCGCGAGCAGCGCGGCCGACACGGCGAAGAACGTGGCGGCGACTCGTTTCAGGATTGCCATGACGGCAGTGTGCGACTGGCGTACCGCAAGTCACAACGATCACCCGGGACTTGACCAGTGTTGATCACCTTCCTGACCGGATCGCAACACGAGACCCGCCCTCCCCCTGCTTGACACCGCGCTTCATACTGAACAGCTCTCAGATGCGTAACGGGAGGGCGAGCTTCGTGCGACGGGTGCTGTCGGTGCATTTCGCGCCGTGCGCGCTGTTCGTCGCGGGAGTGCTGGCGCTGGTGCGGGCGGGGAGTTTTTCGGGGCGGAGCGACTGGGGTGACGTCTGGCCGGACCGGCCTGAAGCCGCGCTCGGCGTGATCCTCACGGTGATCGTCTGCGCGGTGTTCCTCGGCCTGCTGGCGCAGCCGTTCCAGGTGCGTGCGGTGCGGGTCCTCGAGGGCTACTGGGACCGCTGGTTCGTGACAGCCCGACTCGCGGAGCTGCTTTCCCGTGTGCAGCGCAGGCGTCAGCAGGCCTTGCGGAGGCGGGCGTACGGCAAGGGGGGAGGGGGCGCGGGCAAGCGCGTTCGCGCCGAGGCGCGCCGCCGCCTCGCCGCGTACCCGCCGGCTGATGTCGTGATGCCCACCGCACTCGGCAACGCCCTGCGCGCGGGGGAGTTGAGTGCCGGGGAGCGTTACGGGCTGACGACGCTGACCTCGTGGCCGCGCATCTTCCTCCAGGTGTCTGACCGCATGTCCGAGGTGCTCCGCTCCACCCGCAATGCGCTCGACACCGCTGTGAACCTCTGCTGGGCCCTGCTGGCGCTGGTCGGAACGGGGGGTTACGCCCTGTACGACGAGCCGGCCCTCTGGTGGTGGTGCGGTACCGGTCTGGTGCTCGCGGGAGGGGCCTACAAGGGTGCGGTGACGGCGGCGCAGACCTACTCCGGCCTGATGCATGTCGTATACGACCTGCACCGTTTCGATCTGCTGGACGCGCTGCACTATCCCTTGCCGACGCGCGCCGACGAGGAGGACACCTTCGCGGGGATATCGGCGCTCTTCGCCGGTGCGGAGCGCCCCGATCTGCCGTACGCCCACCTGGTCGACCGTGACTCGGACGCGCAGAGCTGCGAAGGTGAATCCGCTTGAGGGTCAGCTCAGCCCGAGAATCCTCATGAGTTCGGCTGCCTTGGTCAGGGCCTGGCCGCGGGAGATGCCGTTGAAAGCAGGCCCGGGGAGGATCTCGGCCGGGCAGCGGCCGCCATCGACGAGATCGTGCTCGAAGAAGGCACGATCCTTTACGAGATAGTCATTGATGGCGTTCTGGTCGGCATTTTTCAGGAGCTTTTCCCAGCGGTCGGTTGCGCCGCGCGGGTAGACGTCCTCGGGGGTGGGAAACCTGTCGCAGAATGGGCACTGGATCAATTGCACCGGCAGGCCGGGGAGTGTTACGTCATTCATCATGCTGATCCACCTCCTTCAGGGACTGCTGAGCTCTCACGGCCCTACGCCGTAACAGCCAATAGCGCCATCGAAAATAGGTGTTGAGTATCCAGAGGGCCTGGCCGGCCGCCGCGGCGCTGACGAGTCCTGTAGCGATCCATCGGCACCACGCGAGCTCGTTGTGGCCACGGGGGACCAGGACGAGGGCGATACCGAAGCCGAGGAGCACGGTGCCCACGTCGTACGCCATGCCCGCGCGTTCCAGCTTCGCCTTGCCTTTCTGGAAGTGTTTGGCCTGGTTCTTCAGCTGGGCGAGGCTGGGTGCCTCTTGACCGGTCCAGTTCCGAAGTTCTTCGTAAGAGTAGATCCACTGGCGCGCGTGATATCCGAGTTGGATGCTCAACAGCAATGAGATGACCGCTGCCACGATCAGCACGAGTGCAGGGCCTGCGAACCAGAAGTGACCGGCGTCCGCGCAGACCACTCCGATCAACGAAAGTGAACCTGCGGCCAGAAGTGGTGAGGCGATGAACAATGCCGTCTCGGTTGCCCTTACCAGTCCCAGAGGTGCAGGGTGTGCGACATGATCGTGCGCATGAATCACCTCGGTGTTCATTGACCCCCCACGCGCAACCGGTCACCCGAGTGGTACGGTCGCCGAATTCGGAGTGTGACAGATACCTGCCATGTGGGGAATACGGTCAATCGCGTAGGAGCGGCCCCGGCTCCATGCGTACGTTGTATGGAGTCGAGGCCAGTGGTTCAGCTGTGACGAGAAGTCAATCGCTCTTCGGCTGACCGGCTTTCAGAATCTCCGCCACGTCGAGGGTGACCTTGGCACCGAGAAAGTCAGGCAGGGTGACGAGCTCGCCGGAGGCGTGCACGCGGTGGTTGGCGTACTCGTCCCGCGCCGGGTCCGTCAGGACATGGAGACGCTTGTGCCTGCGGTCGACGATGATGTACGCCGGTACACCGGCGCCGGCATAGGCGGAGACTTTCGTGCGCAGGTCCGTCTGGTAGTTGCTGGACGTGACCTCCAGGACGAGGCGGAAGGCGATGGGGTCGTAGCAGTTGTTCTCGACCAGGTGTTCCTGGAAGTCGGCGTCCATCAGCGCGAGGTCGGGGACGGCGTAATCCTCGGTGCCGCTGGGCAGCCACAGACCGACGCCCTGGAGCACCTTGGACTCTGTTCCGTGGAGTCCGGCTGCGAGGAAGGGGACCATGAGCTCGGTCAGCGCTGTGGCGTGGGCACCGTCCGGCGGCGGGGACACGAGGATCTGGCCTCCGATGATCTCGACGCGGTGGCCCGGAAGGCGGTCCAAGAGGCGGTTCGCCTCCGCGATCAGCGGACGGTCGTGGTGAGGCCGCTCGACGGATGCTGCGGACATCGCGTGCCTCCTGCTGGGCTGGTGTCGAGAGCATCATCGTAGGCCGGGCGGCCCGCACGCGTCCCGTTCACGCTGTGTCACCTGAACGTGGCCACACACACGAGAGCCCCCTTCCCGAAAAAGGGAAGGGGGCTCTCGCGGTGATATGTGACTGAACCGTCAGAAGCGCCGAGTGATCAGTGCTCGCTTCACTTCCTGGATCGCCTTCGTGACCTCGATGCCGCGCGGGCAGGCGTCCGTGCAGTTGAAGGTCGTGCGGCAGCGCCAGACGCCGTCGCGGTCGTTGAGGATCTCCAGGCGCTGCTCGCCCGCCTCGTCACGGCTGTCGAAGATGAAGCGGTGGGCGTTCACGATCGCCGCCGGGCCGAAGTACTGGCCGTCGTTCCAGAAGACCGGGCACGAGGACGTGCAGGCCGCGCAGAGGATGCACTTCGTGGTGTCGTCGAAGCGCTCGCGGTCCTCGGCCGTCTGGAGACGCTCGCGCGTCGGCTCGTTGGTGTCCTTCGTGATCAGGAAGGGCATCACGTCGCGGTACGCCTGGAAGAACGGCTCCATGTCGACCACGAGGTCCTTCAGGACCGTCAGGCCCTTGATGGGCTCGACCGTGATCGGCTTCTCGGGGTTGATGTCCTTGATCAGCGTCTTGCAGGCCAGACGGTTCTTGCCGTTGATCCGCATCGCGTCCGAGCCGCAGATGCCGTGGGCGCAGGAGCGGCGGAAGGTCAGCGAGCCGTCCAGGTCCCACTTGATCTTGTGGAGGGCGTCCAGGACGCGCTCCTTCGGGTCGATCTCCAGCTGGAAGTCTTCCCAGACCGCCTCCGCCGAGACCTCGGCGTTGAAGCGGCGCACCCGGATGGTGACCGTGATGTACGGGGAGTCGGCGAAACCGGGCTCGGGCTCGCCGGCCGCGTCCTTCTTGTCCAGAACAGGGGTTGCCATCAGTACTTACGCTCCATCGGCTGGTAGCGGGTCTGGACGACCGGCTTGTAGTCGAGACGGATCGACTCGGCGCCGTCGTCGCCCACCTCGCGGTACGCCATGGTGTGGCGCATGAAGTTGACGTCGTCGCGGTTCGGGTAGTCCTCGCGGTAGTGACCGCCGCGGGACTCCTTGCGGGCCAGCGCGGAGACCGCCATGACCTCGGCGAGGTCCAGCAGGTTGCCGAGCTCGATCGCCTCCAGCAGGTCCGTGTTGAAACGACGGCCCTTGTCCTGGATCGCCACGTTCTTGTAGCGCTCACGCAGCTCGGCGATCTTCTCGACCGCCGTCTTGATCGTCTGCTCGGTGCGGAACACCATGACGTTGGCGTCCATGGTCTCCTGGAGCTCGCGGCGCAGGACCGCCACGCGCTCGGTGCCGGTCGAGTTGCGCAGCGCCTCGACCTGCCCGACGACCAGCGAGGCCGGGTCCTCCGGCAGCTCGACGAAGTCCGCCTTCTGGCTGTACTCCGCCGCCGCGATACCGGCACGGCGACCGAACACGTTGATGTCCAGCAGCGAGTTCGTGCCCAGCCGGTTCGCACCGTGCACCGAGACGCACGCGACCTCGCCGGCCGCGTACAGGCCCGGGACGACGGTGGTGTTGTCCGCCAGGACCTCACCCTCGACGTTCGTCGGGATGCCGCCCATCGCGTAGTGCGCGGTGGGCTGGATCGGGATCGGGTCCGTGTACGGCTCGATGCCGAGGTAGGTGCGCGCGAACTCCGTGATGTCCGGGAGCTTGGCGTCCAGCTGCTCCGGCGGGAGGTGCGTGAGGTCGAGGTAGACGTGGTCGCCCTCGGGACCGCAGCCGCGGCCCTCACGGATCTCCGTGTAGATGGAGCGGGACACGACGTCACGGGACGCGAGGTCCTTCATGACCGGCGCGTACTTCTCCATGAAGCGCTCGCCGTCCTTGTTGCGGAGGATGCCGCCCTCACCGCGGGCGCCCTCCGTCAGCAGGATGCCCATGCGCCAGATGCCGGTCGGGTGGAACTGGAAGAACTCCATGTCCTCCAGCGGCAGACCCCGGCGGTAGACGGCGGCCTGGCCGTCACCGGTCAGCGTGTGCGCGTTCGACGTCACCTTGAAGAACTTGCCGCAGCCGCCGGACGCGTAGATCACGGCCTTCGCCTGGAAGACGTGGATCTCGCCGGTCGCCAGCTCGTACGCCACGACACCGGCCGACTTCTTGACGCCGTCGACCTCGGTGATCAGCTGGTCCAGGACGTAGAACTCGTTGAAGAACTCCACGCCCTCCTTCACGCAGTTCTGGTACAGCGTCTGGAGGATCATGTGGCCGGTGCGGTCGGCCGCGTAGCAGGACCGGCGGACCGGGGCCTCACCGTGGTTGCGGGAGTGCCCGCCGAAGCGGCGCTGGTCGATCGTGCCGTTCGGGGTGCGGTTGAACGGCAGGCCCATCTTCTCCAGGTCGAGGACCGAGTCGATGGCCTCCTTCGCCAGGATCTCGGCGGCGTCCTGGTCGACCAGGTAGTCACCGCCCTTGACTGTGTCGAAGGTGTGCCACTCCCAGTTGTCCTCCTCCACGTTGGCCAGCGCGGCGGCCATACCGCCCTGCGCGGCGCCCGTGTGGGAGCGGGTGGGGTAGAGCTTGGTCAGCACGGCGGTACGGCTGCGCTTCGTCGACTCGATCGCGGCGCGCATGCCGGCGCCGCCGGCGCCGACGATGACGGTGTCGTACTTGTGGATCTTCATCAGGAATTCCTCAGCCCCGTGCCTAGCGGATGTTCGGGTCGAAGGTGAAGATCACCAGCGTGCCCAGCAGGATGGTGAACACCGTGGCGGTGTAGAGCAGGCCCTTGAGCCACAGCCGGGTGTTGGCGCGCTCCGCGTAGTCGTTGATGATCGTGCGCAGGCCGTTGGCGCCGTGCAGCATCGCGAGCCACAGCATCAGCAGGTCCCAGACCTGCCAGAACGGGGAGGCCCAGCGGCCGGCCACGAACGCGAAGCCGATCTTCGAGACACCGCCGTCCAGCACGAGCTGGATCAGCAGGTGCCCGATGACCAGGACGACCAGCACGATGCCGGACAGCCGCATGAACAGCCACGCGGCCATCTCGAAGTTGCCGCGCGTGGACTTGGGGGTCTTCTTGGTGCGCTTGCGCGGGGCCTCGATCAGGGGCGCCGGGTTGTCGACGCCGTAACCGGAGGAGCCCTCGACGGGGCCGATGCCGGAAGCGGTGGTTTCAGTGGTCGCCATCGGTATCAGCTCCCGAACAGTTCACGAGCGGCGTGGCCGAGGACGGGGTAGATCGCCCCGATCATGAGTACGACCCACAGGCCCACCACGGACCAGAGCATCTGCTTCTGGTAGCGCGGGCCCTTCGACCAGAAGTCGACGGCGATGACGCGCAGGCCGTTGAGCGCGTGGAAGAGGATGGCGGCGACGAGGCCGTACTCCAGGCACGCGACGAGCGGGGTCTTGTACGTGGCTACGACCTTGTCGTAGTCCTCGGGCGAGACGCGGACGAGAGCGGTGTCCAGCACGTGAACGAACAGGAAGAAGAAGATGAGGACGCCGGTGACTCGGTGAGCCACCCAGGACCACATTCCTTCCCGGCCGCGGTACAGCGTTCCAGCCGGCACGGAAGTCCCTCCGGGAGCGGGGATTGGGGCCGCGCCGGCTTGGTCTGTCGGTCGGGCCCGGCCGGGTACGGTCCACCGGCCCCCAGCATGCTATCCAAGCGGTGGCTGAAGGCTTACGGGGGGCCTACCGGTGTGATCGAAGTGGCACGCGGATGGGTGAGCCTCGGCGGCATCTGGGGTGGTCTCGGCTGCTATGTGCCGGGTGCGGCGCCGTGGGGGGTTCTCGCGCCCACGCGGCGGTAGCCGCAGATCGACTACCGCCCCGCGCCCCTGAGGAAGCGAACCAGCCGTTCCCTTGCCAGGCGACGGAGCTCCTCCGCAGCCACCACCCGCTCCTCCTCCGGATCGTTTGTCAATCGTGACCGGATGCCTGCCAGGACGTGGTCCAGGGCCTCGTCGGCGGGCAGGCCGTCCAGGCAGATCACGAAGGCGTGGCCGAAGCGGGCCTCGTACGCGGCGTGGGCCGCGTCCATGGCCATGTGGGCCGGCGAGTAGGCCCCCTCGGGGAGCAGCGGGAGCGTCTCGGCCGCGAGGGCCTCGGAGAGGTCCGCGGATGTCAGGTCGTACGCCGCCTCGTCGGAGGCCGCGAGGAGCGCCTCCACGGTCGGGTAGGGGCGGTGGGCCGCGACGCGCTCGGCCCAGCGGAGGCTGTGCAGGCAGTCCAGGAGGAGGCTCCGGGCCTCGGCGGCGGGGGCGATGTTGAAGGCGTCCAGAACCGTGGGCAGGGACGGTATGGCCACTCGGCCAGAAGTGTGTGTGGGCGTCACGTGTGTTTCGGCAGGGGAAGCTGTGAGCGGTGTGACGTCACGTTATCGAGTGTGGACATGACCTGTCCGACGGATGCCCGAATTTCACCCGCAAGGGAGAGTTTCGGAACGTGCGGTGGACGCGCCTTTTCTCCTGAGGCCCTAGCGTGGAGGGTGTGAGCCAGCACAGGAAGCGACCGGAGAAGCAGACGAGGCGGACGAGAGGGCTGATCACCGGAGCGGTCGCCGTGACCGTGGTGGCCGGGGTGGGCCTCGGGCTGTGGACGGGCCACGACGACAGCGCCCCAGCCGGGTCCGCGCAGGCGGAGACGCAGGCGGGAGCCGATCGGCGCGCGCCGTCGCTGTCGCCGTCCGCCGCCGCGCCGAGGCAGAGCCCGACGCCGAGTCCCACCCGCTCGTACCCGCTCTCCACCACCCCGCGCACCATCCCGGCCGTCCGCGCCCACACCCCGGCGCGCGGCCCCGGCTGGCGGCCCGCCGCCGGACGGCGCGTGGTCGTGAACGACGCCGGCCTCGCCGACGAGGGGCGGCTCGTCGCCGGTGAGCTGGGGCTGACGTACGCGGGCAAGAAGGGCGACGTGCGCGCCGGGGACGTACGACTGGCTCTCGACCACGGTGCCGGGGCGGCCCCGGAGTCGTACCGCATGACCGTGCGCGGCGGGCGGGTCGACATCAGCGGGCCGGACGACGCGGGCGTGTTCTACGGCACCCGCACGCTCAAGCAGGAGGTGCACGGGGGCGGTACGGCCCCGGAGGGCGTCGTACGGGACCAGCCGGCCAAGCCGGTGCGCGGGTTCTCCCTGGACATGGCCCGCAAGAGCTTCACGGCGGGCTGGATCGAGGACCGGGTCAGGGAGCTCGGCGACCTGAAGTACAACCGGCTCCAGCTGCACTTCTCCGACGACCAGGGGTTCCGGATCGCGTCCGACTCGCACCCCGAGATCGTCTCGAAGCAGCACCTGACGAAGGCGCAGGTGCGGAGGATCGTCGCGCTCGCGACGCAGCGGCACATCACCGTCGTACCGGAGATCGACTCGCCCGGGCACCTGGGCGCGGTCATCGCGGCCCACCCCGAGCTCCAGCTGCGCAGCGCGGCCGGGAACGCCCCGCAGGGGACCATTGACATCTCCAAGCCCGCGTCCGCCAAAATCGTCGACGATCTGCTCAAGGAGTACGCCGACCTCTTCCCCGGCTCCGACTGGCATCTCGGCGGGGACGAGTACCGGGCGCTGATGGTGTCGAACCCGGCGGCGACCTACCCCCAGCTCGCCGCCGCCGCCCAGAAGGCCTACGGCGCCGGCGGGACCGTCGCGGACCTGACGACGGGGTGGCTCAACGACCGTGCCGACACCGTACGGGCCGCGGGCAAGACGCCGCTGGCGTGGAACGACGGCTTCTTCCGCGGGACGTCGGTACGGCCCGCCGGTGACATCCGGGTCGCCTACTGGACGGGCAAGGAGATCGGCGCCCGGCAGCCGGCGGAGTACCTGAGCGCGGGGCGCAAGGTCGTCAACTACAACGACGAGTTCCTCTACTACGTCCTCGGGCAGCCCAACAAGTTCTTCTATCCCAGGGGCCAGCGGATCTACGAGCAGTGGACCCCGCGGGTGGTGCGCGGCACGACGGCCGTCTCCTCGAAGTACGACGGCCAGATCCTCGGCGGGTACTTCGCGGTGTGGTGCGACTTCCCGAACGCGCAGACGCAGGACCAGGTCGCGGCCGGCGTCCGGATGCCGCTGCGGGCGACCGCGCAGAAGCTGTGGGATCCGCGCAAGCCCGCCCTGACCTGGACGCAGTTCAAGGCGCTGGGCGACCGGCTGGGCTGAGCGGCCCGCGATGGGTGGTGGACGTACGGGGCCGGCGGATCGTATGTTCCGCATGCCGCGTGTGAGGCTCTGGGGAGAACCTGCGCGGTCTGCCGTTCATCACAGCTCGCTCATCACAGCTCGGCTGATCCACAGCTCGCTCATCACACAGCTCGGCTGATCCGCAGCCCAGATCGTGCACACCTCGGGGGACCACATGCTCTGCACGCGCTGCCATCACTTCGAAGCGGCACCGGACGCTGTGCTGTGCACCGCGTGCGCCACGCCCGCCGGCTTCGCGGCCCCGCCCGGCGCCGGGACGCCCGGCGCGGGCAAGCCGAAGGCCAGGCTGCGCTCACCGGTCGGACTCGGGTGGGCGACCGTGGCGCTCCTGGGCGTCGCCGCCGCTGTCGACCTCTTCGCCGTCGTTGCGGACTACCTCCGGTACGACGCCACGGGCGACCTCGCCGCGGGTGCCGGCGGGGCCGCGGTGCTGGACCGGGCCGACACGGCGGACGCGCTGACCGGGCTCGCGGCCGGCGCGCAGTCCGTCGCGCTGCTCGTCTGCGGCATCGTCTTCGTGGTCTGGCTCTGGCGGGTGCGGGTCAACGCCGAGGTGTTCGCGCCCGACGGGCACCGCAAGGCGCGCCCCTGGGTGATCGCGGGATGGCTCGTGCCGATCGCGAGCGCCTGGTACCCGCGCCGGGTCGTGCTCGACGTCTGGAACGCGAGCTGTCTCGGGGACCGGCCCAAGGGGCGCGCGCTGGTGAACCTGTGGTGGACGCTGTGGCTGCTGACCACTCTCGTCGGGTGGTTCCTGGCGAAGGTGGTCAAGGCCGCCCACACGGCCCGGGAGATCCACGACGCCATGCTTCCGATGCTGTTCATCGACGCCGTCGACCTCGCCGCAGCGCTGGTCGCCGCCGTGATGGTGCTGCGACTGACCCGGATGCAGGACGAGAAGGCCCGGCGAGGACCCGAGGTGCCCGCAGCGGTCTGACGGATTCGTGCCGGCCGCGCGCTGACGGATTTGGTCCGTCCCCTGTGAACCACCGTACGGATGTGGTGTATTCGGGCCCGAACCGTACCGAGCAGCGGGGGGACCGGGGATGGGCTACTGGGGTTACTTCGTCGTGGGCCGCTCGGAGCGGCCGCTCGACGGACTGGACGCGCTGGCCGGAGTCGAGGGCCTGGTCCTGCGGGAGTCGGCGCCCGACGGATGGCAGGTCTGGGAGTACGCGAGCGGTGAGGGCGAGGTCGGAAACATGAACTCCCTCGCCCGCGAGACCGGTTCGCCCGCGCTGTTCGGTTACGTCATGGACAGCGCGTCCGTGGTCGTCGAGGCGGCGGCCCCGGAGAGCGGGGGCTGGACGACCTGTCTGGCCCGCGAAGCCATGACCCGGTATCTCGGGCCCGACGACTCCGACGGGGGCGGACTCGCCCTGGACGACTACTTCCTGGAGCCCCGGGACGCGGCCGCGCGGGCGGTCGCCTGGGCGGCGGAGGCGGGGCACGTGGTGGCCGAGGAACCGCTTCTCGACGTACTGGTCTCCGAACCCGACCCGTTGGCCGAAAACCTCTTCTTCCGTATGCTCGACCGACTCGGTGTGGTGCCCCTGTGACACTCCCGGGCCATCGCACGCAGTAAGGGGAAGTGCGGGTTCCGTGAGGGAACGCCGCTCGCGAGGGAGGCGTGGATGAGTCTGGTGGAGCTGATCGGCCAGGCCGACGAGCGCGGGCTGGCGGCCGGCGGGTTGGCTTGTTTGGATCGCTGTGTACCGCTGCTCGGCGGCGACGACGAGGTCCTGCGCCCCCTGTGGGCCGACCTCGCGACCGACACCGGCCGCCCCGGACAGTGGGCCGAACTTCTGGACCAGGCTCGCGGAAAGCTGGGCGGGGGAGGGGAGTTCGGGTCGGCGGCGGAGGGCGCCCCCCAGGGCGCCGGTGCCGACGAGGCCGTGTCACTGGCGCGGCGGATGCTGGAGGCCGCGCCGGCCGCGCGGTCCGGTGCCGAGGTACGGGCATGGGCCGACGTCTGCTCGGTCGCCGCGCTGCGGATCCACCAACTGCTCGACCCTCTGAAGGACACCGCCGGCTCGCTCGACGAGCGCCGCGAGGGCCGTACGGAGGGCATGTCACCCCTCGTCGCCGCCGAGCTCCGCCGCCAGATCACCGTCCTGGAACTCCTCGCCGGCCACGGCGCTGCCGGTGTGCGTCCCGCCCTGGAGGTGTCCACGGAGGGCCGCCGGGTCCTGCGCGCGGTGGTGTCACGGCGGAGCCGGCGGAGGGGCTGAAGGGACGGAGAGGGCCGGGGCGAGCATCCTCACGGGAGCAGCCACTTGACGACCGCGTCCCCGTACCGGGCCGTCTGACCGTAGAACGCCGTCAGGTCCCGGTGCGCCGCCGCGAACACCCCCCGCGCCTCCCGCTCGGCACCCGCCCCGCCGTACCTCGGCAGCAACTCCTCGCGGGCAAGCCGCCACAGGGCCTCGAAGTCGGTGGCTCCCAGGTATGACGAGACCTGGTGCGTCCTGGCCGCGGTCAGCAGGAGGAAGGGCGGCTTTTCGTGGTCGGCGGGGTAGACCGGCAGCCCGCCCAGGACCACCTCGGCGCCGGTGTAGAGGAGTTCGTGGTCCAGGTAGGACTTGTCCAGCACCTCCTCACGGTGGCGGCCGATGCGTTCGCGTACGGCGTCCCAGTCGTCCTCGAACAGCCGTTGCAACCAGTTGGCGCTGTTGCGCAGGGCCGAGGGCGGCACCGCGCGGAGATGGAAGTAGTCACTCATCAGAGACAGGAGCGCACGGAGGCGCCGAAGCGTCACTCCGGCGTCAACCACGGGAGCGAAAGGGTCCTGTGACTGTCCGAAGGGCGTTGCGGTGAAGGTGCGTCGGTCCTGCGCCGATGTCGCTGAAGCCCCCTGGATCGTGTGACGCGCGGCCCCCTTGGAGCGCTGTCACCCGTGTGACGACTGATGTGACCGCTCATGCGACAGCCTGTTCGACCGCCGACGTGAACACCCACCGGGCCCACCGGCCCGCCGCCGCGGCCAGACCCGTGCGCTGGGCGGCGGACGCGGTGTCCGCCCTGCGTGAGGGTGCCCGGGTCCGGCTCGACTACTCCGCGCAGAGCCTGTGGCGGGTCGACCGGCTCATCGAGGAGATACGCCGGGAGGGAGCGCCGTACGCCGCCGTCGAGACCGTGCTGCGCGGGTTCGGTGCCTACGCCGGTGAGGTCGTGGTCCGCCAGACCGGTGCCGAGTGGTGGACGACCGGCGGCGAGTACTGGGTCCGCACGCCCGACGGCCGCCTCTGGGACCCGGTGGACGAGGCCCGCCGCTGTTTCGTCGGCGACGGCTCGCTGCGGCTGCTGTGCCGGGACGCGACGGGTGCCGTACGGCGATGACCGCGCCGACCCCTGTCGCCGCCCGGTGAACGCGGGACGGGCGCCCGCTCCCCGGGATGCGGGGAGCGGGCGCCCGAGTCGGTCAAGCGGGTGCCCAGGACGGCTACTTGACGTAGACCAGACCGTCCGTGGTGATCGTCGGGCGGCCGCTGGTGCCCACCACCACGATCTTGATCTTGTGCTGGGTGCTGCTCGACCAGGACTTGGCCCAGATCGCCTGGCGGTACTTGGTGGTGGAGGACTTCAGGTCGACGGTCGCGACCTTGGTGCCGTCCACGTAGACGTACGCCTGCCCGGAGGTGGACGCCCGCGAGACCACCCACGCGGCGGACCGGCCGGTGAACGTCCAGGTCAGGCTCGCGTTCTTGGAGCCGCTGGAGTACGACTTCCCGCCGAGGTAGCTGGACGACGAACGGGAGGTCCAGGTGCCGGACTTCGTGGCCGAGGTCTCCTGGAGGATCACCGGCGTGAAGGCGGGCGACGAGGTGCGGGTGTTGCCCGCGACGTCGTACGCCGTCATCGACCAGGTGCTCGCCGCGCCGGACTTGGCGGTGCGGTTGGAGCTGGTGATGGTCGGGCCGAAGGTGGCCGTCGTCGGAGACACCAGGTTGACCTGCTTCAGCGCCTGCGCGTCGGTGGCCTTCCAGCCGAGGGTGACCGGGACGGCGGCGGTCTCGACCGTGCCGGTGCGCAGGGTGATCTTCGGGGTGGTGGCGAAGACCGGCGCGGTGGTGTCCGCGACGACCGTCAGCGCGGTGGTCGCAGGCGAGGTCTTGCCCGACTGGTGCACCGCCCGCACCGCGACCTTGTGGCTGCCCGCTGCCAGGGTCGTGTTCGCCGACGTGGCCGTACCCGGGACCGTCGTGACGACGTTGCCGTCGACGAGCAGCTCGAACTTCGAGATCAGCGAACCCGGCGTGGTCGTCGACCACTTCACGGTGATCGCGCCCTTGGTCCAGTACGTCGAACCGGACAGGGTCGCGCCGGTCAGCGAGGTGACCTTCAGGTCCTGCACCGGGCCGGCCGCCCAGGCGCGGATGGTCGGCAGCTGGCCGTAGAGGCTGTTGCCGGGGCACTCGGTGGCGTAGCCGTCGCGGTGACCCGAGATCGCGCTGAAGGGGTAGGAGCTGCCGGACGTGAAGCTCGTACCGGCGAGGTTCTTCTGGGTCGCGCCCGCCTTCAGCTGGACCGTCGAGGCGGGGTCGACGCCGTACTGGCCGAGCTTCCAGGCCGCGATCCGGGCGACCGAGGTGAGGGCGGCGTTCGAGGCGCCCGCGTCGGTGTACTCGCCGAGGACCGCGATGCCGGCGGACTCACGGTTCCAGCCGTAGGTGTGGGCGCCCAGGACCGGCTGGTCGACGCCGCCCTTGCGGCCCTCGAAGATCGTGCCGCACTTGTCGACCAGGAAGTTGTAGCCGAGGTCGTTCCAGCCGTTGCCGCCGGGGGCCGGGGCGGTGTGGTACGCGTAGATGGCCCGCACGATCGACGCCGACTCCGCGCAGGTGTAGTCGTTCGACCCGGCCGTGTGATGGACGAAGACGGCCTTCACATCGGTGTTGTACTCCGACGGGTCGGGGCTCAGGTCCTCGTCGGCGCCCCAGTCGGCGCGCGAGACGATCGGCGGCTCGGGAACGTTGGACGCCGGGCCGGGGGGCGTGGTGGCCGTGGGCGAGGCGGCCGAGGGGCTCGGGGTCACGTCCTCCGCGTAGGCCGCCGGCTCGGTCGCGGCGTCGGACGCTTCGGCGGCGGTCACGCCCGGGTCGACCAGGTTGACCCTGAGACCCGAGGGCAGTCCGGCGCTGGTGGTGCCGTCCTCGTGGACGACCTGGACCTCGACACCGTCCGAAGGTCCCACCCACAGCGGTTCGGACGCGCCGCGCGCCCCGGCCCGCTCGTCGGCGTCCTCCACCGGGTCCGCGTCCGTCTCCAGGTCCTGCCAGGACGTCCACGCGCCGGTGTCGATGCTCCGGGTGCGTACCTGCGCCTTGCCGTCGAGCTTCTTGGTCGCCCCCGTCCAGGAGATCCCGAGCAGCGAGAACTGCTTGGTCTCGGTGCGCGGCAGCTCGCGCTCGCCGGTCTCGGGAGCCTTCAGCCCCAGGTTGTAGACCTTCACCGGTCGCTCGGTCAGATCCCCCGCGGCGTCGGTCGACGGACTGGCGACGGCGTAGCCGGCGATGCCGCCGCCTCCCAGAACCACCGCACCGAGCGTCAGCCACGCACGCCGTTTCATGCTGAGCGGTCTGTACGCACGCCTGTTACGACGACTCACTACCTACCCCACCCCTTGGACTTACCGGAGTTCCCCTGAACCCGGTCACAAAAGTGCCACCTCTTGCACAGGTGGCACTCACACAGCGTTCAAACGATCGCAGACGTCACAGGAGTTGCTCGCAGGGACCTGTGGGACCGGTGCGCGACTGTGACACTTCCGTGCGGGCGGACGCTGTTGACATGGGAGACATGGGCAAGGGCGGGCCCGCAGAACGTGTGGAATCGCCACGAACCGGTACGGACAGGAAAGTTCTTGGGCCAGGGAGGGGAACCCCGCCGCGCGCAGGCGTACGACGGGGAACTGGGCGCGGCCGTCGCGCGGGCCCAGGAGGGCGACGAGGCCGCGTTCGCGGTCGCCTACCGGTTGGTGCAGCCCGGACTGCTCGGGTATCTGCGCGGGCTGGTCGGGGACGACGCCGAGGACGTGGCGTCCGACGCCTGGCTGGAGATCGCCCGGGACCTCGGGCGGTTCCGGGGCGACGGGGCCGGGTTCCGCGGCTGGAGCGCGACCATCGCCCGGCACCGGGCCCTGGACCATCTGCGCCGGCAGAAGGTACGGCCCCGGTCGTCCGCCCTGGAGCAGGACATGCTGGACCTGCCCGGCCCGCACAGCACCCACGACCAGGCGCTGGAGTCCCTGTCCACCGAGTACGCCCTCGACCTGGTCCGGGCACTTCCGCGCGACCAGGCCGAGGCGGTGCTGCTCCGGGTCGTCGTCGGCCTCGACGGCCCGGCCGCCGCCCGCGTCCTCGGCAAACGCCCCGGCGCGGTGCGCACCGCGGCCTACCGGGGTCTGAAGCGGCTGGCGCAGCTGGTAGGCGCCGAGAGTGTGACGGATGAGCGCCCCCGGACGCTGGGGGAGTCGACATGACAGGCGAGCAGGGCACGGCGGACGGGAACGGACACGGCATGGGTGACGAGCGGCCGTACGGCGAGACGTCGCCCGCGCCCCAGCCGTCGTACGACCGGGGCCGGCTCGAGAGGGTGCTGGAGGCCGCGCTTCTCGGGGCGAAGGAGGACGGGGAGGCCGAGCGCCGGGCCGTCGACGCCTTCCGGGTGGCGAGGGACACCGGGGCGCACCGGGCGCGGACCCGGCGGCGGGACGACTGGCGGCCCCGCCCGCAGCGGCACCCGGGGCGGTCGTGGAAGGCGACGCTCTCCGTGCTGCTGGCGAGTCTCACCCTCGGCGGTGTCGCCTACGCGGCGATCGGCGCGGGTGGCGACGGCCCGGCCAAGGGCGCGGCGCGCGACGAGGGCGTACGTCCGGGGGTCACCGCGAGTGCCCCGGCCCCCTCACCGACCTCCCCCCGGTCCTCCGCGACCGCCCCAGCCGACCGTCCGGCCACCGCGAAGGACACCCTGGCCCACTGCCGGGCGTACGAGAAGCTCCGGGGCCGTGGCAAGGCGCTCGACTCCACGGCGTACCGGAGGCTGGCGGCGGCTGCGGGCGGTGAGGCGAAGGTGAGGGCCTACTGCGCCGCGCTGACCGACTCGACCGGGACCGGGGCCGGGACCGGGGCCGAGGCGGGCGCCAAGGGTGCCGCGGGTGCCGCCGACGACGCGAAGCCGGGGAGCGGAAGCGGGAACGGGCAGGAGCAGGGGGCCTCGGGGGCGGACGGCTCGAGCGGGTCGAACGGGTCGAGCGGCTCGAACGGGTCCAAGGGGTCGAACACGGACGGGAACCAGTCCCGGAAGCGCTGATCCTGTGAGCGACTCCTGTGCGACTCCTGTGCGACTCCTGTGCGAGTCCTTCAGGACGACGGCCGTACCCGAGACGCTCGCGCGGTGTACGCGCGTCTGCTGCACCTGATCCCGTGGTCGCCCGGCACCGCGGAGACGGCCGAGGCCGCCACCCCCCACAGGAGAGGCCCCGGCCGTCGCGCGGCACGGGCCGCGCGGCGGCCCGTACTCTCTACAGCGCCGCGGGTGCGGTTTGTGTCACACCCCGCCCCGGATCACGAGGGCGTTGCTTTTTGTACGGACATGGACGAGCAGCGGTTTCAGGTCGTAACGTGCCTTTCGCGCCGGGCGCGGATGTTGAATGATCAAACGTGACTCTCGAACGATCACCACCACCCTCGACGGCTCGAAGCGACGACCATCGATCGCGACCACGTATTGAGGACTCACGGGTGCTGGGGGACGACGCGGAGCTGACTGCCGCGGTGCTTGCGGCGCAGGACGGGGACGAGACCGCGTTCCGTACTGTGTACCGCACCGTGCACCCGCGGCTGCTCGGATACGTCCGGACACTGGTCGGCGATCCGGACGCCGAGGACGTGGCCTCCGAGGCCTGGCTTCAGATAGCCCGTGACCTGGACCGCTTCGACGGCGACGCGGACCGCTTCCGCGGCTGGGCCGCCCGGATAGCCCGCAACCGCGCCCTGGACCACATACGGATGCGCGGCCGCCGCCCCGCCATCGGCGGCGACGAGACAGAACTGACCGGCAAGCCGGCCGAGTCGGACACCGCCGGCGAGGCCATCGAGGCGCTCGCCACCGGCACCACCCTCTCGCTCATCGCCCGGCTGCCCCAGGACCAGGCCGAGGCCGTGGTGCTGCGGGTGGTGGTCGGCCTGGACGCCAAGACCGCCGCAGAGACCCTGGGCAAGCGCCCGGGCGCCGTACGGACCGCCGCGCACCGGGGTCTGAAACGGCTCGCCGAACTCCTCGACGCGGATCCGGAATCCACCGGCGCGCTCGATGCCCTGCCGCCCCAGCGAGAACCGCAGGACCGTGCGGTGACGTCCGCGACTGTGACGCATATGCGTCCACGGACGCAGAAGGACATGTGATGGCCGACGAGAGCTACAGGTGGCTGGACCTCGAGACAGCGGAGCGGTTGCTGCGCGGCGAGTCACTGGAAGCTGTCGACGAGACCACCCGCGACCAGGCCGAACTCCTCGCGCGGGCCCTCGCCGCACTGACCGCGGAACCCCCGCCGACCAGCACCGAACTGCCCGGCGAGGAGGCCGCGTTGGCCGCCTTCCGCAAGGCGCGCGCGGACCGTGCGGACGACTGGGAGAGCCCTCCCGCGCTCAGCCGGCCCCAGGGCGGAGGCGACCCCGCCGACCCCGCCGACGCCGGTCTCGTACGCATCGGTGCCCCCCGTCCGAAGGCCGCGCCGCCCCGCCGGCGCCGCTCCGCGCACTTCGGCCTGACCGCCGTCCTGGCCGCCGGCGTGGTGGGCGGAGCCGCGGTCGTGGCCGGAACCGGAGTCCTGGCGCCGTCCGGCAACGACGAACCGGAGCCCGGTGCGTCGGTGTCCGCGGACGCCTCCCCGACCCGTCCGCTCGGGTCCTCTTCGCCCCGGGCCCCCGAGGTCTCGCCCTCGCCCGAGGGGTCCCCGTCCGGCGGGGCCGGTTCGCGCGACACCGCCCGCGGTGACACCGGCACGGCCCACGGCTCGGCCTCCCAGGGGCTCGGCGTCCGTCCCGAGGGCGACTGGCGATCCGCTCTCTCGTCCTGCCGTGACCTGCACCAGGGCAAGGAACTGAACCCGAACCGCAAGCGCTCGCTGGAGGGTGCGGCGGGCGGCTCGCCGAGGGTGTGGACCTTCTGCAAGGGCGTCCTGTCCGAGGGCGGCGCCCACGCCGGCTCCGACGACCACAAGGGCGGCCGGGGCGGGCACGGCGGCAAGAACGACGACAAGGACGGGGGTGGCCGGGGCGGCGGCAAGGGCCGCGACGACCGCGATCACGACCACGACGGCGACGGCGACGGGCAAGGCGACCGGGGCGACAAGGACGGCCGGAACAACGGCCAGTTCATGGCCCCCCACGACAACCGCCCCGGACCCCACGGCGGCGCCACCCACCCCGCCTCCCTCTCCCCGACGCCCGGCCCGAGCGGGGAAACGATGTCACCGAGCCCCGGCCCGGACCCGGAGCCGAGCCCGTCGTACAGCGCGCTCTGACCCTGCCCGGCCCGCTGACCTGCACCTTTCGCACCCTCCGCAATCATCGTCGCGGTGGGTGTGACGTTTTCGGACGCCGTGGCGCAGTAATGAGTGAGCCGACTGGTCATCGGCCGTCGCACAGAGCCGGGGTTCCCCCCGTACCTACGGCTCGTGCACCTGGCGCGGGCGGGACACGTTCCCCCGGTCCCGTCCGCGCCCCTTAACCTTCAGTGCTCACCAGTAAACGACGACCTTGTCGCCGTTCCGCACCTGGGCGAACAGGCTCGCGATCGCCCCCTCGTCCCGCACGTTGACGCAGCCGTGCGAGCCGCCCGCGTAGCCATGGGCCGCGAAGTCGGCCGAGTAGTGCACCGCCTGGCCCCCGCTGAAGAACATCGCGTACGGCATGGGGGAGTCGTAGAGCGTCGACACGTGGTGGCGTGACTTCCAGTAGACGCGGAACACACCCTCCCGGGTCGGGGTGCCCACCGAGCCGAAACGGACCGACACGGTCGTCAGCGTGCGGCCGTCGATCATCCAGCGCAGGGTCCGGCTCGTCTTGCTGATGCACAGCACCCGCCCGGTCAGACAGCGCGGGTCAGGGGCGTCGGCCGGCTGCCCGCCCATCAGGTACAGCTCCCACTTGCCCGGCTCGTGGGTCATGGCCTTCAGCCGCTTCCAGGTGACCGTGTCGGTCCGCCCGGTCCTCGGCAGCCCGCGCTTGCCCTGGAACCCCTTCACCGCCCGCTCGGTGAGATCGTCGTACGACCCCGTCGGGCCGTCGTAGAGCCAGGCGACCTGCCGCAGCCGGGCCTGGAGCTCCCGCACGCCGGGCCCCGTGTCGCCGCGCGACCACAGCACGGGGCCGGACGCGGCGGAAGTGCTCGGCGGTGTCGTGCCGGGTTTGGGGTCCTGTGCCGACGGCGTCGCCTCGGCGCCGGGGTCCCGCGCCGGCGGGGTACTGCGCTTCGGCACCTCGATCCGCACGGGGAGATGTCGCCCGCCGTCGCCGTCCTCACCGCTGCCCTGCACCGTGCAGCCGCAGGCCATCGCCAGGACCAGCAGTGCCGCGAACCCTCGCCCCATGCCCGTAGTACGCATCCGGACCCCCAGCCGTCTCACCGACATCCCCTCGATGTCTCCCCCCACTCGCCCGCCGACGAACGACCCACTCGCCCGCCGACGAACGACCCGGTCGCCCCCCGACGAACGACCCGGTCGCCCCCCGATGAGCGGCCCGGCCCGTTTCCCCCGGTCGCCGACCACCCGGCGGCGCTCCCCGCGACACCGCAATACGGTGGTGGGCATGACGCGTGAGTCGGAGTCCGGACTGCCCATCCAACCCGTCTACGGTCCCGAGGCCCTTCAGGGCTGGGATCCCGCGGAGAAGCTCGGTGCGCCGGGCGCGTACCCCTTCACGCGGGGCGTGTACCCGTCGATGTACACCGGCCGCCCCTGGACCATGCGCCAGTACGCCGGTTTCGGCACGGCCGTGGAGTCCAACGCCCGCTACCGGCAGCTGATCGCCCACGGCACCACGGGCCTGTCGGTCGCCTTCGACCTGCCCACCCAGATGGGCCACGACTCGGACGCCCCGATCGCGCACGGCGAGGTCGGCAAGGTGGGCGTGGCCATCGACTCGATCGACGACATGCGGGTGCTGTTCGGAGGGATCCCGCTGGGAGAGGTGTCGACGTCGATGACGATCAACGCCCCGGCCGCCCTCCTCCTGCTCCTGTACCAACTGGTCGCGGAGGAACAGGGAGTCCCGGCCGACAGGCTCACCGGCACGATCCAGAACGACGTGCTGAAGGAGTACATCGCGCGCGGCACGTACATCTTCCCGCCGAAGCCCTCCCTGCGTCTGACCGCGGACATCTTCAAGTACTGCGGGGCCGAGATCCCGCGGTGGAACACGATCTCGATCTCCGGCTACCACATGGCGGAGGCGGGGGCCTCGCCCGCGCAGGAGATCGCCTTCACCCTCGCCGACGGCATCGAGTACGTCCGTACGGCGGTCGCGGCCGGCATGGACGTCGACGACTTCGCACCCCGCCTGTCCTTCTTCTTCGTCGCCCGTACGACGCTCCTGGAGGAGGTGGCCAAGTTCCGTGCCGCCCGCCGGATCTGGGCGCGGGTGATGCGGGAGGAGTTCGGCGCGCAGAACCCGAAGTCGCTGATGCTGCGCTTCCACACCCAGACCGCGGGCGTCCAGCTGACCGCCCAGCAGCCGGAGGTGAACCTCGTCCGGGTCGCGGTGCAGGGTCTCGCGGCCGTCCTCGGCGGCACCCAGTCCCTGCACACCAACTCCTTCGACGAGGCGATCGCCCTGCCGACGGACAAGTCCGCCCGCCTCGCCCTGCGCACCCAGCAGGTGCTGGCCCACGAGACGGACGTGACCGCGACGGTCGACCCCTTCGCCGGGTCGTACGTCGTCGAGCGGATGACCGACGACGTGGAGGAGGCCGCGCTGGACCTGATGCGGAAGGTCGAGGACCTCGGCGGCGCGGTGTCGGCCATCGAGCACGGCTTCCAGAAGAACGAGATCGAGCGGAACGCGTACCGCATCGCGCAGGAGACCGACTCGGGCGAGCGGGTCGTGGTCGGCGTCAACCGCTTCCAGCTCGACCTGGAGGAGCCGTACGAGCCCCTCCGGGTCGACCCCGCGATCGAGTCCCAGCAGACCGAGCGCCTCGCCCGGCTCCGCGCCGAACGCGACGGCGCCGCCGTGGACGCCGCCCTGGCCGCCCTCAAGAAGGCCGCCGAGGGCGAGGACAACGTGCTGTACCCCATGAAGAACGCCCTCAGGGCCCGGGCGACGGTCGGCGAGGTGTGCGGCGCCCTGCGCGAGGTGTGGGGCACGTACGTTCCTTCCGACGCGTTCTGAATGCGACACTCGTCTGCATGTTCGGTGTCATCGACCTCCCCACCTACCTGGCAGGCCTCGTCCTGATCGTGCTGCTGCCCGGGCCCAACTCGCTCTACGTCGTCTCCGTCGCCGCGCGGCGGGGCGTACGGGCCGGGTACACCGCCGCGGCCGGGGTGTGGTGCGGGGACACCGTGCTGATGACACTGTCCGCGGCCGGGGTGGCCTCGCTGCTCCAGGCCAACGCCGTGCTGTTCGGGATCGTGAAGTACGCCGGGGCCGGGTATCTGACCTGGCTCGCGGTCGGGATGCTGCGGGCCGCGTGGGGGATGTGGCGGAGTCGCCGCTCACCGGTGGCCGACGCGGAGGTCGCCGCCGAGGGCCCCGCCGAGCGGCCGTACCGCAAGGCCCTCGTGATCAGCCTCTTCAACCCCAAGGCGATCCTGTTCTTCATCGCCTTCTTCGTGCAGTTCGTGGACCCGGCCTACGCGTATCCGGCCGTCTCCTTCGTGGTGCTCGGGGCGTTCGCCCAGGTGGCCAGTTTCCTGTACCTCACCGTGCTGATATTCAGCGGGACGAAGCTGGCGGAGGCCTTCCGCCGCAGGCGGCTGCTGTCGGCCGGGGCGACGTCCGCCGCGGGAGCGCTGTTCCTGGGGTTCGCGGTGAAGCTCTCGCTGGCTAGCGCGTGACCAGCCGCCGGACGTAGTCGGTCAGCGTGCCGGTGTCCTCGCCCGCCCAGCCCACATAGCCGTCGGGACGGACCAGGAACAGCCCCTTGCCGTACGACGGCTGCTCCTCGCCCGTGACCACCCGCACCGCTTCCGGCAGTTCGGGCGCCTCGGTCCCGACGGCCACCAGCGTCCAGTGCGGGCCCCGGAACGCGTCGAAGAGCCGGGTGCCGTCGAGCTTGCCGTCGGGGGCGCGGTCGCCCGCGCGGAGCCCGGTCACCGCCGTACGGGTCTCCTCGCTCAGGGACGACTCCCGGTACCCCAGGTTCAGTTGCCGGGTGGCGTCCCCGCGGCGGACCTCCCCGCGGTGCACGCCCGTCGAGATGCCGAGCATGTGGGCGGCGACGGGCCGGCGCTCCTCCTCGTAGGTGTCCAGGAGATCCGCCGGGGCCCCGGACCGCAGGACCGCTGCCAGTTTCCAGCCCAGGTTGTACGCGTCCTGGACGCTCGTGTTCAGGCCCTGCCCGCCCGCCGGGGAGTGGACGTGGGCCGCGTCGCCCGCGAGGAGGACCCGGCCGGAGCGGAAGGCGTCGGCGAGGGCCGCGCGGGGCCGGAAGTCGGAGGCCCAGCGGACCTCGGTGACGGACTCGGGGGCGAGGTGGGAGCGGGCCGCGACGACCTCGCGGATCGCGTCGGGGGACAGATCCACGTCGGTGCCCTCCGGGAACTGGGCCACGACCTGGAAGTCGTCCGTGCCGGCCAGCGGGCAGATGGCGAGGTAGGCGGAGCCGTCATCGCGGGGCGGGAAGATGTGCCAGTTGTCGCGGTCCAGGCCCGTGATGCGGACGTCCGCGACGAGCATCGGGTGGGGGTCGACGGTCTCGCCGGTCATGCCGATCCCGAGTGTCCTGCGGACGACCGAGCGGCCGCCGTCGGCGGCGACGAGATGGCGGGCGCGGATCTCGGGGCCGGTCGCGAAGCGCACGGTCACCCCGTCGGCGTCCTGTTCGAACCCGATGACCTCCCGTCCGAAGGACACCCGGCCGCCGAGCTCCACGAGCCGCGCGAACAGCACTTCCTGCGTGCGCCACTGGGGCACCATCCAGGGCGCGTTGTACGGCGAGTCGTCCGTGACCTCGGCCGGCTCGAACATCCGGTGCTCGCCCACCCGCTCGCCGTCCTGCCAGACCATCCCGACCGGGTACGTGCCGCCGACGGCATGGATCGCGTCGAGCACGCCGAGGTCGTCGAAGACCTCCATCGTGCGCGGCTGGATGCCCTTGCCGCGCGAGCCCGGGAACAGCCGGTCCGCCTTCTCCACGACCAGCGCGTCCACGCCCCGCCGGGCGAGGTCGATGCCGAGGGCGAGGCCGGTGGGGCCGGCGCCGACGACCAGTACGTCCGTGTTCATGACCACTCCTTAACGCTGTTAAGTGCTCTTCCCTCCGAGCGTGCCCTTAACGCTGTTAAGCTGTCAAGCGTGAGTACGGAGAAACGCCCACCCCTCGACCGCGCACGCGTCGCCGGCACCGCGCTGAAGCTCCTGAACGACGTGGGCCTCGACGGCCTCACCCTGCGGGCCATCGCCAGGGAACTCGACGTCAAGGCACCCGCCCTGTACTGGCACTTCAAGGACAAGCAGGCCCTGCTCGACGAGATGGCCACGGAGATGTACCGGCGCATGGTCGCGGGCACCGCTCTCGACCCGTCCGACACCTGGCGGGAACGGCTGCTCAAGGCCAACCGCGGACTGCGCACCGCCCTGCTCGGCTACCGCGACGGCGCCAAGGTCTACAGCGGCTCACGCTTCACGGGCCTGGTCCACGTCGAGCAGATGGAGGGGACCCTGGCCCTCTTCACGGCCGCCGGATTCACCCTCGCCCAGGCGGTCCGCGCCACCTCGACGTCGTACCTCTACACGCTCGGTTTCGTCATCGAGGAACAGGGCGTGGAGCCCATGCCGGGCGAACGCCGAGAAGGTTTCGACGTGGCCGAACGCGCCCGCCTGATGGCCGACTTCCCCCTGTCGGCCGCGGCGGGCGCGGAGATCTTCCAGGACTTCGACCAGCATTACGAGGAGGGGCTGGCGCTGGTGCTGGCGGGGATCGAGGGGCGGTACGGGGCTACCGGGCCAGCGCCTTCCGCACCGCGCGAGTGACCACGGGCGGCAGCAGGTCCACGGCGATGCGGCGGGCCGGAGAGCGCCGGGGCCTCGGGGCGGCTTCGGGGGTGCCCGCGGGTGCCACGTAGTGACGGGAGTGCGGGAACGGGGGCGGCTGCATCTTCTGGGCCCGCGCCCGCACCAGCCGGTGACCGGCGGCCTCCTGCACACTCAGGCCGACGTCGGTCCGCCCGCGCAGCATCGCCAGCAGCTCCTCCTGGACCGGCTCCGGATCACCCCAGGTGGCGTACAGCTTCTGGGTGCTGAGGCAGACCGGTCGCAGACCGCGGTTCAGCACCGCCTCCCACACGGCGACCGAGACGCCCGGGGTGTGCTCGGAGCGGAAGTCGTCCAGGACGACGATCCCCTCCGGGCGCAGGATCTCGCGGGCGGCACCGATGTCGCCGTGCACGTGCTCGTAGAGGTGCGAGGCGTCGATGTGCACGAACCGGCAGGTGCCCGGAGCCACTTCGCCGGGGACGACCGAGGTGGGGCCCTCGATCACCTTCGGCAGGACGTCGTGAAAGGAGAGGTAGTTCCGCTCGAAGGCCTGCCGGGTGAGGGAGGCGTACGACTTCGTCGCCTCCGCGCGGTTGGCGCCGTCCGGTGCCTCGCCCCCGAACAGATCACACACCGTGAACCGTTCGCCGTCCCGCAGATGCCGACCCAGCAGGATCGCGCTCTTGCCCATGTACACGCCCAGTTCCAGCAGGTCACCCGGTTCCTCCTGGCGTTCCAGGAACCAGTTGAACAGCGTCTGGTCGAGCGGCGGGAACCACCCGGGTACGTCACGGAGTTCACCGGGATACGTGTGCGTCTGCTGTGCGTCGCCCATGAGACCAGTCTGCTCAGTCGGCAACGGCCCCGCGGGCGGAGAAGCGAACGCCGGATGAACAGCTCCGCACGCCTTGTCTGCGCGCCCGGCCCCCGGACGCCCGGCTCAGTGCACCTTGTTGAGTGCCGTGCGCAGCCGTGGCGTAAGGCGGTCCTCGACGAAGCGGGTCAGGAGCCAGGCCAGGGTCAGCATCGAGGTGATCGTCAGGGCGAAGGTCGCCGATGACGGGAGGCCCAGGGTGCGGTGCAGGACGCGGATGACCACCCAGCCCAGGTGTTCGTGCACCAGGTAGAAGGGGTACGTCAGCGCCCCGGCCACCGTCAGCCAGCGCCAGTTCGCCCGGTCCAGCCAGCCCAGCGCGATCGCGGCGACCGCCAGGAAGCCGAAGGCGACGACCAGGATGATGCCGTACGACGTCCGGTGCGCGAAGGCGTGCGGGTCCGAGACGTTCCACAGGTCACGCACCGCGTAGTGCTGGCCGATCAGGAAGCTGACGGCGACGATGCCCCACGCGGTGGCGTCCCTGCGATCGCGGTGGATGAGGTAGAGCCCCATCCCGCCGATGAAGAACGGCGCGTACTCCGGCATCAGCACCATGTCCAGCAGCGGCATCCTCGCACCCTGCGCGATCGCCGCCGCCAGCGTCCAGCAGGCGCAGAACATCACGACCCGGCGCCGGGTCGCCCCCGGCAGGACGACCACCAGCGCGAACAGGGCGTAGAAACGGATCTCCGCCCACAGCGTCCAGTCCACGCCCAGCACCCGGTCCACGCCCAGCGGCTGCTGGAGCAGCGTCAGGTTCACCAGTGCGTCGCTCGGCGAGACCGTCCTGTAGGCCACCCACGGCAGGGCGAACACCCCGGCCACGAGGAGCACGGCCGCCCAGTACGCCGGCATCAGCCGGGACACCCGGGAGGCGAAGAACGAGCGCAGCGGGCGGCCCCAGCCGCTCATGCAGATCACGAAGCCGCTGATGACGAAGAAGATCTGGACGCCGAGACAGCCGTAGGCGAACGGCGTGTGCAGGGTGGGGAACTGCTGGTCGGCCGAGCTGCCCCAGGCTTTCGTGACCTCGCCGCCGCGTCCGCCGTAGTGGTACAGCGCCACCATCAGCGCGGCGATCAGCCGCAGCCCGTCCAGCGCCCGGAGGCGGCCCCCGGAGCGCTTCACGGGGGCGACCTGAACGGGCGCGGCCGGGACGGGCTGCGGCTGGGTGGTGCTCACGACCGTCTCGGTCACGGTGGTAACCCCTAGCAGGGAGAAGTGGCGTCCACCAGCAGGTTAGGCACCACGCTTGAGTACTTTTGTTCGACGAGATCGCTCTTCGCCCAGCTCTCTCCAAGGGTTCACCTGGGCGACGGACAGGATTCCCGCACTGTTCCCGGCCCCTCGGAGCAACCTCGGCCGCTCGCGGAGCAACCCCGACCGCGCGCAGCGCAACCCCTACCGCTTCACGGACTTCTTCAGCGCCCGTGCCCGGCGCACCACCCGGCGGGCGGTCGCGTTGTGGGGCAGGAAGGCCAGCCGTCCGGGAATGCCGCCGGGCAGACCGAGCGCGGTGAGCCGCTTCTTGCGGAAGTAGCGGCGGGTGCGCGGGCCGAAGTGCTTCGAGAGATAGCGCTCCGCGACCGGACGCAGCGGCGGGTAAATCTGCGGCTGAAGGGTGTAACTCAGCGCGGGGATCAGCTCGTTGAGCGTGTCCACCGACAGCGCCTCCTCGCCGTGGCGCCCCTCCAGGTCCGGCAGCACCGCGTCCGCCAGCACCACCGGGACGCGGTTGCTGTTCTGGTACGGCGTCAGCCGCTGGAGGAGCAGCTCGGTACCGATCCGCGCGGCCGGCAGGTCGTAGAGGGCCGAGGCCGTGAACAGCGCGGTGGAGAAACAGCCCACGACCAGCGCCGGCCGGGCCTTCTCGAACAGCACCTCGGCGAGCACCGGCACGTCCAGGACGGTGAGTTCGACGCTCAGCCGCTCGGCCTCGGCCTCCAGGGCGCGGCTGAAGCGGGCCGGTGCGCTCGGGTGCGGCTTGAAGACGAGCGAGCGGTGCCCCTTGGCGGCCGCGCCCTTCAGCATCCGTACGTGCAGGTCCTCCTCCTCCTCGGGGGAGAGGATGTCCAGCGCGGAGAGGTACTGCCCGAGCAGCAGGGCCGTCTCGTCCGGGACCAGCGGCAACTCCTCGACAGACGCGGTGACTTCACCCATCGCCTTGAGGAACGCGGACGTCGGCACCACGACCGGCGGCACGTCGAACTCGGTCAGCAGCATCGGCGTGAGGCCCGCGATCAGGTCCAGGTGCAGCAGGCGGCGCACCCGGGTGCCGACCAGCGGGTCGAGCTTGTTGCGGGTGGGGCCGTAGCTCATCAGGCCGTCCGCGTACACGTCGACGGGGGCACCGGTGAAGATCTGCGCGACGGTGAGGGCCGGGGCGACCTGGATGGACTCCAGGACCAGTTCGACCCGGTCCTCGCCGAGGTCCCACAGCAGACGCAGATAGCGCTCGAAGAGGGGGATGTCGTCGGGGCGCGGAGCCCAGGACCCCGGGTGGAAGGGGCGGATGGCCTCGTTCCAGGACAGCACCTCGTCGAAGTGGTCCCGCAGCGGCGCGAAGCCCGGCATCTCGTCCAGCGGTGTCGAGATCTCCGGTGTCGCGGTGTTGTTGAACACCAGCAGCACCCGCCGCTCGGCCTCGTCGAAGAGGTCCGAGTCGATCGCGGCGGCCAGGGTGACGGCGCCGTAGAGCGTCGAGGCGCAGAAGATCTGGGTGGTACCGGGGCTGGTGCGGGAGATCCGGGCCGTACCGGGGCTGGTGCGGGAGCTGGTCGTGGGCATCACGCGGCCGCCTTCGCTGAGGTGACCCGCCGCCGCAGCCGCCGCAGCTTGGCGGAGCGGTCCAGGTCCATGGTGTCGAGCACGTCACCGAGCATGTCCTGCGGCATCCGCTTGACGGCCGCCGCGCTCAGGGTCCGCAGCTGCCGGGCCACGGAGGGTTCCCACTTGGACTCGTCGGAGAGATGGTGGGCGATGATCGCGCAGTAGGTGCGCACCGCCTTCGGCAGCAGCCGGTCGGCGTCCGGGTCCGCCGCCGTCTCCTCGATGACCTGGTCGAAGGCGCGGATGAAGTCGAGCTGGCGGGCGTCGCCGATCTGGGTGAGGGAGGAGGCCACCCCGCGCCGGTAGAACACGCCGAGCAGGCTCAGCACGGCGAACGACTCCGCCTCGCGGTGCAGCTTCCAGATCCACGGCCGGTCCTCGGCCGTGCGCAGCCCGTCGGTGAAGTGCAGCAGACCCCGGTCGAGCAGCCGGCGGTGGTAGGCACCGGCCCACGCGTACGCGTAGTCCACCGAGGTCGAGCGGTCGGCGGGCAGGATCGCCTCCCGCGGGTTCAGCACCTCGTTCCGCCGTCCTATCGGCACCCGGTGCACGGTCCGGGCGCGCGCCACCGTCTGCACATGGTCGGTGCGGACGAAGTCGCAGCCCAACTCCTCGATGGCGGTGACCAGTTCGGTGAGGTAACCCGGCGCGAGCCAGTCGTCACCGTCCAGGAAGGTCAGGTACTCGCCCCGGGCCGCGTCCAGGCCGGTGTTGCGCGCGGTGGCGAGCCCGCCGTTCGTCTCGTGGTGCAGCACCTGCACCTGGGCGACGTCCGAGAGCTCCTCGGCCGCGCGGTCGAGAATGGCCGGGGTTTCGTCCTTGGATTTGTCGTTCACCAGCACGAACTCGAAATCCTGGCGGGCATTCAGACGCAGACTTCGGAGAGTGTCCGGGGCGTATTGCTGCACGTTGTAGAACGGCACGATGACGGAGAGCTTAGGCACCCGAGAAACGCTAGAAGGCGGTCCGGCAGCTGAACTTTACGGAAAGGGTACTTCGGGTGAACTCGATGTGTCGGATCGGTGCATCCCGTGTACTTCCCGGGCTCCGGCGGGCCAGTTCGGCTCTCGGTGGGGTGTTGTTAACTTTTCGTTGATTCGCGGTTGGGCCGGACCTTGGAATTGCTTCCTAGCGTCTTCCTCGTGCCGCCAAGTTCTCCGAAGTCCCTCCGAATCGCCGTCCTCGCGGACTCCGACACCCGCTGGAAATGGGGTGCGCTGACCGCCGACCGCATCGCCCCCGGTCCGTCCATGGAAGCCGCCCCGCGAGGCGGGGCGCAAGTCGGCTTCACGCTGGACGGATTCCTGCTGCGCGGCCGGGCCACCCCCACCCCGCGCCAGCTCGACGAAGTGGGCGTGCGGGCGGACTCGCTGCGGGAGGTCACCGCCGTCGAGTTCCTGCGCGCCATGGCCGAGACGTCGTACGACATCGTGGTGCTGGCCCTGGTCGGCGGCGGCGTCCAGGCGATGCTGCACGGCCTCGCGCGGGTCTGGGACGGCCTGGGGAAGGGGGCCGGTTCTGAGGGGCGGCCCGGTTCTGAGAGGCAGTCCGGTTCTGAGAAGCAGTCCGGTTCTGAGAGGCGGCCCGTCGTCGTCACCGGGTACGTCGGAGTCGTCTACGAGAAGCTCGCCGACGGCCTGCTCCTGCGGCACGGAGCCGACCTCGTCCTCGCCAACTCCCGCCAGGACGCCGAGCGTTTCCGCGCGGTGTACGAGGGGGTGGGCGCCGACGCCTCCGCGGTGACCGAGGTGGCGCTGCCGTTCCTCGGCGGGACGGCCTACGAAGGCGAACACTCCCCGTACACCGTGGTGTTCGCGGTCCAGCCCTCGGTGCCCGACAACCGCAGGGACCGCACCTACCTGCTGGAGCGGCTGGTCCGGCACGCCCGGCTGCACCCCGAGCGCGAGGTGCTGCTCAAGCTCCGCTCCAGGCCGGGCGAACACACCACCCACATCGAGGAGTTGCCGTACCAGAAGCTGGTCCAGCGGCTCGATCCGCCGGCCAACTTCCGTCTCGTGTACGGGAACATGGGCCAAGTCCTCGACCACACCGACCTGCTGGTCACCATCAGCTCCACCGCCGCCCTGGAGTCCCTGCACCGCCGTATCCCGACGGTCGTCCTGACCGACCTCGGCGTGCGCGAGGTGCTCGGCAACCACCACTTCGTGGGCTCCGGCTGCCTCGCCTCCTGGGACCAGCTCGACGCGGGACACCGGCCGGTGCCCGACGAGGAGTGGGTGGCCCGGCAGGGCGTCGTCGCCGACGGCACGTACGCGCACGCCTTCGACGCGGCCCGCGAGCGCATCACCAAGCTGCTGGCCTCGCCCGAACTGCCCCCGCTGACCCCGTACTACACACCCGTCACGGCCCCCGGCTACCTGCCCGGCATCCTCGCCCGCCACCACCTCGGCCCCGACGGCACACCGCTGCCGGGCGCCCCCGCCGCCGACAAGGACCCCGGCCCGGTACGGCAGATCGTCCGCCGCGCGGCCCGCGGCGCGTACCGGCACGGGGTGCAGCGGGTGGCTCCGGTCATCCGGCGGATGGGGGAGCTGTGAACGCCTTCCGCGACGCGGCGAACACCTTCCACGGGCCGTTCCGGGGAGCCGCGAACACGTCCTACGGCGACTCCTTCGGCGGCCCCGCCCGACACGCCGCCAGCACGTCCCTGGGCCTTTCCGCAGACGCCGCGACCCCCTCCCACGCCTCTTTCCGAGGAGCAGACCCCATGTCCAACCCGCAGACGAGCCGGAGTGGCTCCGTGCGCCGGGTGCTCGCCGTGATCCCCGCGCGTGGCGGCTCCAAGGGCGTGCCCGCGAAGAACCTCGCCTCCGTCGGCGGCGTCCCGCTGGTGGCCCGGGCGGTGCGCGAGTGCCGTGCCACCCGCCTGGTGACCGACGTGGTCGTCTCCACCGACGACCAGGCCATCGCCGCCGCCGCCCGCTCGGCCGGCGCCGAGGTCGTGCTGCGCCCCGCCGCCATCGCCGGGGACACCGCCACCTCCGAGGCCGCCGTCCTGCACGCCATGGACGCCCACGAGGCCCTGCACGGCTCCGCCGTCGACGTGGTCGTGTTCGTGCAGTGCACCAGCCCCTTCATCGTCCGCGAGGACATCGACGGCGTGGCCTCCGCGATCGTCGAGAACGGCGCCGACACGGCCGTCACCGTCGCCCCCTTCCACGGCTTCATCTGGCGCGACGCCGACACGGAGGCCACCGCCGGCACCGTCACCGAGACCGAGGCGGCCGTCGGCGGCGGCTACGGCGTCAACCACGACAAGTCCTTCCGCCCCCGCCGCCAGGACCGCCCCCAGGACCTCCTGGAGACCGGCGCCGCCTACGCCATGGACGCGCCCGGCTTCCGCAAGCACCAGCACCGCTTCTTCGGCCGCACCGAACTCGTGCGCACCGACCCCGCGCGCGTGCTGGAGATCGACGACCCGCACGACCTGGCCCGCGCCCGCGCGCTGGCCCCCCTCTTCGACGCGGACCGCCCCGGCGCGCTCCCGTCCTTCGAGGACGTCGACGCGGTCGTCCTGGACTTCGACGGCACCCAGACCGACGACAGGGTGCTGATCGACGCCGATGGAAAGGAGTTCGTCTCCGTGCACCGCGGCGACGGACTCGGCATCGCCGCCCTGCGCAAGTCGGGCCTGGAGATGCTGATCCTCTCCACGGAGCAGAACCCGGTCGTCGCCGCCCGCGCACGGAAGCTCAAGATCCCCGTGCTGCACGGCATCGACCGGAAGGACCTCGCCCTCAAGCAGTGGTGCGAGGAGCAGGGCATCGCGCCCGAGCGCGTGCTCTACGTCGGCAACGACGTCAACGACCTCCCGTGCTTCGCCCTCGTGGGCTGGCCCGTGGCGGTCGCGAGCGCCCACGACGTGGTACGCGGCGCCGCCCGTGCGGTCACCACCGTCCCCGGTGGCGACGGCGCGATCCGAGAGATCGCCAGCTGGATCCTCGGCCCCTCTCTCGACTCCCTCACCAAGTAAGGAAATCACCCGCCATGTCTGTCAACTCCCGTCTGCGCACCTTCGGCACCGAGCGCATCGCAGGTCCCGGCCAGCCCGTCTACATCTGCGGCGAGATCGGCATCAACCACAACGGTGAGCTGGAGAACGCCTTCAAGCTCATCGACGTGGCCGCCGAGGCCGGCTGCGACGCCGTGAAGTTCCAGAAGCGCACCCCCGAGATCTGCACCCCGCGCGACCAGTGGGACATCGAGCGCGACACCCCCTGGGGCCGGATGACGTACATCGACTACCGCCACCGCGTGGAGTTCGGTGAGGACGAGTACCGCCAGATCGACGAGTACTGCAAGGAGAAGGGGATCGCCTGGTTCGCCTCCCCGTGGGACACCGAGGCCGTCGCCTTCCTGGAGAAGTTCGACGTCCCGGCCCACAAGGTGGCCTCCGCCTCCCTGACCGACGACGAGCTGCTCCGCGCCCTGCGCGCCACCGGCCGTACGATCATCCTCTCCTCCGGCATGTCGACGCCGAAGCAGATCCGCCACGCGGTCGAGGTCCTCGGCTCGGACAACATCCTTCTCTGCCACGCCACTTCGACCTACCCGGCCAAGGCCGAGGAGCTCAACCTGCGTGTGATCAACACGCTCCAGGAGGAGTACCCCAACGTCCCGATCGGCTACTCCGGCCACGAGACGGGCCTCCAGACCACCCTCGCCGCGGTCGCCCTCGGCGCGACCTTCGTCGAGCGCCACATCACCCTGGACCGCGCGATGTGGGGCTCCGACCAGGCCGCCTCGGTCGAGCCGCAGGGCCTTCAGCGCCTGGTGCGCGACATCCGCACCATCGAGGCCTCCCTGGGCGACGGCGTCAAGAAGGTCTACGACTCCGAGCTCGGCCCGATGAAGAAGCTGCGCCGCGTGTCGGGCGTCGTCGCCGAGGCGGAGATCGCCGCGGCGGCCGGCGAGCCGGTCTCGGTCTGATCCGCCAAGTGCCGGGTCCTCAGGTGTCGTTCGCCTGAGGACCCGGCGCCTCTCCTGCTTACGCGCCCCACATGAGCGCCTTACGACGGGACGGTCGTACGTCGATGAGCCCCCGCGCCGGGAACACCGGCCCCCGCACCCTCGCGTTCGTCGAGAGCCCGGTACAGCTCCTGAACGTGCTGGAGTGGGCGCACGCCCACGCGCCCGGCGCCGAGCTCACCCTCGTCGTGCTGTCCCCGATCGACCCCATGACCCGCGGCCAGCTGCGCCGCATGGCCGAACTCGCCCGCGAGGAGGCCCACGAGGTCCGCTGGGAAGAGGCGAGGGGCGGTCCCGGGGCCCCCTTCCAGACCATCGGCGGCCTGGCGGGCATGCTCCGCAGGGCCGACCGTGTCGTCCTGGGCGACCCGTTCTCCCGTTACGTACAACTCCTCCTGACCATCACCCGCGCCCCCGACCTGGTCGTCGTCGACGACGGCACGGCGACGATGGAGTTCGTCGCCCAACTGGCCCGCGGTGAACGCCTGGTGCGCTGGCACCGCAAGGGCGGCCGCCCGAGCCCCCGCGACCTGGCCTTCGCCCCGATCTCGGCGGCGGCCCGCAAGCGCCTGACGCCGGGGGAGGGCAGGGGAGTCGAGATCTTCTCCTCGATGCCGATGACGGAGACGCCGGCGGGAGTGACCGTGTCGGTCAACTCCTTCGCCTGGACCCGCGCCCGCTTCGGCCCGCCCCGCATCACCAAGGGCGCGGACATGGTGGGCACGTCACTCGTCGAGACGGGCGTCGTGGACGCCGACCGCTACCTGGAGGCGGTGACCGGCCTCGCCAAGACCCACGGCGCCACCCGGTACTTCGCCCACCGCCGCGAGGCGACCGACAAACTCCACCGGCTGGCCGTGGAGACGGGCCTGGAGATCGTCCGCCCCGACCTCCCCCTCGAACTGATCGCCCGCCGGGGCCCCATCGGCCGTACGATCCTCAGCTTCCCGTCCACGGTCGTCCACACTCTGCCCCTCGCCCTGGCCGGCACGGAGGTCCGCGTCTCGGTCTGCGACATCGACCCGGACTGGCTGACGGAGACGGCGTCCCCCCGGGCACAGGGATTCCTGTCGGGGGTCACGGGCTCGGCGAAGGACGTCCACCGGCTGTCGGCGGTGTCGGTGGCACCGGTCGTCTGAACCGGCACCGGTCGTCTGAACCGGCGCGGGTCGTTTAAACCGGCACCGGTCGTCTGAGCCGGCACCGGTTGTCTGAAACACCGAGGGCGGCTCTCAGTCGGATCGTCTAGCATCGTCGTTCGCTTGTGCGATCTTCGATGGAGGATGCGACGGGGGGTGGCTGGAGTGGACGAACCGCGGGAGGCCGTGGGGGAGTTCCGACGCAGGGAGCTCCTGGTGCCGGTGGCCGACGGCGCGCTGCTGTCGGCGGAGGTGGGCGGCATCCGCTGGCTGTTTGCGTTCACGGACGTCACCGCCCTGGAACGGTTCGCCGAGGCGAGAGGCGAGGATGTGCCCGCCTGGGTGCCGGTGTACGGCGCGCGTCTGCTGGACCAGGTGGTCCCGAGGGCGGGAGGCCCGTCGGGGATCGCGGTGGACGCGGGCAGCGAGGCGGGCTTCGTGCTGCCGCCGGTCACGGGGATCGTGCCGGACAGGGTGGCCGTGGACCGCGCTCCGGAAGGAGCCGGTGCGGCGTGAGCGACGGCTACCAGGTCGATCCGGAGGCGATGGAACGGATCACCCGTGGCATCAACCAGGCGATGGCGGAGCTGAAGGAGTTCGGCTTCGACCTCGAGGCGAATCTGGGCCGCGGCTTCGGCGACCTCTCGATGACGGGCCTGGAGGTCGGGGACGACGGCCTCCAGCAGGTCTTCGGGGACTTCTGCGACCGCTGGGGCTGGGGCGTGCGCTCCCTGATGCAGGACGCGAACGAGTTCGCGGGCCGCTTGGGCTTGTCGGCGGGGATCTACCACGAGCAGGAGCAGTACGTGTCGGACACGCTGAAGACGGTGTGGACGGCCGGCACGGGCAACCCGTATCTGACTCCCGACGAGGTGAAGGCACGTTCCTGGTCGGACACGCTGAAGGACAACCCCCTCTCCCAGGTGGCGAACGCGGACTACAGCGCGGAGTCGTTCACGTCCGGCCAGGACGAGGTCAAGGCGGCCTGGTCGCAGGCGGCGGAGGACGTGTCGACCTCGACGGTGACACCGGACGCGTTCCTCGATCCGCGGACGGACTGGCAGTGGGGCGGACCGCCCGACTCGGCCGAGGGTGAGGACTGATGGGCTTCGGTGACCTGGTCGACGACTTCGGCGACGGTCTGGAGAGCGCGGCCGAGGGCCTGAACAAGGGCGTCGGCGAGGCGGTCGACTGGGGCACGGGCAAGGCCGCCGGGCTGCTGTCGGACGTGGACGCGGACGGAGCGGCGGAAAAGGTCCGCGACTTCGGCGAGAGCGTCAACAACCGCCTGGGCGGCACGGTCGCGGAACGCGCCCTGGGCGAGACCGACGACCCGAGGGAACTGATCCACGGCAGCGCCGGGGCCCTCCGCGAACGGGCTGGTCACCTGCGGAAGTTCGCCGCGGCCTTCGAGAACGTCGGCCAGGGCATGCGCTCCCTCGACCCGGGCGAGTGGCGCGGCCGCGCGGCGGACGCGTTCCGCGCGAAGTTCGACGTCCAGCCGAAGCAGTGGCTTACGGCGGCGGACGCGTGTACGGCGGCGGCGGGGGCGTTGGAGTCGTATGCGGAGACGGTGACCTGGGCGCAGGGGCAGGCGCGGGCGGCGATCGAGACGTACCGCCAGGCGCAGGAGACCAGCCGCAAGGCACGGGAGGCGTACAACGCCAAGGCGAAGGCGTACACACAGGCGGCCGAGCAGTACAACGCGAAGGCGTCGGCGGGCCAGGACCCTGGGGCTAAGCCGACCGACCCGGGCGAGTACGTCGACCCGGGCACGGCGGGCCGCGAGGAGGCGCAGGAGATCCTTACCCGGGCCCGCGCCCAGCGCGCGGAGGCCGCCGACCAGGCCCGCCGCAAGGTGGCCGCGGCCCTGGAATCCGCCCCACCGAAGCCGGAGTTCACCGACCGCATGGGCGCGGACGCGGCGGACCTCTTCGTGGGCACCCAGCTCAACTCGGTCCACGTCCTGGGCGGTTTGCTGCGGGGCGGCACGGACGTCCTGAAGCTGGCCCGCACGGTGAACCCGCTGGACCCGTACAACCTCACCCACCCCGGCGAGTGGTCGAAGAACTCCTCGCTGCTGCTGGCGGGGCTGGTGGGCACGGCGGCCCACCCCGAGCGCCTGCCGATGTCGATCCTGGGGACGGGGTGGTCGAGCGACCCCGGGGACTCGGCGGGATACCTGCTGTCGAACCTGATCGGCGGGAAGGGCGCGGGCGGCCTGGGCCGGGCGGCTGCGCGGGATGCTCTGCGCGGGGTGGCCAAGGACGTGGCCATCGGAACGGCGCGCAACGGCACGCGCCGGGGCCTCATGGACGTCGCACGGGAACTCAAGTGCAAGATCTTCGGCAGCGACCCGATCGACATGGCCACCGGCCGCATGTCCCTGCCTCAGACGGACCTGTCGCTCCCCGCCCGTCTACCGCTGGTCTTCTCCCGCCAGTTCGAATCGTCGTACCGTGCGGGCCGCTGGTTCGGCCCGTGCTGGACGTCGACGGCAGACCAGCGCCTTGAGATCGACGCCGAGGGAGTCGTCTTCGTCCGCGAGGACGGCTCGTTGCTGGCGTACCCACACCCGGCGCCGGGAGTCCCGACCCTGCCCCTGGCGGGCGAGGGCCACCCCCTGACGGTCGACGAGTACGGCGACTACACCGTCACTGACCCTGTCACCGGCCGCGTCTGGGACTTCGCGGGTCCGGGCGGCGACGGCAACGGCATCGCCCTGCTCTCCCAGGTCATCGACCGTTCGGGCAGCCAGTGGCTGACCTTCGAGTACGACGGCGAGGGCACCCCGACGGGGATCGTGCACTCGGCGGGCCACCACGTGAGGATCACGACCGAGGGCGGCCGCATCACGTCCCTCCATTTGACCTCGTCCGAAGACATCGAGCTGGTCCGCTTCGGCTATGACGCCGGGGGCCACCTGTCGGCGGTGACGAAGTCCTCCGGCCTCCCCACCCGCTTCACCAACGACGCGAACGGCCGCATCACGGCCTGGACGGACACGAACAACTCCTCGTACCACTACGTCTACGACGACGAGGATCGCTGCGTCTCGCAGGGTGGCGAGGCGGGCCACCTGAGCTACACGTACACCTACGGCGACCCGGACCCGACGACCGGTCACCGGATCGTCACGGCAGTCAACTCCCTGGGCCACAGCACGCGTTACGAGATCAACAGGGACGTGCAGGTGGCCGCCGTGACAGCCCCGGACGGCTTTACGACCCGCACCACCCACGACCGCGCCCACCGCCCCCTCACGGTCACCGACCCGCTGGGCCGCACGGCGAGCTACGCGTACGACGAGGCGGGCCGCACGGTCCTGGCGATCCGCCCGGACGGCCGCTACACGAGCATCGCCTACGACGACCAGGGCCTGCCGATCACGGTGACCGGCGTGGACGGCACACGAGTGGAGCAGCAGTTCGACGAGTTCGGCAACCGCACGGCGGTGACGGACGCCTCGGGCACGACGACCCGCTTCACGTACGACGACCGGGGCCACCTGGCATCGGTCACCGACGCCCTCGGCCACGTGTCGCGTGTGCGCTGCGATGCGGCGGGCCTCCCCTTGGAGATCACCGACCCCCTGGGCGCCGTGACCCGCTACGCACGTGACGCCTTCGGCCGCCCGGTGCGGATCACGGACCCCACGGGTGCGGTGACGGCTCTGGAATGGACGGTGGAGGGCCGCCTGTCCCGCCGTACGGCCGCGGACGGCACTACGGAATCCTGGACGTACGACGGAGAGGGCAACTGCACAGCCCACACGGACGCCTCGGGCGCGGTCTCCCGTTACGAGTACACCCACTTCGACCTTCTCGCCGCCCGCACGGGCCCGGACGGCGTCCGCCACGAGTTCACCCACGACACGGAACTACGCCTCACACACGTGGTGAACCCGCAGGGCCTGACGTGGAGTTACACCTACGACGCGACGGGTCGCTTGATCTCGGAAACGGACTTCGACGACCGCACGCTGACGTACACCCATGACGCGGCAGGCCAACTGACCTCCAGCACCACGGCATCCGGCGACTCGATCCACTTCACGCGGGACGTCCTCGGCCAGGTGCTCCGCAAGGACGCGGCCGGAGCGGTCACGACGTACACGTACGACCTGACGGGCGCCCTGACCGAGGCGACCGGCCCGGACGCGACGCTGACCCTTCACCGGGACGAAGCGGGCCGCGTCCTGGCGGAATCTGTCAACGGTCGTGTGATCACCTACGCCTACGACGCCCTGGGGCGGCGCATCGGCCGACGCACTCCGACGGGTGCGACCACCGCCTGGTCGTACGACGCGTCGGGCAACCGCACCGACATGGTGGTGTCGGGCCGCACCCTCACTTTCACGCACGACGAGGCGGGCCGCGAACTGACCCGCCACATAGGCGAGTCGGTGACCCTGACCCAGTCCTTCGACCCATTGGGCCGCCTGACGAAACAGGACCTGGTGGGGCAGGCCGGCACCCGCCTCCAGCACCGCACGTACACGTACCGCCCCGACGGCAACCTCACGGCCATCGACGACGACCTGAACGGTCGGCGCAACTTCGACCTGGACGCGGTGGGCCGGGTGACGGCGGTCCATGCGACGAACTGGACGGAGAGGTACGCGTACGACGAGGCGGGCAACCAGACTTCCGCCTCCTGGCCCGCCGACCACCCAAGCAGCGAATCGACCGGCACCCGGGAGTACGTAGGCACCCGCATCACCCGAGCCGGCTCCGTACGCTACGAACACGACGAGGCGGGCCGCGTCACCCTCCGCCAGAAGACCCGCATCTCGCGCAAGCCGGACACGTGGCGCTACGAGTGGGACGCGGAGGACCGTCTGACGTCGGTGACGACTCCGGACGGCACGCGCTGGCGCTACCGCTACGACCCACTGGGCCGCCGCATCGCGAAGCAGCGCCTGGCCCCGGACGGTGAATCGGTCCAGGAACAGGTGGACTTCACGTGGGACGGCACGACTCTCTGCGAACAGACGACGAGGTCCCCGTCCACGCCTCACCCCGTCACCCTGACTTGGGACCACCAGGGCCTGCACCCCCTGTCCCAGACGGAACGCATCACGACCGCCGAGACCCCACAACACGAGATCGACTCCCGCTTCTTCGCCATCGTCACGGACTTGGTCGGCACCCCGACGGAACTCGTCGACGAACAGGGCGAGATCGCCTGGCGCAGGAGAAGCACCCTGTGGGGCACGACCGCCTGGGCCACGGACAGCACGGCCTACACCCCGCTGCGTTTCCCAGGCCAGTACTTCGACCCCGAAACGGGGCTGCACTACAACTATTTCCGCCATTACGACCCCGAGACGGCCCGCTACTTCACCCCGGACCCGCTCGGTCTTATCCCCGCTGACAACCCAGCCACATACGTCCCCAACCCTTTCGGATGGGTGGATCCCCTTGGGCTGGCGGCCTGTCAGCGGCTGCCCGAGGGCCACACCTCACAACCAGCTTTCAAGAACGACCCGTACAACCCTGATGTCGTCGGCCAGCGTGCCAATGGCAAACGGCAAGAATACGGGATCACGGAACCCTATCCGGATCCGGTTCCGGCCCCGAACGCCAGCGGAATGATCGGCGCCAACGGCACTCAGGTGACCAGTAAGACGATGTGGAACCACGGTCAGTACCGCATCGATGTCGAGAACCCGAATCCCGGTCAGCGCGCTGGACAGATGCACTTCCAGGATCAGGCCAACCTCGCTGCGAAGTACCAGTATAATTTCGAGACCGGTAAGTTCGACGGGCTTCCGCGTTCGATAGAAAAAGAAGTCGGAAAAATTCCCGGATTTAAGGCCGGTATCGACAAGGGGCTGCGCATGCTGGGAGAGACGCGTCCGTGAGAGTAAATGCCAAAATGGCCGACCTGCTTGCAGGTTTCGAAGTGGATGTGCGAGAGGAGCATGTGCCGGACCAGTTCCGTGCCGTGGTGCAGCGTGGCTGGATCGAGCAAGATGGAGCGCAACTTCTGGCTGCCCTTTACTCGAACTACTCGGGTGCCGCGCAATCCGGATTCGAGGACGTAGTTCAATACGAGGCCACGGTGAACGGGCGCGGAATGATGGACTACGACCTCCCGTCCTCGGGTCCCGAGAGGTCCGGGCCGCTCCTAAATCGCACCTTTTCCTATGCCTGCACGGCTTTGCTGGCAGTACCGGCAGGCTGGCCTTGGCCGATTCTGGCATATGTCTCCCTGTCCGAGGGAGGTCTCGATGATGATCTGCTCACTGCTCATGTCACGTTCTGTTCGCGACGTCCTGGGCTTCCGCCCTTCGTGCAGGAAATAGAATCCTATACGCATGAAGCGCTGATGGAGATTTCCCGGGATGACGCGAAGGTCAAGCTCGCTCGGACTTTGCCGTCCAACGGGTGCTGAGCATGCTCGGCAGAAGGCGGGTGTGCTGGTGCATCGGTCGCGTGATGAATTGGTTCGCATAGTTCAGCACCTCATCGACGCGGACCTTCCCGAAGGGGAGGAAGACCGAGTCGTAGAGGAGTTGAAGTCGAGCGTCCTGTACCCGCGAGTGACAGACGTGATCTTCTACAACACCCCCGAACTGACAGCCGAAGAGGCGGTCGACAAGGCTCTCGCCTATCGTCCGATCGAGCTGTAGCCGCAAGTCAGCCGGCCGATATGGCAGCGGGGGCGTCGCCTTCCGGAGAGGTCGGAGCCGTCCTACGCCGCTTTCCTCGCCACCAGATACGCCCGGGACAGCTTCTCCTCGCCAAGGGGCTCCCTGAGCACGCGGAGGATCACCTCAAGGCCTGCCTTGGCGAGGAGCTCGGTCACCGCCTCCGGCGTGCGCAGCCAGTAGTCCAGGGAGATCTTGTGGCCGAAGCGTTCGTCGAGGTGCATGTGGGTGCCGCCGGGCTCGTACTGGAAGCCGATCAGGGCGTGGGCGCCAGGGGCGAGGACGCGGTGGAACTCCGCGAAGGCCGTCGGGAGGTGGTCGTCCGGGACGTGGATGATCGAGTAGAGGGCCGTGATGCCGCCGAGCGTCTCCGCCGGCAGGTCCAGCGATGTCATCGAGCCCACGTGGAAGCGGAGGTCCGGGTGGGCTCGGCGGGCCAGTTCCACCATCCTCGGGGAGACGTCCACGCCGAAGACCGGGACACCGAGGTCGTGGAGCGCCGCGGTCACGTGTCCCGGGCCGCTGCCGACGTCGGCCACCGGGCCCTTCCCCTGCTCCTTCACCAACTCCGCGAAGCCGGTGATCTGCGCTCTGTCCAGCGTGGGGATACCGGCCCAGTCGGAGAACTGCGCCGTGTAGGGCTCGGCAATCGTGTCGTACGCGGTGCGGGTGGCCCGTATGAAGTCGGGGGTCTCGGCGGTCACGGGCCGACCCTAGCGGGGCGTCTCGGAGCGGCGGGTGGAGTTTCCCCGACGGTCATCGGGGGGTCGGGTGCGGGGACTTCAGGGCGTCGAGGAAGGCGGTGAAGGTCCCGGCCGGGAAGGTGAGGGTGGCCCTGGTGGGGGCCTTGGAGTCACGTACGGCTATGTGGGAGCGCAGGTCGGCTATCTCCACGCAGTCGTTGCCCTCGCCTCCGCCGGAGAAGGACGACTTCTTCCACTGGGCGGGGGCGGTCATGGTGGTCCTCACAGTTCCTTGGCCAGCTGGTGGATGAGGTCACGCGACTGTTCCGGAGTCAGCGCCCCCTCCTTCACCCTACGGAAGAGCTTTCGAAAGTGTTCCAGTTGGGCCTCGGAGTCCAGGAACGCCGTTCCGTGTGGGGCATCTCGGATCACGGTGTCCAGGCGGGGAACCGCCCCGCCCAGGTGCACCATGGCGCTTCCGGCGCCCGCGAAGTCGTCCACAGCGAAGGGGATGACCCGAACGGTGACATGCCCGGCCTCGGACATCTCCAGGATGCGAGTCAACTGGGTTCGCATCGGGGCGCGTCCGGCTACGTTGATGCGCAGGGCAGCCTCATGGATCACGGTCTCGTAAGGCATCCGAGCAGGGCCTTCGATCACGACCTTCCGCTTCATCCGGTGCTCCACCCGCAACTCCACCTCGCTCGCCGGGAATTCCGGGTTCATGTAGGCGAAAAGGGCTCGGGCGTAGTCCTCTGTCTGGAAGAGCCCTGGCACATGGATGACGGCCACGTCGTGGCGGAACGTGGCGTGGTGATCCAGTTCGGCCAGGTCCAGGTAGGCAGCGGGGAGGGTCCCTCGGTACGTCTCCCACCAGCCCTGGGTGCGGTCATTGGCCATGGTCACGAGGGCTTCGATCAACTCGGTATCAGAGCAGGTGTAGTTGGCCGCGATCCGACGCAGACGCTTCTCGCTCACGCCGGCCACGCCGTACTCGATTTGGCTGATCTGCGCAGTACTCACTCCGAGCAGGTTGGCGGCCTGCCGGTTTGTCAGCCCTGCCGCTTCGCGGAGCCTGCGCAGCTCGGCAGCCAGGCGCAACTGACGTGCGGTCGGGTCGCGCCTGAGCGCCATCGCGTGCTCCTTCCAACGCGCCGGAAGGCGCGGCTCGTTCGGAGTCAGATTACGGGATCGGCTTGCGGAACCTAAACGTTAATCCCTACTGTCAGTGATGTGATGCACACTCTGCGGAAGTGCACCGATCCGTCCTGCCGTGACGGTTGCGGCGATGCCACCGCCCCAAAATCCCACCACCGGACTGGAGTTGGCCCATGCCCGAGAACGATCCCTGGGAGTACACGCTGTACATCCCCAACGACCTCCGAGCAGTCACCGTCGCCCGCAGAACCCTCCGTCTCGTCCTGACGATGCACGGCCTGATCCGCCTCGTGGACACCGCGGAGCTCCTCGGCGCGGAGTTGGTCTCGAACGCCGTACGGCATACGAAGGGTCCGGCCGCGCTGCGGGTGCGGTGGTCGGCGGGGGTGTTGCGGATCGGGGCGTGGGACGCGGACCCCGAACCTCCGCCGCCGCCGGGTGAGTTGAAGGTGCTGGGGGAGGAGGGGAGGGGGTTGGCCTTGGTCGCGGCCTGTGCGGATCTGTGGGGGTGGCAGCCGTTGGCGAGGCACGGCAACCGGGGCAAGTACGTGTGGTGCGAGCTGTCCGCGGCCTAGACGTGGCCGTCGGACCGCCCGCTTCCTCGGCAGTGTCGTGCCTCCGTGAGCCGAGTAAAGGGCGCTCGCGCGTCGCCTTCGGCGATGGCCCTGCGGGCCACCCTTGACTCGGCTCACTCCAGCACGGGGGAGAAGCGAGCGGGCGGCCGGGAGGGGCGGGGGTCCGGGCGGGTTGTCGCTCGGGGTGTGGAGGCGCGGGCCGGGGTGCAGGGTGCGCGGTCGCTTGTCGCGTCTATGGCTGCCGGGTTGGTGGCGAGCGGGTCGTGGCGGTCTGGGGTAGAGGGACTGTGAGGCAGATGTCCCGTGGAGGATGGAGCGAGCAGGCTCAGCCGGGCAGGTGAATCAGTTCGAGCGGTCAGGGCCGGGCTGGGCGCCGCCCGAAGTGACGTAGTCCATAAGTGGCGGCCGTCGGTGCGCGGGCCCCAGACTTACCCCGCCCCTCACCTGCGACATCGCCCCCCACATCCGGTCGTGACCGTTCCGGCACGCCGTCTCCGCCTCGCCCCCACTCCGTTCCGATCCCGTTTCGACAGATGAACAGGACCACCGGGGGTATGCGCAGCGTGGTATGTGTGGGAAAAGAGGTTCCTACCCACCTCGAAATGTATCCATGCGTCGTGCGGCCGAATTTTCTTCCCGGTGAGGGTTGAAGTTTTGTTGATCTCGGGTCGGTCGGTCGCCCCGGCGTCCTACCCTTTAGAGGGTGAAGCAACTGATGTCACTGGAGTCCGAGGTCGATCTGCCCGGGGAAGCCGTGCTTCCCGGCGTGCTGAGTGACGCGCTGCACGCCGAACTCGTCCACTTCCGTCGTGACCTGCACATGCACCCGGAGCTCGGCAACCAGGAGTTCCGCACCACCGCGGCGATCAAGGAGCGGCTGGAGCGGGCCCGGCTGAAGCCCCGCGTGCTCGCCATGGGGACCGGACTCGTCTGTGACATCGGCGAGTGGGACGGGCAGCGGCCCATGCTCGCGCTGCGTGCCGACATCGACGGCCTGCCGATCCCGGACACAAAGACCGAGTGCTCGTACCGGTCGACGGTGCCGGACCGCGCGCACGCCTGTGGGCATGACGTTCATACGACCGTCGTGCTGGGCGCCGGTCTCGTCCTCGCCGAGCTGGACAAGAAGGGGCTGCTGCCCCGGCCCGTACGGCTGCTCTTCCAGCCCGCCGAGGAAGTGCTGCCCGGCGGCGCCGCCGACGCCATCGACTGCGGGGTGCTGGAAGGCGTCGGGAAGATCATCGCCGTGCACTGCGACCCCCGCGTCGACGCCGGGAAGATCGGGCTGCGGACCGGTGCCATCACCTCCGCCTGCGACCGGCTGGAGATCGCGCTGAACGGCCCCGGTGGGCACACCGCCCGGCCGCACCTCACCACCGACCTCGTCACCGCCGCCGCCCGCGTCGTCACCGACGTGCCCGCGATCGTCGGCCGGCGCGTCGACACCCGGGCCGGGCTCGCCGTGACCTGGGGGCGGATCGAGTCCGGGCACGCCCCGAACGTCATCCCGCAGCACGCCGAGCTCTCCGGGACCGTGCGCTGCCTGGACCTGGACACCTGGCGGCAGGCCCCGGACGTCGTCGTGGCCGCGATCGACGAGGTCGCCAATCTGCACGGGGCCAAGTCCGAGATCAACTACGTGCGCGGTGTTCCGCCCGTCGTCAACGACGCCGAGGTGACCGGGCTGATCCGTGCGGCCATGACCGCCCGGTGCGGAGCCGACTCCGTCGAGAGCACCGAGCAGAGCCTGGGCGGCGAGGACTTCTCCTGGTACCTCCAGCAGGTGCCGGGCGCCATGGCCCGCCTCGGCGTGCGGACACCGGGGGAGCGGACCGTGCGCGACCTCCACCAGGGCGACTTCGACGCCGACGAGTCCGCGATCACCGTGGGCGTGGAAATGTTCACGGCGGCGGCCCTGCTCGACGCCGCGAGCTGACCCGGCCCACTGGCCGGGCAACGGCCCGCCCTGCTCGACGCCGCCCTCTGATCCCGCTGCCACGAAGACGAACGGCCCCCTCGGGGGCCGTTCCGCCGCCCGGCGCAACATGCTCGTAAGCCAATCGTGCACTCTTCGCAATCCAGGTGTGCGAAGGCCGAAGACCCTCAGTTCAGACCCTGTTTGCCTCGAATCGATAACGGCTTCGGAAGAGGTCTGTTTCCGACATCTACGCGCGTTACGATGCCGCGAAGCCGACGCCGCAGGGGCGTCCAGGCCCGAGCACTGGCATGGTGCTCACATGAAGCGCCGACAAGGCGCTCAGGTCAGGTGAAGGAGCCTCCCGTGCGCCGGGTAGCCAAGCTTTCCGCTGCGTGTATCGCGACCGCAGCTCTCGCACTGACTGCCACCGCGTGTGGCAGCACCTCCTCCGAGAACGACAGCTCGTCCTCCTCGTCGTCTGGCGGCGGCAAGGGCGGCATCAAGATCGGTCTCGCCTACGACGTCGGCGGTCGTGGTGACCGCTCCTTCAACGACTCCGCCGCGCGCGGTGCCGACAAGGCCGCGAAGGAGTTCGGCGGCTCCCTCAAGGAGCTGACCGCCAAGAGCTCCGACACGGAGGCCGACCGGGAGCAGCGCCTGACCGACCTCGCGGACGCGGGCTACAACCCGATCGTCGCCGTCGGCTTCTCCTACGCCACCTCGGTCGACAAGGTCGCCGCCAAGTACCCGAAGGTCAACTTCGGCCTCATCGACGCGGTCGCGAAGGCCAAGAACGTCGACAGCATCACCTTCACCGAGGAGCAGGGTTCCTACCTGGCCGGTGTCGCCGCGGCGCTGAAGACCAAGAAGGACCACGTCGGCTTCATCGGCGGCGTGGACACCCCGCTGATCAAGAAGTTCGAGGCGGGCTACGCCCAGGGCGTCAAGGACACCAACCCCAAGGTCAAGGTCGACGTCCAGTACCTGACCCACGGCTCGGACTTCTCCGGCTTCGCCGACCCCGCCAAGGGCAAGGAGGCCGCGTCCGGCATGCTGGACAATGGCGTCGACGTGATCTACGCCGCGGCCGGCTCCTCCGGCAACGGCTCGATCGAGGCCGTCTCCGGCGTCAAGGGCGCCTGGGCCATCGGCGTGGACTCGGACCAGTACAACATCCCGGGTCTGAGCAAGTTCAAGAACTCGATCCTGACCTCGATGGTCAAGAACGTCGACGTCGGCGTCTACGACTTCATCAAGTCCGTCCACGAGGGCAAGCCGCTGACCGGCAACCAGATCTACTCCCTCGCCAAGGGCGGTGTCAGCCTCTCCACCAGCGGTGGCTTCATCGACGACATCCAGCCCAAGCTGGACGCCGCGAAGAAGAAGATCGTCGACGGCACCATCACGGTCAAGACCAGCTGACCTGACGGTTCCCGCCGGAACCCGGGCTCGGCGAGGGGGCCTCGACAGACCCCCTCGTCGAGCCATAACAATGTGTCAACTCTACGCGTGTAGCGCGGAGTTGCCGCGCTAGCGTCGCCGACGCCTGCCCTCCCCTACGCAGCCCCTTTCCCCGAGGAGAGTGCGCCATCAACGCGTCCAGCCCTCCCGCTGCCGTCGAACTGCGCGGCATCACCAAGCGATTCCCAGGCGTCGTCGCCAACAAGGACATCGACATCACCGTCCGCACGGGCACCGTGCACGCCCTGTGCGGTGAGAACGGTGCCGGCAAGTCCACCCTGATGAAGATCCTCTACGGCATGCAGCAGCCGGACGAGGGCACCATCACGGTCAACGGCGAGACGGTCACCTTCCACACCCCCGCCGACGCCATCGGCCGCGGCATCGGCATGGTGCACCAGCACTTCATGCTCGCCGACAACCTCACCGTCCTGGAGAACGTCGTCCTGGGGGCGGAGAAGCTCTTCGGCATCGGCGCCAAGGCCCGCGCGAAGATCCGCGAGATCTCCGACGCGTACAGCCTGAACGTCCGCCCCGACGTCCTCCTGGAGGAGCTCGGCGTCGCCGACCGCCAGCGCGTGGAGATCCTCAAGGTCCTCTACCGCGGCGCCAAGACCCTCATCCTCGACGAGCCCACCGCCGTCCTCGTGCCCCAGGAGGTCGACGCCCTCTTCGACAACCTGCGCGAGCTCAAGGCCGAGGGCCTCACCGTCATCTTCATCTCGCACAAGCTCGGCGAGGTCCTGTCGGTGGCCGACGAGATCACCGTCATCCGCCGCGGCACCACCGTCGGCACCGTCGAGCCCGCCGGCACCACCTCCAAGCAGCTCGCCGAGCTGATGGTCGGCAGCGAACTGCCCACCCCGGAGACCGAGGAGTCCACGGTCACCGACGTGGCGCTGCTCGAGCTGGACGGCCTTCGCCTGGCCCAGACCGACCTCGACGGCGTCGAGCGGATCATCCTCGACGACATCTCCTTCACCATCCACAAGGGCGAGGTCCTCGGGATCGCCGGCGTGGAGGGCAACGGCCAGTCCGAGCTGGTCGAGGCCATCATGGGCATCCGCACCCCGGACGCGGGCACCGTCACCCTCGACGGCACCGACATCTCCCACACCCCCACCCGCCAGCGCCGCGAGGCCGGCGTCGGTTACATCCCCGAGGACCGCCACCGCCACGGCCTGCTCCTCGAGGCCCCCCTGTGGGAGAACCGCATCCTCGGCCATGTCACCGAGAAGCCCAACTCCCGCGGCCAGCTCCTCGACATCAAGGGCGCCCGCACCGACACCGAGCGCATCATCCAGGCGTACGACGTCCGCACCCCCGGCATCGACGTCACCGCCGCCTCCCTGTCCGGCGGCAACCAGCAGAAGCTGATCGTCGGCCGCGAGATGAGCCACGCGCCCAAGCTGCTCATCGCCGCCCACCCCACCCGCGGTGTGGACGTCGGCGCGCAGGCCGCGATCTGGGACCACATCCGCGAGGCCCGCCGCGAGGGCCTGGCCGTGCTGCTGATCTCCGCCGACCTGGACGAGCTCATCGGGCTGTCCGACACCCTGCGGGTGATGTACCGCGGCCGACTGGTCGCCGACGCCGACCCCGCCACCATCACCCCCGAGGAGCTGGGCTCCGCCATGACCGGCGCGGCCAGCGGCCACCTGGAGCACGAAGAGGGCTCCACGGGCGGCTCCGCAGCGGTCTCCGCCGAGGACGACGAGGACGACGCCCGATGAACAAGCTGACCCAACGCATCGACAAGGAGCGGCTGCTCCTCGGCATCGCGGCCCCGCTGCTCGCGGTCGTCGCCGCGCTCGTCGTCACCACCCTGGTGATCCTCGCCACCGGCAAGAACCCGTTCGACGCCTTCAGCGACATGGTGACCTACGGCACCGCCAGCGACAGCCAGGTCTACATCCTCAACAAGGCGACGACGTACTACCTGGCGGGTGTCTCGGTGGCCATCGGCTTCCGGATGAACCTGTTCAACATCGGCGTCGACGGCCAGTACCGCATCGCTGCGTTCTTCGCCGCCGTCCTCGGTGGCGCGCTGACCACGCCGGGCTGGATCTCCATCCCGCTGATCATCCTGTGCGCCATGGCCACCGGTGCCCTGTGGGCGGCCATCGCGGGCGTCCTCAAGGTGACCCGCGGGGTCAGCGAGGTCATCTCCACGATCATGCTGAACTCGATCGCCACCGCGATCATCGCCTACCTCCTCCAGCCCGGAAAGCTCGCCGAGCTCCAGGCCGGCGGCACCGTCGTCTCCACCAAGCCGCTGCCGGAGTCGTCGTACTTCTTCCAGATCGACACCGGCGCCGCGGGCGAGCTGTGGGGCTTCATCGTGATCGCCGTGATCGTCGGGATCGCGTACTGGTTCGTGCTCGGCCGCACCCGCTTCGGCTTCGACCTGCGCACGGTCGGCCAGTCCGAGTCCGCCGCCTCCGCGAGCGGTGTCTCGGTGAAGAAGATGATCGCCACCAGCATGGTGATCTCGGGCGCGGTGGCCGGCCTGATCGGTATGCCGACCCTGCTCAACGACAGCCACCAGTTCAGCAACGACTTCCCCGTCGGCATCGGCTTCACCGGTATCGCCATCGCCCTGCTCGGCCGCAACAACCCGGTCGGCATCGCGCTCGGCGCCCTGCTCTGGGGCTTCCTGGAGCGCACCACCAACCACCTGGAGTTCGAGGGCTACGACAAGGAGATCCTCGGCGTGATCCAGGGCGTCATCGTCCTGTGCGTCGTCATCGCCTACGAGGTCGTACGACGCTACGGACTCAAGCGTCAGCAGCAGCGGGTCGGCGCCGAGCTCGCCGCCCAGGCCGCCACCCCGACCCAGAAGCAGGAGGTGGCGTGATGACTGCCACGATGACCGAGACGCCGCCCCCCGCGGCTCCCAAGGCGGACTCCGCCACCCGGTCGGGCCGCTCGTTCGGCCAGATCCTGATGATCGTCGCCGGTGCGCTGCTGCTGGTCGCCGCGGTCCGCGTCATCTCCGGCTCCGACCAGCTCACCTCCGAGGGCCAGGTCTCCGCCGCCCTCAGCCTCGCCGTGCCGATCGGCCTCGCCGGTCTGGCCGGTCTGTGGTCCGAGCGCTCCGGCGTGGTCAACATCGGACTCGAAGGCATGATGATCCTCGGCACCTTCGGCGCCGGCTGGATCGGCTGGCAGTCCAGCCCCTGGCTCGGCCTGCTGTGCGGTGTCGGCTTCGGCGTCATCGGCGGTCTGCTGCACGCGGTCGCGACCGTCACCTTCGGCGTCGACCACATCGTCTCCGGTGTCGCGATCAACCTCCTCGCGCTCGGTACCACGCAGTACCTCGCCAAGCTGTTCTTCGTGGACGGCAAGGCCGCCGCGGAGGGCGGCAACCCCAAGCAGTCCCCGCCCGTCGACTCGCTGCCCAACTTCGACGTGCCGGGTCTGTCCAGCGGACTGCACTCCATCGAGAACCACCACTGGTTCCTGATCTCCGACATCGCCGGCATCCTCGGCGGCCTGGTCACCGACCTGTCCGTGGTGACGGTCATCGCGGTCCTGCTGTTCGTCGGCAGCTGGTGGCTGCTCTGGCGCACCCCGTTCGGCCTGCGCCTGCGCTCCTGCGGCGAGAACCCGATCGCCGCGGAGTCCCTCGGCGTCAACGTCTACAAGTACAAGTACATGGCCGTGGCCGTCTCCGGCGGCCTCGCCGGCCTCGGTGGCGCCTTCCTGGCCCTGGTCACCTCGCACACCTACCTCGAAGGCCAGACCGGCGGCCGCGGTTACATCGGTCTCGCCGCCATGATCTTCGGCAACTGGCGGCCCGGCGGCCTCGCCATGGGCGCCGGCCTCTTCGGCTACTCCGACGCCCTCCAGCTGCGCAACGGCGGCGAGACCGTCCACGCGCTGCTGCTCCTGCTGTTCGTGCTGCTCCTGGCGATGGCCGGCTGGAAGCTGTACAAGAAGGCGCACTGGCAGGGCGGCATCAGCCTCCTGGTCGCCGCGGGCGTCCTGGTCTGGTACCTGGTCACCGACGAGGTCCCGAGCGACTTCGTGGGCGCCACCCCGTACGTCGTCACCCTGCTGGTGCTGTCGCTGTCCGCGCAGCGCCTGCGGATGCCCAAGGCGGACGGCATGCGCTACCGGAAGGGCCAGGGCAAGTGACATCCCCCGCCGTCGTCGACTGGGGCGCGCTCAGGGAAGCGGCCCAGGACGCCATGTCCCGGGCCTACGCCCCCTACTCCGGCTACCCGGTCGGCGTCGCCGCCCTGGTCGACGACGGCCGCACCATCACCGGCTGCAACGTCGAGAACGCCTCCTACGGCCTCGGCCTGTGCGCCGAGTGCGGACTGGTCTCGGAGCTGCACAACACAGGGGGCGGCCGGCTCACGCACTTCACCTGCGTGGACGGCAACGGAGCGGTGCTCGTCCCGTGCGGCCGCTGCCGCCAGCTGCTCTACGAGTTCGGCGGCCCCGATCTCCTCCTGGAGACCCCGGAGGGGATCCTGCCGCTGTCGGAGATGCTCCCGCAGGCCTTCGGGCCGGAGCACCTCACCAAGTAATTCCCGGAAGGAAAGCCCTGCATGGCCATGGACGTCATCTCCGTCATCCGCACCAAGCGGGACCGCGGCGAACTCAGCGACGAGCAGATCGACTGGGTCATCGACGCGTACACCCGCGGGGAGGTCGCCGACGAGCAGATGTCCGCGCTCGCGATGGCCATCCTGCTCAACGGCATGAACCGCCGCGAGATCGCCCGCTGGACGGCCGCGATGATCGCCTCGGGCGAGCGGATGGACTTCTCGTCGCTCTCCCGCCCGACCGCCGACAAGCACTCCACGGGCGGCGTCGGCGACAAGATCACGCTGCCGCTGGCACCCCTGGTGGCGGCCTGCGGCGCGGCGGTTCCGCAGCTCTCGGGCCGGGGCCTCGGCCACACCGGCGGCACGCTCGACAAGCTGGAGTCGATCCCCGGCTGGCGCGCGCTGCTGTCGAACGAGGAGATGCTTTCGGTTCTGGAGGGGACGGGCGCGGTGATCTGCGCGGCCGGCGACGGCCTGGCCCCGGCCGACAAGAAGCTGTACGCCCTGCGGGACGTCACCGGCACGGTCGAGGCGATCCCGCTGATCGCCTCCTCGATCATGTCGAAGAAGATCGCGGAGGGCACCGGCTCCCTGGTCCTGGACGTCAAGGTCGGCACCGGCGCCTTCATGAAGACCATCGAGGACGCGCGGGAACTGGCGTCCACGATGGTGGGCCTGGGCACCGACCACGGCGTCCGGACGGTCGCGCTCCTGACGGACATGTCCACCCCGCTCGGCCTCACGGCGGGCAACGCCCTCGAGGTCCGCGAGTCGGTGGAGGTCCTGGCGGGCGGCGGCCCCTCGGACGTCGTGGAGCTCACCGTCGCGCTGGCCCACGAGATGCTGGCGGCGGCGGGCATCCGCGACGCCGACCCGGCGAAGGCGCTGGCCGACGGCTCCGCGATGGACGCCTGGCGCCGGATGATCGCGGCCCAGGGCGGCGACCCCGACGCGGAACTGCCGGTGGCGCGCGAGCAGCACGTCATCAAGGCGCCGTCCTCCGGCGTCCTGACCCGTCTCGACGCCTACGGCATCGGCGTGGCCGCCTGGCGCCTCGGTGCGGGACGAGCCCGCAAGGAGGACCCGGTGCAGGCGGGCGCGGGCGTGGAGATGCACGCCAAGCCGGGCGACACGGTGACGGAGGGCCAGCCCCTGCTGACCCTGCACACGGACACCCCGGAACGCTTCGACTACGCCCTCCAGTCGATCGAGGGCTCCTACGACATCGAGGCGGCGGGTACGGCGTTCACGGCGTCGCCTGTGGTGCTGGAGCGCATCGCCTGACCTGCGGCTTCCTCATTCGGGTGAACGGGATCGGTGGACCACTGCCGGTCCCGTTCGGCATGCTGGGATCGGTGACGCACCGATTGGAGACCGCCATGAGCGCACTCGCCGCCGAGCCCGGCTCCCCCGGGAACGCGGACTGGGACGAACTTGTCCGTGTCTGGGAGGAGACGGACGCGCCCGAGGGCAGCAAGGTGGAGATCATTGAAGGGATCGTCACCGTGTCGCCTCCGCCGTCCGAAGAGCACAACGACACAGCTGAGCTGGTTCAGCGTCGCCTGTACACAGCGATTCCGGACGACTGGGGTGTCTATCAGACACTCGGCCTCACGTGCCCGGAGACGGGTGGCCTCTTCGTTCCCGACCTGTGCGTGGTGCCGCGGGCTGCCCTGCGCCGCGGCACGCGCGTGCATGGGGGCGAAGCGGAACTCGTCGTCGAGGTCACGTCCAAGAGCAACGCCAACCACGACCGCATCAAGAAGGCTCACGGCTACGCCGTGGCAGGAGTGCCTCTCTACCTTCTGCTGGATGCCTGGCAGTCAGGACGTCCCACGGCGACGCTCTACGGGGAACCGCAGAATGGCACCTACCGAGTGCTTGAGTCGGTGGAGTACGGTGAGGAGCTGACCTTGCCCGCGCCGTTCAAGCTGGTCATCGACACCGTTGCCTTTCCGCTCAGCTGACCTCGTCACCCCAGCAGCGTCGCCACGACCACCAGCACCGGTACCGACAGCACCGCAGACACCAGGATCGAGTCGCGGGCCAGGCGTTCGCCGACGCCGTAGGTGGACGCGTACGTGTAGAGGTTCTGCGCGGCCGGGAGGGCCGATGTGACCACCACGTCGAGGAGTTGGGCTCCGTGGAGGCCGAAGACGCCCGCCGCCAGGGCCCAGGCCGCCGTCGGCTGGCCCACCGACTTCAGCGCGACCGAGAGCAGGACGAGCCCGCGGTCCGGCCCTCGGCCGGGCATCGTGCTGCCGCACAGGGAGATGCCGAAGGCGAGCAGGACCGCCGGGACCGACATGCCGCCGATCAGGGTCAGGGGGTCCATCACGGGGGCCGGCACCTTCAGGCCCGTCGCCGAGACCGCCACCCCGGCCAGCGAGCCCACCGCGATCGGATTGCGCAGCGGGGTGAGGAGCCGTAGCCACACAGGGCCCTTCGCGCCCGCCCCCGACGCCAGGTCCAGGACCGTCAGCGCGACCGGTGTCACCCCCACCAGCTGGAACAGCAGCACCGGTGCGACGAGGGACGCGTCGCCGAGGACGTAGACCGCGATCGGGATGCCGAGGTTGCCGGAGTTGACGTACGACGAGCACAGCGCGCCGATCGTCGTACGCCCAATACCCCAGCCCCGTACGACACCCACCGCCACGAAGACGCCCGCCGCCGCTGCCGTGCTGAGCGCGGTCACCAGCAGGCGGCTGGAGAAGATCACCGACAGGTCGGCCCGGGCGAGCGTGGTGAACAGCAGGGCCGGGGACGCCACATGGAACGCCAGCTTGGTCAGGACCTCGCGGCCCTGATCGCCGAGATAGCCGCGCAGGCCGATGAGACAGCCGACCCCGATCACCACCGCGATCACCGCGAAGCCGGTCAGCACTCCCTGCACGGAGGCTCCCCAAGGGTGAGGAGGGCGTGGGGTATCCAGGGAGGTGCTGATGGGTGGCGCATACAGGTAACCCTCGGGGGAAGCCGCCGCCCAGGTCAACGTGATCCTGCCCGCGCCGAGCGGGCCGTCCTCACGCGGGGCCGATGAGTTACGCCCACCCGCCCGGTCTACCGATCGTGGACGCCATGACACCCGCTGTACTCGTGCTGACCGGCCCCGTCACCCGGGACGAGGTGACAGGGCTCAGCGACGAGGTCCGAACGCTGCTGGGCGCGACCGGCGCCGGAGTCGTGGTGTGCGATGTCGCCGGGCTCGGGCCGCCAGGGCTCGGCGCGGTGGACCTGCTCGCCCGGCTCCAGCTGGCCGCCCGGCGGGCCGGAGGCCGGATCAGGCTGCGCGATCCCGATCCCGGACTACACGCCCTCCTCGACCTCGTCGGCCTCCGCTTCGAGATGGAGGGGGACACCGAACAGGGGGAACCAGCGCTGGGTGTCCAGGAAGAAGTGGAACCCGGTGAGCCGGCCGTCTGAGATCTCCAGCACCTGGATCGACCAGGGGGTGTAGCCGCCCTTCTCGGGGTCCGGCTTGTACTGGGCGAACCCGGGCAGTCCGTTGACCTGCACCGGGATCAGGCGGGAGCCCTCGCAGGCCGAGCCCAGGGTGGTCATGAACCCGGTGATGTCGTCGTGGCCCGTCAGCCACAGGTCGAACGGCGGCATCGTCATGATGGCGTCCTCGTGGAGGAGGGCCGTCAGGGCCGTCATGTCGTACCCCTCGAACGCCTTCACATAGCGGTCCAGGAGCTTCTGCTGCTCCTCGTCCAGCGGGTCGGAGACGGCCGCGTCGGCGCCCTGCTGCTCCCGCTCGGCGAGGGTGGCACGGGCGCGCTGGAGGGCGCTGTTGACCGAGGCGACGGAGGTGTCGAGCAGCTCGGCGACCTCGCTCGCCTTCCAGGCGAGGACCTCGCGCAGGATCAGCACCGCACGCTGCTTGGGGGGCAGTTGCTGGAGGGCGGCCATGAAGGCGAGACGCACGGTCTCCTTGGCGACGGCCGCCTCGGCCGGGTCCTCCACGGTCGGCAGGACGCGGTTGTCGGGCATCGGCTCCAGCCAGGTGTGGTCCGGGCGGGGGGAGAGGGCGGCCTGGGCGAGGGGCGTCGACTCGGAGAGGTCCATGGGACGGGCGCGCTTGTTGCCGGCCGTCAGCATGTCCAGACAGACGTTGGTCGCGATGCGGTACAGCCAGGAGCGCAGGCTGGAGCGGCCCTCGAACTTGTCGTAGCTGCGCCAGGCCCGCACCATCGTGTCCTGCACCGCGTCCTCGGCCTCGAAGGAGGAGCCGAGCATGCGGTAGCAGTACCCCGTGAGCTCGGTGCGGTGTTTCTCGAGCCTGATGTCGAGGTCCGTCGTCGTCGCCGTGCTGTCCGTCATCGTCCACCCACCCCTGTGGCCGTGCTGTCTCGCGCCTTTGCGCCCAGTACTCGGAAACTACCGCAGCCCACTGACAACGGCCCCTGGAGCGGGTGAACACACAGGTCAAAGGCCCGCTGGAGAAAAACCGATCCCCCCGGTCGACCGACCTCGACCAGGGGGAAGCGAACGTACGGCTCAGGCCGTCGCGAGCCGCTGCTGGGCCCGGGCCGCACGTGTTCCGAGGACGGTGATCGACACCACGCCGAGCACCGCCAGTAGTCCGACCCCGACCGTCCCGGCCCAGCCCCCCGCGTGGAAGGCGAGCGCGCCGACCGTGCTGCCGGCGCTGGAGCCGATGTAGTAGGCGGACTGGTAGAGGGCCGAGGCCTGGGCGCGGCCGTGGGTGGCCGTCTTGCTGACCGCCGAGGACGCCACCGCGTGCCCCGCGAAGAAGCCGCCCGTGATCAGGACCAGGCCGAGCAGGACCAGCGGCAGGGAGCCCGCGAGGGACAGGACCAGACCCGTCGCCGTCGTGCCGCCCGCCGCGTACAGGGCGCCCCGGCGGCCGAGGCGGCCGACCAGGCGGCCCGCCGTCGACGCGGACACCGTGCCCACGAGGTAGACCAGGAAGATCGAGCCGATGATGCCCTGGGGCAGCGAGAAGGGTGCCTCGGTCAGGCGGTAGCCGATCACGGTGTAGACGCCGCCGAAGACCGTCATGAACAGCGCGCCGATGGCGTACAGACGGCACAGCAGGGGGTTGGAGAGGTGGGCGCGGACCGTGCCGAGCAGCACGCGCGGCCGCAGCGAGCCCGCCGTGAAGTGCCTCGGCGCCGGCAGCAGCAGGCGGAACGCCACCGCACAGGCCACCGCGAGCGCGCCGATGACCCCGACGGCCACCCGCCAGCCCCATTCCTGCGCGACCCAGCCCGTGATGACCCGGCCGCTCATCCCGCCGACGCTGTTGCCGGCGACGAACAGGCCGATCGCCGTGACCAGGGCCTTCGGGCGGACCTCCTCCGCCAGATACGCGGTCGCGGAGGCCGGCAGCCCGGCCAGGGCCGCCCCCTGCACCGCGCGCAGCGCGACCAGCGCGGGCAGCGAGGGCGCGAAGGGGACCAGGAGACCGACCGTCACCGCGACCGCCAGTGAGGCCGTCATGACCGTACGGCGTCCGAAGCGCTCGGAGAGGGCGCTCATCGGGAGCACGAACAGCGCCAGTCCGCCGGTCGCCGCCGCCACCGTCCAGCTCGCCTCGCTCGCCGCCACCCCGAACTCGCCCGAGATCAGCGGGAGGAGGGCCTGCGTGGAGTACAGCAGCGCGAAGGTCGCGACGCCGGCGAGGAAGAGGGCGAAGCTCATCCGGCGGTAGCCGGGGCCGCCCGGGGCCATACGGGAGTCGGGGGCGTCGGAGGCAGGGACGGGTGACACGGCGCCCACGCGGGTGGACGCCTCGGTACTGGCAGGCATGCCTCGAAGTTACGTACGACGTCTCTCATCCGTCCAATGCATGGATTCGCCATAATCGTTCCCATGGAGCATCAGCAGAGGTCACAGGCCCGCCTGTCACCGTCCAGTGACACAGAAGACATCGTCCCGCTCCTCGCGCCCCGCCTGGCCTACTTCGCCGGCGTCGCCCGCACCGAGCACGTCACCCGCGCCGCCCAGGAGATGGACGTACCCCAGTCGACGCTCTCGCGTGCGATGGTCCGCCTGGAGCAGGACCTCGGCGTCGACCTGTTCGCCCGCATCGGCCGTACGGTCTCCCTCACCCCCGCGGGTCGCACCTTCCTCGCCTCCGTCGAGCGGGCCCTCGCCGAGATCGAGCGCGCCGCCGACGAGGTCCGGGCCGACGCCGACCCGGCCACCGGCAAGGTCGCCTTCGGGTTCCTCCACACGATGGGCTCGGAGACCGTGCCCGGTCTGATCCGTGCCTTCCGCGCCGACCACCCCCGGGTCCGCTTCAGCCTGGTCCAGAACTACGGCGAGGCGATGATCGAGCGCCTGCGCGCGGGCGAACTCGACCTCTGCCTGACCTCACCGGTCCCCGACGCCCCGGACCTCGTCGCCCGCCGCCTCGACGAGCAGAAGCTGCGGCTCGTCGTCCCCGCCGACCACCCCCTCGCCGGTCGCAGACGCGTCCGCCTCGCCGAGGCCGCCGACGAGGTCTTCGTCACCCTGGAACCCGGCTACGGCCTGCGCCGCATCACCGACGACCTCTGCCAGGAGGCCGGCTTCAGACCGCGGATCGCCTTCGAGGGAGAGGAGGCGGAGACCCTGAGGGGCCTGGTGGCAGCGGGACTCGGGGTCGCGCTGCTCCCGCCGCCGGCCTTCCCCCGCCCGGGGGTCTCGGAACTGACGGTCACCGCGCCACGAGCGGTACGCGAGATCGGCGTCGCCTGGCTGGACGGCCACCCGGACACGCCCCCGGTGGCCGCCTTCAAGAAATTCCTGCTGTCGAGAAGGGGCAGCCTCCTGCCCTGACCCACCGGCTGCCCTGGCCTACCGCCCGCCCTGGCTTACCGCCCGCCCTGACCTACCGCCCGCCCTGACCTACCGCCGCCGTGCCCCGAACCCCGAAGCCAGCGGCATCCGCAGCCCCAGCGGCGGAGGCGCCACCAGCGCGTCCTGCACCGGACGGGACAGCGCCCGCCCGAACAACGCGCCCATCACGAAGTCCTCGGTGAGCGCCTGGACTTCGGAGCGGTACTGGTGCAACCCGTGTCCGTCGGAGTGGACTTCGAACCGGCACACCTCCCGGTTCGCCTTCTTCGCCCGCGAGGCGAGCCTGAACGACAGTTCGGGGTCGGTGCGCCGGTCGTTCGTCCCGTGCACCAGGAGCACTCGCCGCCCCGCGAGCTGCTTCACCGGTTCGGGGGAGGCCGCCACGTCCTCCTCGGGCAGCCAAGGTGCGATCGCCACCACGGAGTTGACGGCCTCGTGCCCACCCGCGTGCAGCGCCGCCCGCCCGCCCATGTCGACACCGACCAGGGCCACGGGCACGTCCCCGTAGCGCCGTACGGCCTCGTCCGCGGCCCAGTTGGCGTCGTGCGCGAGATGCGCCTCGCTGCCGTTCCACCCGCGGTAGCGGTAGTGCACCAGGTGCGCCGCCAGTCCGTCCCGACGGCCCGCGCGGGCCAGTCGCCGCCCCAACGCCCTCGCGGGGCACGGCAGTCGCACGGCGGAGGGCCTGCGCAGAGAGGTTTCGTCGCCGCTCGGGAGGAGCAGCACCACACCGCTCACCGCCGCCGGCTCCGGGCCGAGTGTCCTGCCCAGTCGGGCGCTGCGAACCGGCGTCGCTTGCTGTGCCATGACAGAACAGTGTCAGAAGTGCGGGTGTACGACACGGGGCGGGGCGGTCACCGTTACGTATCGACGGATTCGTACAGCGGGCGATCTACGCGCGTAGGCGTTAGAGTGCGGAAATGACGAGCACGACTGACCGGACGGGGAACTCCCCGAGCTCGGACCAGATCCGCCGAGCACCCAAGGTTCTGCTGCACGATCACCTAGACGGCGGGCTGCGCCCCGGCACGATCGTCGACCTCGCCCGCGAGACCGGGTACACCGGCCTCCCCGAGGACGACCCGGACCGGCTCGGCGTCTGGTTCCGCGAGGCCGCCGACTCGGGGTCGCTGGAACGCTACCTGGAGACCTTCTCGCACACCGTCGGGGTCATGCAGACCCGCGAGGCGCTGGTGCGGGTGGCCGCCGAGTGCGCCGAGGACCTCGCCGAGGACGGCGTCGTCTACGCGGAGGTGCGGTACGCCCCCGAACAGCATCTCGAAAAGGGCCTGACCCTCGAAGAGGTCGTCGAGGCCGTCAACGAGGGCTTCCGGGAAGGCGAGCGCAGGGCGCGGGCGAACGGCCACCGCATCCGCGTCGGCGCCCTGCTCACCGCGATGCGGCACGCGGCCCGGGCCCTGGAGATCGCCGAACTCGCCAACCGCTACCGCGACCTCGGCGTGGTCGGCTTCGACATCGCGGGCGCCGAGGCCGGCTACCCGCCCACCCGGCACCTCGACGCCTTCGAGTACCTCAAGCGCGAGAACAACCACTTCACGATCCACGCCGGCGAGGCCTTCGGGCTGCCGTCCATCTGGCAGGCCCTCCAGTGGTGCGGCGCCGACCGGCTCGGGCACGGGGTGCGCATCATCGACGACATCCAGGTCCACGAGGACGGCACGGTCAAGCTCGGCCGGCTCGCCTCCTACGTCCGGGACAAGCGGATCCCGCTGGAACTGTGCCCCAGCTCCAACCTCCAGACCGGGGCGGCCGCCTCGTACGCCGAGCACCCGATCGGACTCCTGCGGCGGCTGCATTTCCGGGCGACCGTGAACACCGACAACCGGCTGATGTCCGGTACCGGCATGAGCCGCGAATTCGAGCACCTGGTCGACGCGTTCGGCTATACGCTCGACGACATGCAGTGGTTCTCCGTCAATGCGATGAAATCAGCGTTCATTCCTTTCGATGAACGACTCGCGATGATCAATGACGTCATCAAGCCCGGATATGCCGAGCTGAAGTCCGAATGGCTGTTCCAGCAGACGGCCTCCACCAGCGGTTCTGTGGCCGAGGAAGGCTGAGCGCGGGAATGCGCGGGTACGGAATGCGGGCGGGTGTTCACAATCCGTCCGCATTTCGATGTTTGCGGCGGGCGGGTCTGCATGTTTACGGTCGTGGACCGCTCACATCCCCGTAAACCCATTTCGAGGACGCATTTCATGAAGCAGTCTGCTGCCAAGACCCTCGGTGTCGCCGCCCTCGGTGCCGCCTTCGCCGCGGCCGGCGCGGGTGCCGCGAACGCCGCTCCGGCGGTCCCCGACGCCACGCAGGCGCTCGGCTCCGTCTCGCAGGGCCTTCCCACCGAGAACCTCACCAAGGCGCTGCCGGGTGCCGGTGAGGCGCTGGCGCAGGCCCAGCCGGCTCTCGGCGCGGGCCTCGCGGCCGCGCAGCCCGCCGCCGAGCGTGTGCTCGCCGACGGTCCGACCGCGCCCGTCGCCGGTCTCCTCGGCGGCCTGCCGATCGGCAAGGTCCTGCCCGGCGGTGGCGCCGGCACCGGCGTGAACGGCCTGCCGCTCGGCTGAGCCACGGAATCCTCGCTCGGCTGAGCTGCGGACCGTCCTCGGCTGAGCCACGGAGGCACCGCTCGGCTGAGCTGCGGAGTCATGAGGCAGGCCCGGGACCGTAAGGGTCCTCAGGGCCCGCCGCTCCTCGCACGCGCCGGTGGGGCGCACCCCTGGACACGGGGTGCGCCCCACCGGCGTACGTGCGCACGGGAGGTCACCAGGCGGTCTGTGCCTTCTCCTCCGAGGGGAAGAGGATCCACAGCGCTATGTAGAGCAGGAACTGGGGGCCCGGCAGCAGGCAGGAGACCAGGAAGATCACGCGCATGGTGGTCGCGGAGGTGCCGAAGCGCCGTGCCAGCGCGGCACACACGCCGCCGATCATGCGGCCGTTGGTGGGGCGGGCGAGGCGGGACATTGCGGCTCCTTCGTGAGCGTCGGTGGGGGAGTCCGAGTGACCCTTCCCAGCTGCTTTCCACGCTACGGAGACGAAAGACACAAAGCGTCGCTCTACGGGGCGATCCCGACCCTGGGAATCGTCGGGGTCCTACCCTGAGCCGGCTCCTCCTGGCGGACGGCGGGGCGCGGGCCTCGCCCCGCCCCGCGGCGGAGCCAGTGGCGGGCGGCCGGCACGACCGCGAGGTGCGCGAGCGCCACACCGGCGGTGTTCAGGAGCAGCGAGTCGATGTCGACGACCTGGCCGGGGACACCGGTCTGGAGCAGCGCGATGCCCAGCGAGATCAGGGCGCCCGCGGCGGACGTGCGGATGAGGGAGCCCAGTGTGGACGCCCAGAGCCTGCCGTGCGCCACCGGGATCAGGATGCCGAGCGGGGCCAGCAGGGCGAGCCCCTCGCCGATCCGGCGGGCCGCCTCCTGCCAGCCGAGGGCGAGGTCGGCGCGGATGCCGGCCAGGGGGTGCAGGTTGGCGGGGACGACCCAGGGGACGTCGAGGGGCCGCAGGGTGAACCAGGCGACGAACGCGAGATGTGCGACGAGGAGGACACCTCCTGCCACACGGACGCGAAGGGCGGTATTGCCGCCGATGAAGCCTTGCTGCACGACCCCGTAGACGCCGCGCTCGGCACGATCGGTTCCGGAACACCCCGAGGTACCTGGGTGAGGTCTGCGCCACACGGGGTGGCCGGACCCCCGTCAGCCCTTCGGCACCTCGCTCGACGGCGGCTGGTGGCTGCTCGGCTGGGAGCGGACCTCGTCCGTGCAGTCGTAGCGGCGCACGGGGGCGGTGCCGGGGCCGCCCAGGATGACGGAGCCGTCTCCCTCGGCCGCGGCCGAGTCGGAGAACGTGCACACGAGCTGGGCGAGGGCGTAGCGGGAGAGCTCGGCGGGCGGGGTGCTCAGCCGGAGGGTGTCCTCGGGGTCCTTGGGGCGCGGCCCGCTGACGGTCGTGCCGCCGCGGACGTACGTCTGGTAGCCGGCGTCCCGTTCCGCGGCGGACGGTGTCTCGGCGAGCTGGTCGAGGAGTCCCTGCGCGACCAGCACCCGCCGGGCGGAGTCCTCGGTGCCGTCCGGTACCCGTACGGTCCGGTCCACGGCGACCAGCGACGACCCGCACAGCAGGAACACCTGCACGGCGAGGCCTCCGGACGCCCGGGCCGCCCCCGACTCCGACAGCGAGCAGCGCACCCGGGAGGGCGCGGGCCCGAAGTCGGTGGGCACCTCGGTGGACCGGATACCGCACCCGGCGACCAGCACGGCGAGCAGGGGCACGGCGAGCAGCCGCCGCACGATGACACCGGGGCGCCGCGTCCGGGACTGTTCCGTGTCTTGCCGCCGCGACGGGGAATCGCCGCCCTGACGGGCCGCGCGGCCGTCGAGCGAGGGAGCGGCGGGAGGCGCCGGCGAGGCCGCGGGAGGCACCGCCCCGGCGGCCCGCGTCCGTGTCACCCGGCTGCCATGGCCCCGCTGTTCCCGCTGCCCGGTCATCACGCGTCCCCCTTCGTCGCCCCGGCTTCGTCCTTCTCGGCATCCGTCGGCTGTTCCGTCAGGGCCGAGGCGTCTCGGGGGAGGTGGAGGGTGAACACGGCACCGCCGTCGGGGGAGTTGGCCGCGGTGATCTCGCCGCCGTGGATGTGGGCGTTCTCCAGGGCGATGGAGAGGCCGAGGCCGCTGCCCTCGGAGCGCGGGCGGGAGGCGCTGGCCTTGTAGAAGCGGTCGAAGACGTGCGGCAGGACGTCCTCGGGGATGCCGGGGCCGTGGTCCCGGACCCGGATGACCACCTCGTCGTCGGCGGCCCGGACGGCCACCCGCACCGGGGAGCCGCCGTGCTTGAGCGCGTTGCCGATGAGGTTGGCCAGGATGACGTCGAGGCGCCGCGGGTCCAGGCGGGCGTGGATACCGCGCTCGGCGTCCAGCTCTACCGCGTCCAGCCACGCGCGCGCGTCGATGCACGCGGTGATCTGGTCGGCCACGTCCACGTCGTCCAGGACCAGCCGGGCGGTACCGGCGTCGAAGCGGGTGACCTCCATGAGGTTCTCGACCAGGGAGTTGAGCCGGCGGGTCTCGCTGACCACCAGACGCACCGCCGGTTCGATCATCGGGTCTATCGAGCCGGACTCCGCCTCGAGCTCCTCCTCCAGGATCTCCGTCACCGCGGTGATCGCGGTGAGCGGTGTCCGCAGCTCATGGCTCATGTCCGCCACGAAACGCCGGGAGGCGTCGTCCCGGGCCGCCATGTCGTCGACCCGCTTCTCCAGCGCCTCGGCGGCGTAGTTGAACGTCCTTGACAGGTCCGCGAGTTCATCGGTGCCGGACACCCTGAGCCGGGTGTCGAGGCGGCCCTCGCCGAGCCGCCGGGCGGCAACCCCCAGCCGGTGCACGGGCTTCAGTACGGTCGTCGCGGCGGCCTGCGCGAGCAGCGCGGAGCCGATCAGCGCGAGGCCGGTGGCGATCCCCAGCGACCAGGCGAGGGAGTTGAGGTCCTTGGCCTCCGGCTCGAGGGACTTGAGCATGTAGCCGGTCGGGCCACCGCCGATCACGCGCGTGCCGGCGACCAGATACGGCGTGTCGTGGTCGACGATCCGCTGCCAGTACAGGTGGTAGGCGGACTTGTTGGCGGAGTCGACGCTCTGCTTCTCGTTCACCGCCTCGCGCAGCGACACCGGCACGTCCTGGAGCGTGAACCCGTCCAGGGCGCCCGAAGTGCCGTACACCGTCTTGCCGTTCCCGTCGGTGCCCACCAGCAGCACGCTGAAGCGCTGGCTGCTGCCCGCCATCTGCCCCGCCGCCTGCTGGAGTTCGTCCTGCGTGGCCTCCTCGGGCAGCGCGCCCGCGCGGTTCTGCATCTCCTGCTGGAAGTCGCGCAGCACCGCGTCCTGGGCGCGGGTGAGGACCGCCTCGCGGTTGAGCCAGTAGGCGATACCGGACGCGGACACGGCCGCGGTCAGCGCCACCAGGCCGAACACCACGACGAGACGCAGCCGCAGGCTGGTGAAGCGCAGCCGTGACCACATGCCCTTGCGCGCCGCGAACCAGCCGCGGAGCCCCCCTTGCGCTTCGGTCACTGAGGTGTGTCCAGCCGGTAGCCCACACCGCGCACGGTCCGGATCAGCGTCGGGGACGACGGCACGTCCTCGACCTTGGCGCGCAGCCGCTGCACACAGGCGTCCACCAGGCGCGAGTCACCGAGGTAGTCGTGCTCCCACACCAGCCGCAGCAACTGCTGCCGGGACAGCGCCTGTCCGGGCCGCCGGCTCAGCTCCAGGAGCAGCCGCAGCTCGGTCGGCGTGAGCTGGAGGTCCTCGCCGTTCTTCGTGACGGTCATGGCCGCACGGTCGATGACCAGGGAGCCGAAGCTCGCCGCGTCGGTCGACTCGCGTTCGCCGCGGCGCAGCACGGCCCGGATCCGGGCGTCGAGGACCCGTCCCTGGATCGGCTTGACCACGTAGTCGTCGGCGCCGGACTCCAGCCCGACCACCACGTCGATGTCGTCGCTGCGCGCGGTCAGCAGAATGATCGGCAACTGGTCCGTGCGCCGGATGCGCCGGCACACCTCGAACCCGTCGATACCGGGCAGCATCACGTCCAGCACGATCAGGTCCGGCCGCTGCTCACGCAGCAGTTTGAGGCCGTCCTCACCGGTGGCAGCGGTGGCAACCCGGTGGCCCTGGCGCGTGAGACTCAGCTCCAGGGCCGTACGGATGGCGTCGTCGTCCTCGATCAGCAACAGGGAAGGCACGGGCTCATTCTGGCCCATGGCACGGTCGGGTATCGACACCTGTACACGTGCGTGCGCATACCGCTGCTCTCTGTGCCCGTCCTGTGCGATTCCTGCGACGGGGCCCTGTGACAGGTCTGTGACAGTCGGCGGACACGGCCATGAAGGTGCGAGGGCAAGCTTCTCGGCACGGGCAAGGAAGTACCGCCCGGAACGACCGAACACCGGAAGTCCACGACGGGGGGCGCGAGATGAACACGCTGCACAGCACCAACACTGGCGCAGTGATCACGCGTCTCCACGACGTGAACGGGGGCCGGGGTCCGGAGAAGTCCGGTGCCGCAAGCGGGCGGGGGTGCGCTCGCGGCACCGGGCGTCAGCACACCACGTACATGTCGGTGGTTGACACCTGCACGGGGGAAACGCACGGGGGATCGTCGTACAGGGAGGAGACGGGGGAGCGTCGTTCGCTGTCGGAGGCGGAGTTCACCGCCTACGTCCAGGAGCGCCGCGCCTCCCTGTACGCCACCGCCTACCACCTGACCGGTGACCGCTTCGAGGCCGAGGACCTGCTCCAGAGCGCGCTGTTCTCGACGTACCGGGCGTGGGACCGGATCAGCGACAAGGCCGCGGTCGGGGGCTACCTCCGCCGCACCATGACGAACCTGCACATCAGCGCGTGGCGCCGCCGCAAGCTGAACGAGTACCCGACCGAGGAACTGCCGGAGACGCCCGGCGACACGGACGCGATGCGCGGCACCGAACTGCGCGCGGTCCTGTGGCAGGCGCTCGCCCGGCTCCCCGAGCTCCAGCGCACGATGCTGGTCCTTCGTTACTACGAGGGCCGCACCGACCCGGAGATCGCGGAGATCCTCGACATCAGTGTCGGCACGGTGAAGTCCAGCATCTGGCGGTCGCTCCGCCGGCTGCGCGAGGACGAGGTCCTCAGCTTCGGCCGTGACGAGGAGAACGCCTTCGGGGAGCTCGTGGCCTGAGGGTTCGGGGGGTCGCACCGCCAGTGGTCCGGGGGGACCGCACCACCGGTGGGGGACAGCACCACAAGCGGGGGGACCGCACCACAGAGTGGGGGACCGGGTATCGGCTGGGGGGCCGGTACCCGGGCGGGGGACAACGGGGAAGCACCAAGAAGCGGGACTGGAGGGCCGGGGGGTCCGTCCAGTCCCGCTTTGGCGTGTGCGGTCAGCCGGCCTCCATCAGCCGCGCCCCGGCGGGTGTGTCACCGACGGCGACGGCCTCGGCGGTCTCGCGCCCCTGGACGGCGTACGCGCCGGTGGTGCCCCGCGGAATCGTGACCTCGGAGTCGCCCGGAGTGTCGTCGCACTCCGGGATCTCCGCGGTCCCCAGCCGCTCGCCCACCGTGAAGCCGATCTCCCCGGCGGGCAGATAGACACGGTTCTCGTACCGCACCGCGCCCGCGCAGGAGGAGGCCGCCTCACCGTGCTCCTCGGCCGGGCCGCAGCCGGCGACGGCCGCGAGGAGGGCGAACGCGAGGACCCGCAGGGCAGTTGTCATCGGCTTCCTTTCCGAAGGACCGTGTTTCCGGTCCTACGACGGAGAAGGAGCCGTTCGCGTTCAGGGCGCCGGCGTCGGTGCCGGGCGGGGGGCGGCCGCCGCGGCCGTGAGGCGGGTGAGGGCCTCGTCCTTGTCGCAGGGGTGGGCGCCGAGGGCGGTCTGGCGGGCGACGATCGAGCGCTCCAGGCGCATCAGCCGCCAGCCGCGACGCAGCAGGAACGGCACCGACTTGCGGCCCTCCCGCAGATCCCGCAGGAACCGGCGCCGGAAGGTGCGCACCGGGCCCCGGCTCAGACACAGCGCGTCGGCCAGCACACCCAGCTCCCGGCAGCGCGTGACGATCTCCGCGGCGAAGATGCCCTCCGCGATGAACAGCGGGGTGCGGCCCAGGTCGACCGTCTCCTCGCCGGTGCGGGCGCTCAGCGAGATGTCGTAGACCGGGATCTGCGTACGGCCCGTACGGCACAGGTCCACGATCGCGGCCACCGCGGTGTCCGCGTCCCAGGACCCGGGATGGTCCCAGTCGATGTCGGAGCTCCCCGCCACCAGCGGCAGCGTGGGGTCGGTGCCCTCCTTGTAGAAGTCGTCGAGCCGGAGGACCGGAAGTCCGGACCGGGCCGAGAGGAGGGACTTGCCGGAGCCGGAGGGGCCGCAGAGCAGCACGACTCGCATCGGTATGGGCGGTTGGGAGCTCACGGGACACCAGTGTGAGGCATTCACCTGCTGTTCATCGACCCCGCGGGTCGGCTTTGAAGCGCGCGTCACACTTCAACTACCCTTCGTGCCGACTCGATTACCCCGCGTACGGATAAGGTGGCAGCAACGATGGCCCGATACGAGAACCCGACCGCCCAGCGGGCGCTGGTCGCCCTGGCGACCGCGGGAGTGGCGCTCGGCGCCGGAGCGGCGGCGGCCTCCGCTGCGGAACCGGTCGTCGACGTGATGCGCACCCGGCCGACCTCCCTGGGGAACGTCGACCCGCAGGCGGGGTTGCAGGGACTCACCGGCACGGTCGGATACGTCACCGGGCCGGTGGCCGGACTCAAGCCCAACCCCCTCGCCGGCACGGGAGTCGACCCGCTCGACAACGGGGTCGGCACCCAGCTCGCCGACTTCCAGCCGCTGGCCACGCAGGCGCTGACGGGGCCGGTGGCTCAGGCGCAGTCGATCGGGTCGCTGCCGGTGGTGGGGCAGGTGGCGGGGTTGCTCGGGAACGGGTGACGTTCGGTGGGGCGCGGAGGGCGTCGGGGAGCTGCGGACCGTTGCCGGGTGCGGGTGCGTCCTGGCTGGTCGCGCAGTTCCCCGCGCCCCTGAAGACGCGGCCTGCGGCCGCTGTCTTCAGTACGAGGAGCCCCCGGCGCCCAGCGAACCCGTCGGGTGCCAGACCGTCTTCGTTTCCAGGAAGGCCGTCAGGCGGTCGATGCCCGGTGTTGCCGTCCAGTCGTCCACAGGCTGTGGACGCAGAACCCGCTTCAGGTTGTCCGCCGCCGCGATCTCCAGCTCCTTCGCGAGGACCTCGTCCGCGCCCGCCAGGTCGATCGCGTTGACGTCCTGGTGGGAGGCGAGCGGGGCCGCGATCTCCGCCGTACGGCCCGAGAGGACGTTGACCACGCCTCCGGGGACGTCCGAGGTGGCCAGGACCTCCGCCAGCGAGAGGGCGGGCAGCGGGGACCTCTCCGAAGCCACCACGACCGCCGTGTTGCCCGTGGCGATCACCGGGGCGAGGACGCTCACCAGGCCCAGGAGCGAGGACTCCTGCGGGGCCAGGACCGCGACCACGCCAGTCGGTTCCGGTGAGGACAGGTTGAAGTACGGGCCCGCCACCGGGTTGCCGCCGCCGACCACCTGGGCGATCTTGTCGGTCCAGCCCGCGTACCAGACCCAGCGGTCGACCGCCGTGTCCACCTGCTCCGCGGCCTTCGACTTCGACAGGCCCTCCGCGTCGGCCACCTCGTGGACGAACTGCGCCCTGCGGCCCTCCAGCATCTCCGCGACCCGGTACAGGACCTGGCCGCGGTTGTACGCGGTGGCGCCCGCCCAGCCGCCGAACGCCTTGCGCGCGGCCACGACCGCGTCACGGGCGTCCTTGCGGGAGGACTGCGGCGCGTTCGCCAGCCAGTTGCCCTTTGCGTCGGTCACCTCGTACACCCGGCCGCTCTCGGAACGCGGGAACTTCCCGCCGACGTACAGCTTGTAGGTCTTGAGCACATTCAAGCGGTCAGACATCGAGGTATGCCTCCAGGCCGTGGCGACCGCCCTCGCGGCCGAAGCCCGACTCCTTGTAGCCGCCGAAGGGCGAGGTCGGGTCGAACTTGTTGAAGGTGTTGGACCAGACGACCCCGGCCCGGAGCTTGTTCGCGACCGCCAGGATCCGCGAGCCCTTCTCGGTCCAGATGCCGGCCGACAGGCCGTACTGCGTGTTGTTCGCCTTGGCGACCGCCTCGTCGGGCGTGCGGAAGGTCAGCACCGAGAGGACCGGGCCGAAGATCTCGTCGCGTGCGATGGTGTGCGCCTGGGTGACGTTCGTGAAGAGCGTCGGGGCGAACCAGTAACCGGCGGACGGCAGTTCGCACTCCGGGGACCACGGCTCGGCGCCCTCGGCCGCGCCCTTGTCGACCAGCGAGGTGATCCGCGCGAGCTGCTCGGCGGAGTTGATCGCGCCGATGTCCGTGTTCTTGTCGAGCGGGTCGCCCAGACGGAGCGTGGACAGGCGGCGCTTGAGGGAGTCCAGCAGCTCGTCCTGGATCGACTCCTGGACCAGGAGCCGGGAGCCCGCGCAGCAGACCTGGCCCTGGTTGAAGAAGATGCCGTTGACGATCCCCTCCACCGCCTGGTCGATCGGGGCGTCGTCGAAGACGATGTTGGCGCCCTTGCCGCCCAGTTCGAGGGTGAGCTTCTTCCGCGAACCCGCCACCGTCCGCGCGATCTCCTTGCCGACGGCCGTGGAGCCGGTGAAGGCGACCTTGTTGACGTCCGGGTGCGCGACGAGCGCGGCGCCCGTGTCGCCGTAGCCCGGCAGGATGTTGACGACGCCCTTGGGCAGGCCCGCCTGGCGGCAGATGTCCGCGAAGAAGAGCGCGGAGAGGGGGGTCGTCTCGGCGGGCTTCAGCACGACGGTGTTGCCGGTCGCGAGCGCCGGGGCGATCTTCCACGCCAGCATCAGGAGCGGGAAGTTCCACGGGATGACCTGGCCGGCCACGCCGAGGGGCCTGGGGTTCGCACCGAACCCGGCGTGCTCCAGCTTGTCGGCCCAGCCCGCGTAGTAGAAGAAGTGCGCGGCGACCAGGGGGAGGTCGGCGTCGCGGGTCTCCTTGATGGGCTTGCCGTTGTCCAGGGTCTCCAGGACGGCGAGCTCGCGGCTGCGCTCCTGGATGATCCGGGCGATCCGGAACAGGTACTTCGCGCGCTCGGAGCCGGGCAGCGCCGACCACTTCTCGAAGGCCCTGCGGGCGGCCCCCACCGCGCGGTCCACGTCCGCCTCGCCCGCCTGGGCGATCTCGGACAGGACCTCCTCGGTGGACGGGGAGACGGTCTTGAAGACCTTGCCCTCGGCCGCCTCCACGAACTCGCCGTCGATGAACAGCCCGTAGGAGGGGGCGATGTCGACGACCGAGCGGGACTCGGGCGCCGGTGCGTACTCGAATGCGGATGCAGATGCCATGGTGATCAGTCCACCGTCACGTAGTCGGGGCCGGAGTAGCGGCCGGTGGCCAGCTTCTGACGCTGCATCAGCAGGTCGTTCAGGAGCGAGGAGGCGCCGAAGCGGAACCAGTGGTTGTCCAGCCAGTCCTCGCCGGCGGTCTCGTTGACCAGGACGAGAAACTTGATCGCGTCCTTGGACGTACGGATGCCGCCGGCCGGCTTCACACCCACCTGGACGCCGGTCTGCGCGCGGAAGTCGCGCACCGCCTCCAGCATCAGCAGGGTGTTGGCGGGGGTGGCGTTCACCGCGACCTTGCCGGTGGACGTCTTGATGAAGTCCGCGCCGGCCAGCATGCCGAGCCAGCTCGCGCGGCGGATGTTGTCGTACGTCGACAGCTCGCCGGTCTCGAAGATGACCTTGAGCCGGGCGTCGGTCCCGCAGACCTCGCGCACGGCGACGATCTCGTCGTACACCTTCATGTAGTGGCCCGCGAGGAACGCCCCGCGGTCGATGACCATGTCGACCTCGTCCGCACCGGCGGCCACGGCGTCGCGCACGTCGGCCAGCTTCACGGGCAGGGCGGCCCGGCCGGCCGGGAAGGCGGTGGCCACGGAGGCGACCTTCACACCGGAACCGGCGACGGCCTCCTTGGCGACGGCCACCATGTCGGGATAGACACAGACCGCGGCCGTGGCGGGGGTCGTCCGGTCGGTCGGGTCGGGGCGGACCGCCTTGGCGCCGAGCGCCCGGACCTTGCCCGGGGTGTCCGCGCCTTCCAGCGTCGTCAGGTCGACCATCGAGATGGCGAGGTCGATGGCGTACGCCTTCGCGGTCGTCTTGATGGAACGGGTACCGAGGGAGGCGGCGCGGGCCTCCAGACCGACGGCGTCCACGCCGGGCAGCCCGTGAAGGAACCGGCGCAGCGTGCTGTCGGACGCGGTCACGTCCGTGAGCGGGTGTGCGGCTGATGCAGTGGTGGGCATGGTCACCAGACGAGCATATCTACGCGCGTAGCGGCTGTACAGGGGGGCAGGTCACCCACACGGAAGGCGAGTGGGTCGAACGGACGCTCTTACCGGCGGCGCTTAGGATCGCGAGCATGTCGTCCGCAACCCCGGAATCCAGGGACCGCATCTACCGCTCACCCATGGCGCTGATCGGCGGTTTCCTCCTCCTCGTCATCATCGGCTGGCTCGGCTTCGACGCGGTCGTCTCCGGCAGCGGCAACACGCCGTGGTTCGCCCTCGCCACGCTGCTCCTGCTCGTGCCGCTGGTGATCGCCTTCACCCTCCGCCCGGCCGTGTTCGCCAACCACGACCGGCTGCGCATCCGCAACCCCTTCCGGGTGATCGTCCTGCCCTGGGGCGAGATCGAGATGCTGCGCTCCGGGTTCTCGAACGAGGTCCTCAGCAAGTCCGGCACCAAGTACCAGCTGTGGGCGATCCCGGTCTCGCTGCGCGGCCGCAAGAAGGCGGCCCGGCAGACCGCCCGGCAGGAGTCCGGGCGCGGACCGAGCCGGGGGCTCGGGCTGTTCGGCGGGGGGATGCAGATGGACGGCCTCGGTGGCCGTACGCCGGTTCCCGAGGGGCCGACGCGGGCGGAGACCGACCAGATCATGGATGACCTGGGGGATCTGCTGGAGGCGCGCGGTCCTGCGGCGGCGTCGCAGGGGGAGGTCTCGGTGCGGTGGGCATACGAGATCGTGGGGCCTGCGGTGGCGGGGGCGGTGCTTCTTTTGATTTTGGCAGTAGTCATGTGACGCCTGCGGGGGTGCCACGCTTTGGCGTCTGGCGGGTGCGGGTTCGCTGTGGCTTGTCGCGCAGTTCCCCGCGCCCCTGAAGGCCCTCATGGCGGGCCTGTCCATACAAGGGCCATGTAGGCGCCCCAGTACGCCGAGCCCAGCACAGCCAAGCTCACGACGATGTGGCGGTAGCGGGCCGGTGCCTTCATCAGCCGTACGGCGATCGGGAGCAGCAGCGGGAACGCGGGGAGCAGGTAGCGGGCTCGGGGGAAGTAGACGCCGCCGCTGGTCAGGACGATCAGCAGGGTGAGGGCTGTGAAGACCAGCAGTGCTGCGGGCTGGCGGTCTCGCAGGGACAGGGCGAAGAGGGCCGTCGACGCCAGCAGGGTCGCCGTCACCAGGAGCAGGAACAGCTCCGGTGTCGGGTCGTACAGCAGCAGGCTTCTGAACTGGCGCAGGGTGTCCAGGCCGCCGTCCACCTCGTTCCGCCAGGTGCGCTGTACGGCGAAGTAGCCGTCCCAGCGGTGCAGGCGCAGGCCCACCCAGCCGACGTACGCGCACCAGCCGAGCGGGGCCAGGACGGCGGCCAGGAGTGCGCGAGGGCGGCGCCAGGAGAGCAGGCAGGTCAGGGTGACGGCGGCGGCCACCGCGATGCCCGTCGGACGGGTCAGGCCCGCCAGGGTCGCGAGACCGGCCGCGGTGAGGGGGCGGTCGGTGAGCAGGGCGTACAGGGCCCAGGCCGCGCACGCCGTGAACAGGGACTCCGTGTAGCCCATCCACTGGACCAGGCCGACCGGGAGCGCGGCCCACAGCACGGTCAGCAGGACGCCCGCCCGCGGGCCGTGGAGGCGGTCGCCGACCGCGTGGACGCCCCAGGCCGCGAGCAGGGAGGCGGCGACGGCCAGGCACAGGCCCGTGGTGGCGCGGGTGCCCGGGGTGACGGCGGCGACGGCCTTGGCGAGGACCGGGTACAGCGGGAAGAAGACCAGGTTGTTGCCGCCGTCCATGCCGCCCAGCGCATGGGCGTAGCCGTGGTCGGCGATGCCGAGGTAGTACTCGGCGTCCCACTGGGTCGCCAGGATCGGCCAGACGCCGTGGTGCTGGCGGTGCGCCCACAGGGTCAGCACGGCTAGGCCCAGGGCGCGCACGCCGACGTACGCGAGGAGGGCCCGTGCCAGGGCCGGGACGCGGTGGTGGGGTGCGTCCGGGGCGTCGGTGGCGTCGGCCGTGCCGTTCGCTCGGTTCGGGGGCGGCCGGAGGGCGGTCGAGGACACGGTGACGGGCCTCCAGGACTGGCTCGGGTGCGCTTCCCGTCCACCGTTGCCCGGGAGTGGGGGCCGGACGCGGAACCAAGGTCAACATCCATTCCTAAATCACCCGATGGGGTGCTACGGACCCGTACATGGGCCAACGCAGAGGTCCAGTCCAATCGCCATTCACCGGCCGCTGTCAGCCTCCGGCCATGAACGCACCCCTGAACACCCCGCGCATGGGCATCCCCGCCCGTCTCGCGGACACCCTGAGCATGCCGGAGCGGCACGAGTACCTCCGGCGGTCCCTGTCCCGGCGCGGCCTGCTCGCCGCGACCGCGGTCGCCGGCGCGGCCGGACTCGCCGCGAGCGGTACGGCGCGGGCGGCCGGCCCCGACCTCGTCACCCGCTCGGCCACCGAGCACGTCGACGGCGCGCTCGTGGCGCCGTTCGGCCGGCACCTCGCCTACGGCGCCGACCCGCGCACCCAGATGCGGGTGTCCTGGCAGGTCCCGCTGCCCGTCCGCGACCCCTTCCTGCGGATCGGGCTCAGCCCGCTCGACCTCGGCCACAAGGTCCCCGCCGAGGTGCGGGACCTGTTCACCCCGGCCGGTGTCGGCAAGAGCGCCGACATCGACCAGTACTACGTGCACGCGGCCCTGGACAACCTGCGGCCCGGGACCACCTACTACTACGGCGTCGGCCACCGCGGCTTCGACCCGGCCCACCCCGGTGCCGCGCACACCGTCTACTCCTTCACCACCGCCCCCGACGCCCGCAGCAGGCGGCCCTTCACGTTCACGGCCTTCGGCGACCAGAACCCGAGCTACACGTCGATCGGCCTCAACGCCCTCGTCCAGGCCCAGAACCCGGCCTTCCACCTGCACGCCGGTGACATCTGCTACGCCGAGGAGACCGGGCACGGGCTGCCCGCCGACAGCAGCAACTACGACGCCCGGCAGTGGGACCAGTTCCTCGCGCAGATCGAACCGATGTCCAGCCGGGTGCCGTGGATGGTGGCGTTCGGCAACCACGACATGGAGGCCTGGTACTCGCCCAACGGCTACGGCGGCAACGAGGCCCGCTTCACGCTCCCCGGCACCGGGTTCGACCCGGAGAAGGCACCGGGCGTGTACTCCTTCGTGCACGGGAACGTGGCCGTCGTCTCGGTCGACGCCAACGACGTGTCGTACGAGATCCCGGCCAACCGGGGTTACACGGACGGCCGTCAGACCGCGTGGCTGGACCGGCGGCTGGGGGAGCTGCGGAAGACGCCGGGGGTCGACTTCGTGGTGGTGTTCCATCACCACTGCGCCTACTCCACCACCAGCTCGCACGCCTCCGAGGGCGGGGTGCGGGAGCAGTGGGTGCCGCTGTACGAGAAGCACCAGGTGGACCTCGTCGTCAACGGGCACAACCACGTCTACGAGCGGACCGACCCCGTGGTGCGGGACAAGGCCGTGCGGGCACTGCCCATCGGGGGCACGCACGAACCGGCCCGTGGCGGTGTCGTGTACGTGACCGCGGGCGCGGGCGGGGAGAGCGTCTACAGCTTTCCCGTGGCCGACAGCTACGAAGGGCACGAGGACGAGGTCGGGGCGGTGCCGACGTACTGCACCGGTGCGGGGGGCAAGGTCACCGAGAGCGTGGACTGGTCGCGGGTGCGGTACACCGGCTACTCGTTCATCCGGGTCGATGTGCAGCCGGCTGCGGCGGGGCGGACGGCCACGTTGACCGTGCGGGCGTTGGCGGCGACGGGGGCGGAGGTGGATCGGTTCGTCGTGGCGCGGAAGGCGCGCTGACGGATGGGGTGAGGGGCGGCCCGGACGGGGGCCGCCCCTCGGATCGGGGGTGGGGGGCAGGAGGCGTGGTGCGGTGCCTGGGTGGGGGCGGGTGTGGTCAGATGCCGGCTGCTGCTGAGAGGTCCTGCTTGATCGTCGCCAGGAGGGCGGTCGCCTTGGCGCGGGCCGTCGGCAGGTCCGCGTGGCCGGCCACCGGGATCACCACCTCCAGGTAGCACTTCAGCTTCGGCTCCGTGCCGCTCGGGCGGACGATGACCCGGGCGCCCGTGAGGGTGTAGCGCAGCCCGTCGGTGGGCGGGAGCCGGTCCGTGCCCCGGGTGAGGTCCTCCGCCTTGGTGACGGGCAGGCCCGCGAGCTCGGTCGGCGGGTGCTCGCGGAGCCGCTCCATCGCCCTGGCGATGATCGACAGGTCCTCCACGCGGACCGAGAGCTGGTCCGTGGCGTGCAAGCCGTGTTCCACGGCGATGTCGTCGAGGAGGTCGGTGAGCGTGCGGCCCTGTTCCTTCAGCCCGGAGGCGAGCTCCGTGATGAGAAGGGCCGCGGTGATGCCGTCCTTGTCCCGTACGCCCTCGGGGTCCACGCAGTAGCCGAGGGCCTCCTCGTAGCCGAAGCGCAGGCCCTCCACGCGGGCGATCCACTTGAAGCCGGTGAGGGTCTCCTCGTAGGAGAGGCCCGCCTTCTCGGCGATCCGGCCGAGGAGGGAGGAGGAGACGATCGACTCGGCGAAGGTGCCGTGGGCTCCGCGGGCCACCAGGTGGGTGGCGAGGAGGGAGCCGACCTCGTCGCCGCTCAGCATGCGCCAGCCGTTGTCGTCCTCGGTGCCGTTGTCCTTGGGGCGGTTGTCCTTGACGGCCACTGCGCAGCGGTCGGCGTCGGGGTCGTTCGCGATGATCAGGTCGGGGTCGGTCTCGCTCGCCTTCGCGAAGGCCAGGTCCATCGCGCCGGGCTCTTCCGGGTTGGGGAAGGCGACGGTCGGGAAGTCGGGGTCCGGGTCGGCCTGTTCCGCGACCAGGTCGGGGGTGGGGAAGCCCGCGCGGGCGAACGCGGCGAGGAGGGTGTCCTTGCCTACTCCGTGCATCGCCGTGTAGACGGTACGGGCGGTGCGGGGGGAGCCGGCGGCGAGTACGGCGTCGGTGCGGGTGAGATAGGCGTCGAGGACCGTGTCGTCGAGGGTCTCCCAGCCCGTGTCGGGGCGGGGGACGTCGAGGAGGGAACCGATCGCCTCGATCTCCGCGGCGATCTCCGCGTCGGCGGGCGGGACGATCTGGGAGCCGTCGCCGAGGTAGACCTTGTAGCCGTTGTCGCGGGGCGGGTTGTGGCTGGCGGTGACCTCCACGCCGGCCACCGCGCCCAGGTGCCTTATGGCGAACGCCAGGACGGGGGTGGGGAGGGGGCGGGGGAGGACGGCTGCCCTGAGGCCGGCGCCGGTCATCACGGCGGCGGTGTCCCGTGCGAAGTCCTTCGACTTGTGGCGGGCGTCGTAGCCGATGACGACGAGGCCGTTCTCGTTGCCGTGCTTCTTGAGGTAGGCGGCGAGGCCGGCGGCGGCTCGGATGACGACCGTGCGGTTCATGCGCATCGGTCCGGCGCCGAGTTCGCCTCGCAGGCCGGCGGTGCCGAACTGGAGGGTGCCGCTGAAGCGGGCTTCCAGTTCCTTGACGTCTCCGGATTCGATGAGCTGGGCGAGCTCGGCGCGGGTGGGGGGTGTCCGTCCTCGGTCCGGCGGCTCGGTCTCTCGGTCAGTTCTCGGTTCCGGACGCCGGCCGCTGCGGGCGGACACCCCCCACCCCGGCCCCTTCACGCCGTACGCGGCCGGCGGCCCGGTGGGGGTTCCGTCGTGGCGCAGGTGGACTGCAACTCCTCAGGGGTGCGGGGAACTGCGCGACCAGCCACGACGGAACCGCACTCGCCGAACAACCGCACCTGGCACCCCGTAGGCGCAGCCCACACGTACCGTCAGATTCGTTCGAGTACCTGTGCCAGCAGCGAACCCATCCGCGTCGCGCTGTCGCGGCCCGCCTGGAGGACCTCCTCGTGGTTGAGGGGCTCGCCCGTCATGCCGGCCGCCAGGTTCGTGACCAGGGAGATGCCGAGGACCTCCGCACCAGCCTCGCGCGCGGCGATCGCTTCGAGGACCGTCGACATGCCCACCAGGTCCGCGCCGATGACGCGGGCCATGCGGATCTCCGCCGGAGTCTCGTAGTGCGGGCCGGGGAACTGGGCGTAGACGCCCTCCTCCAGCGTGGGGTCGACCTCCTTGCACAGGGCGCGCAGGCGCGGGGAGTACAGGTCGGTCAGGTCGACGAAGTTCGCGCCGATGATCGGGGACGTCGCCGTGAGGTTGATGTGGTCGCTGATCAGGACCGGCTGGCCGGGGCGCATGCCCTCGCGGAGGCCGCCGCAGCCGTTGGTGAGGACGATCGTCTTGCAGCCGGCGGCCACCGCGGTGCGCACGCCGTGGGCCACGGCCGCCACGCCACGGCCCTCGTAGTAGTGGGTGCGGCCGAGGAAGACCAGGGCCCGCTTCGCACCGATCCGGTACGAGCGGATCTTGCCGCCGTGTCCCTCCACCGCCGGCGGCGGGAACCCGGGCAGCTCGGTGACCTGGAACTCGGCGTCCGGGGCGCCGAGGGCGTCCACGGCCGGCGCCCAGCCGGAGCCCATCACGAGGGCGACGTCGTGGGTCTCGGCGCCGGTCAGTTCGCGCAGGCGGGCGGCAGCGGCGTCAGCGGCGGCGTGCGGGTCGCCCTGGATGTCGTCCGGAAGAAGAGATGCGTTCACGCGGACGAGGGTAGCCGGTCGGAGCCTACGCGCGTAGATGACAGAGCTGACGGGATGGCGATCGTTGTCTTGTCGTTTCCAACCAAAGGCGGGAACGTCAGCAGGGACGCTTGCGGAGTTCCATCACGTAGTCGTGCGGGGCGCCCGCCGATTCCGCCGCGTCGGCCACCTCGCCCAGGTAGCGGGCCGAGGGGAGGCCGCCCTCGTAGCCGTTCAGGACGTACGTCCAGGCCTGCTCCTCGCCCTCCAGGGTGTGGATCCGGACGCGGGTGCGGCGGTAGATGTCCAGGCCGACGCCCTCCCAGCGGTCCATCGAGTCGTCGTCGGCGGGCGCGATGTCGTAGAGCGCGACGAAGACCTGGGAGAGGGGGTCCTCGACGATCGTGGCCAGCGCCCCTTCCCAGCCCATGTGCTCACCGCCGAAGGTCAGCCGCCAGCCGTTCAGCCACCCCGTGGCGCGCATCGGCGAGTGCGGGGCGCGGCGGGTCATCAGCCGCGCGTCGAGGTTGCCGGCGTAGGCGGCGTAGAGCGACATGCGACGAGGGTACGGCAGCCTTCCCCGGCGTCTCTCCCGTAACAGAGGTATCTCGGGACGGGCCCCAGGCAGTGGCACCCCGGCTCGTGCGGGACAATGGAGTACGTGACTCGGATCGTGATCATCGGTGGCGGACCCGGCGGATACGAGGCGGCCCTGGTGGCCGCCCAGCTCGGCGCGGAGGTGACCGTCGTCGACTGCGACGGTCTGGGCGGGGCGTCGGTGCTGACCGACTGCGTCCCGTCGAAGACCCTAATCGCGACGGCTGAGGTCATGACGACCTTCGACTCGTCCTACGAGGAGCTGGGAATCATCGTCGCCGATGACACCCCGCCCCTGGAGCAGGCCGCGCGGGTGGTGGGCGTCGACCTGGGGAAGGTCAACCGGCGTGTGAAGCGGCTCGCCCTCGCCCAGTCCCACGACATCACCGCCTCCGTGACGCGCGCCGGAGCCCGGGTGCTGCGCGGACGTGGACGGCTCGAGGGCATGCAGGCCCTCGACGGGTCCCGGAAGGTCGTCGTGCGGGCCGTCGACGGCAGCGAGGAGACCCTCGTCGCGGACGCGGTGCTCATCGCCACCGGCGCGCACCCCCGCGAGGTTCCCGACGCGCAGCCCGACGGAGAGCGCATCCTCAACTGGACCCAGGTCTACGACCTCGACGAGCTCCCCGAGGAGCTCATCGTCGTCGGGTCCGGTGTCACCGGTGCCGAGTTCGCCGGTGCCTACCAGGCGCTCGGGTCCAAGGTGACCCTCGTGTCGTCCCGGGACCGGGTGCTGCCCGGGGAGGACCCGGACGCGGCCGCCGTCCTGGAGGACGTCTTCCGGCGGCGCGGCATGAACGTCATGGCCCGCTCCCGTGCCCAGTCCGCCAAGCGGGTCGGGGACCGGGTCGAGGTCACGCTGGCGGACGGCCGGGTCATCAGCGGGTCGCACTGCCTCATGGCCGTCGGTGCCATCCCCAACAGCGCGGGCATGGGGCTGGAGGAGGCCGGCGTCAAGCTGCGGGACTCCGGGCACATCTGGACCGACAAGGTGTCCCGCACGACGGCTCCCGGTGTGTACGCCGCCGGTGACGTCACCGGCGTCTTCGCCCTCGCCTCCGTCGCCGCCATGCAGGGCCGGATCGCCATGTACCACTTCCTCGGCGACGCGGTGGCCCCGCTGAACCTCAAGACGGTCTCCTCCAACGTCTTCACCGACCCCGAGATCGCCACCGTCGGCTACTCCCAGGCCGACGTGGACGGTGGCAAGATCGACGCCCGGGTCGTGAAGCTGCCGTTGCTCAGGAACCCGCGCGCCAAGATGCAGGGCATCCGCGACGGCTTCGTCAAGATCTTCTGCCGGCCCGGCACCGGGATCGTCGTCGGCGGTGTCGTCGTCGCCCCCCGCGCCTCGGAACTCATCCATCCCATCTCGATCGCGGTCGACAACAATCTGACGGTCGAACAGATCGCGAACGCGTTCACCGTTTACCCCTCCCTTTCGGGGTCGATCGCCGAGGTGGCACGGCAGTTGCACACGCGCAAGGAGATCGGCGGGGCCTGACGGCCGAAAGCGATTCCTGCCTGGTCACGGGGAGTCGTCGACCATTCGTGCGGCATAGGCGGGTGGATTAGGCCCTATACCACTTCCCGTCCTACTGTGCGAACAACTTCGGTAATTCGGCGCATACTGCTGAAAGCAGACGGTCGTTGGGGTTACTGTCAGTTTCGTGTTCGCTGCAGAACGTCGCCAATTGATCCTCGAAATGGTGCGGGCCAACGGAGCCGTGTCGCTCCGTGAGCTCGCCCGCGTCGTCCAGACCTCCGAAGTGACCGTACGGCGGGACGTGCGCGCACTGGAGGCAGAAGGACTCCTCGACCGCCGACATGGCGGTGCGGTATTGCCGGGCGGGTTCACGCGGGAGTCCGGCTTTCCGCAGAAATCGCATCTCGCGACCGCCGAAAAGACGGCCATCGCCGATCTCGCCGCGGGTCTCGTCGAAGAGGGCGAGGCCATTGTGGTGGGGGCGGGTACCACCACACAGGAGCTGGCCCGCCGGCTCGCCCGGGTGCCCGGTCTGACCGTCGTGACCAATTCCCTCCTGGTGGCCCAGGCGCTCGCCCATGCCAACCGGGTGGAGGTCGTGATGACCGGTGGCACCCTGCGCGGTTCCAACTACGCCCTGGTGGGCTCCGGAGCCGAACAGTCGCTCCAGGGGCTCCGGGTCTCGCGCGCCTTCCTCTCCGGGAGCGGGCTCACCGCGGAACGCGGTCTCTCCACGTCCAACATGCTGTCGGCGTCCGTCGACCGGGCGCTGGTGCAGGCCGCCGCGGAGGTCGTCGTCCTCGCCGACCACACCAAGCTCGGCACCGACACCATGTTCCAGACCGTGCCGACGGATGTGATCACCCGCCTGGTCACGGACGAGCCCCCGGCCCATGACGACCGGGCCGGCACGGAACTCCAGGCGCTCGCCGACCAGGGGGTGCAGATCGCCGTGGCCGGCGCGTCGGGAGCGCCGGGGGGTGATCAGGTCCCGGCGCGCCGGGGTCAGGAGCGCCGGGACGTACCCCTGCCGGGGCCTCGCCGCGGTCAGGTCCCGGCCGGCGCCGGCCCCGCCCTCCGGACGGCCGCGGTACTGGGGGAGACACCTCCGGGCGCGGAGCGTGCGCGCGTGGCGGATCTGCGACGACGGTGACGGGCGCGGGGCGCTTCGGCTGGGGGCCGGGGCGGGCTTCGGGTTCGGCTTCGGCTTCAGGTCCGACTTCGGGTGAAGGGCCGGGGTGAGTCGTCCGGCTGTCGTAGGCCCGGGGGCCGGGTCTGGGGGCATCGGGGAAGTGCCGGGAGGCGGGGCCGGGGGCGGAATCCGGGTGTCGCGGCGGGGGTGCCGGGGACATTCGGGGGCGGGGTCTGGGCGTCATCACGGTGGTGACCAGGTCTGTTACAGGGGTCATCCTGTCCGTGTACGCCCGTTCGGGCGGGGCGGGCCCAGGAGCCCGGGTGGTGCGATCGTTGGCGGCTGCTGGTTCGTTCTGGCTGGTCGCGCAGTTCCCCGCGCCCCTGAGTGCGGCGCAGTCGCGCCTGCACCGGATGCCGGGACACTCGGGGCCGCATCTGAGAGTCGTCGCGGGCGTCTGGTGTGGTCGTAGCGCGGACGCGGCCGGGGCGTCAGGGCTCGGTGCGTTCGTGTGGTGGGTGTCGTGGACGGGGTGCAGCCTCGCGCACGCGCACCTGGGTGAGACGCCGCCCTTGTTGAGGTGTGGCGGCCGCCGTCGAAGCCACTGTCACGGGGAACGGGGAAACGAGGCGCCCCGCGGACCTGCGCTCAGGTTCGCGGGGCGTCTCGGAGGTGTCGTACCGGAAGAGCCGTCAGTCCTTGATCTCGCAGATCGCCGCACCGGAGGTGATCGAGGCGCCGACCTCCGCGGTCAGGCCCTTGATGGTGCCGGAGCGGTGGGCGTTGAGGGGCTGTTCCATCTTCATCGCCTCGAGGACGACGACGAGGTCGCCTTCCTTGACCTCCTGGCCCTCCTCCACGGCGATCTTGACGATCGTGCCCTGCATCGGCGAGGCGAGGGTGTCACCGGAGGCGACGGGGCCGGACTTCTTGGCGGCCCGGCGCTTGGGCTTGGCACCCGCGGCCAGTCCGGTGCGGGCCAGCGACATGCCCAGCGAGGAGGGCAGGGAGACCTCGAGCCGCTTCCCACCGACCTCCACGACGATCGTCTCGCGGTCGCCGTCCTCCTCCGCCTCGGTGTCGGCCGGGGCGGCGAAAGGCTTGATGTCGTTGACGAACTCGGTCTCGATCCAGCGGGTGTGGACCGTGAACGGGTCGGTGCTGCCCGTCAGTTCGGGGGCGAAGGCCGGGTCCTTGACCACCACGCGGTGGAAGGGGATCGCGGTGGCCATGCCCTCGACCTGGAACTCCTCCAGGGCACGCGCGGCGCGCTGAAGGGCCTGCTCGCGGGTGGCGCCGGTGACGATCAGCTTGGCCAGCAGGGAGTCCCAGGCCGGACCGATCACGCTGCCGGACTCCACGCCGGCGTCCAGGCGCACGCCGGGGCCGGAGGGCGCCTCGAACTTGGTGACGGTGCCGGGGGCCGGGAGGAAGTTACGGCCCGGGTCCTCGCCGTTGATGCGGAACTCGAAGGAGTGACCGCGCAGTTCGGGGTCGCCGTAGCCGAGCTCCTCGCCGTCGGCGATGCGGAACATCTCGCGCACCAGGTCGATGCCGGCGACCTCCTCGGTGACCGGGTGCTCGACCTGGAGTCGGGTGTTGACCTCCAGGAAGGAGATGGTGCCGTCCTGGCCGACGAGGAACTCGCAGGTGCCCGCGCCCTCGTAGGAGGCCTCCTTGAGGATGGCCTTGGACGCCCGGTACAGCTCGGCGACCTGCTCGTCGGAGAGGAACGGCGCGGGGGCCTCCTCGACCAGCTTCTGGTGGCGGCGCTGGAGCGAGCAGTCACGGGTGGAGACGACGACCACGTTGCCGTGCTTGTCGGCCAGGCACTGGGTCTCCACGTGCCGGGGGCGGTCCAGGTACCGCTCGACGAAGCACTCACCGCGGCCGAACGCGGCCACGGCCTCGCGGACCGCGGAGTCGTACAGCTCGGGGACCTCTTCGAGGGTGCGGGCGACCTTCAGACCGCGTCCGCCACCGCCGAAGGCCGCCTTGATGGCGATCGGCAGGCCGTGCTCCTCGGCGAAGGCCACGACCTCGTCCGCGCCGGAGACCGGGTCGGAGGTGCCGGCCACCAGCGGGGCGCCGGCGCGCTGGGCGATGTGCCGGGCGGCCACCTTGTCGCCCAGGTCGCGGATGGCCTGCGGCGGCGGGCCGATCCAGATCAGACCCGCGTCCAGGACCGCCTGCGCGAACTCGGCGTTCTCCGAGAGGAAGCCGTAGCCCGGATGGACGGCGTCCGCGCCCGCCTCACGCGCGGCCCCCAGGACCTTCTCGATGTCGAGATAGCTGCTGGCCGGAGTGTCACCGCCCAGGGCGAACGCCTCATCCGCGGCGCGGACATGCAGAGCGTCCCGGTCCGGGTCGGCGTACACGGCCACGCTCGCGATACCGGCATCCCGGCAGGCCCGGGCAACGCGGACAGCGATTTCGCCACGGTTGGCGATGAGCACCTTGCGCACGATTGAGGCTCCCTCCTTGAAACAAGCCGAGTTTAGGGACTGCCGACACGGCTCTTCGACCCGTCCCCCGTGGTGAGCTTCCCCACACGGAGCGTGATACGGGGGTCACTCCACGAGCGAAATCCCTTGTCGCACCTCGGTACGCAGGACTCCTCCCGAAAACCCTAGCCCTCCTCTGTGGTCAAGGTCTCTGTAAGAGCGTGCTGCGGACCACTTCGTTTCTTTGTGGAGTCCCTACGAATGGCCCAATGATTCTTTGCCCCCGGCGGAACCCTTGTCCCAGGGTTTACCCGTTAGTAGCGTTCGCGCTGGTATTGAACGTACTTCGGGTAACAAGAGCGCGGCTCGAAAGTGGGTGGGACCGGTGATACGCAGGCCGGTGGCGTGGATCGTGGCGGTCGTCCTCTTCGCCGAGGCGTTCGGTGTCGCCCTGTTGAACTGGATCATGGCCAACGTCGTGGACGGGCAGAACATGTCCCTCGCCGGCCTCGACCCGGACGCCATGGTGATGTCCTCGAAGGTGGGCGCGGTCGTCTTCGGCCTCTACTTCGCCCTGTGTGCCCTGGTGGCCCTGCGCAACCGTCCACCGGCCGGCCTCGGCCGCATCCTGCTGATCAGCGTGGCCGTGGTGCACGGGCTGCTCGCCGCCGTCGCCTGGGCGCTGATCGGCCGGCCGCAGTTCGCGTTCATGATCGTGATGCTGGCGCTCATCGTCCTGCTGCTGATGAGCTACGACGACCATCCGGAGCCGGCGGCTGCCACGGGGCCGCAGGACACCGACGGGCCCGGCGACTCCGAGGCCTCCGACGAGCCGAAGGACGTCACGGAGGCAGCCCCGGAGGCCGCCGAGTCGCCGCTCACGCCTCCGCCGGCGCCCACAACTCCGTGATGCCCACGTCCAGTCGGGCCAGCAGCCGGCGCAGCAGCGGCAGGCTCAGGCCGATCACGTTGCCGTGGTCGCCGTCGATGCCCTCGATGAACGGGGCCGAACGGCCGTCCAGCGTGAACGCCCCCGCGACGTAGAGAGGTTCGCCGGAGGCGACGTACGCGGCGATCTCGTCGTCGGTCGGCTCGCCGAAGCGGACCACCGTGGAGGCCACGGCGGAGACGTACCGGCCGCTCGTCGTGTCGTAGACGCAGTGGCCGGTCTGCAAGGTCCCCGCGCGGCCGCGCATGGCCTTCCAGCGGGCCGTCGCCTCCTCGGCGTCGGCGGGCTTGCCGAGCGCTTGGCCGTCCAGGTCGAGCACCGAGTCGCAGCCGATCACCAGGGCTCCCTTGACCGCGGGCTGCGCGGCCACGACGGAGGCCTTCGCCTCGGCCAGGGCCAGGGCCAGGTCGGCGGGGGTGGGGGCCGTGACGGCGTCCTCGTCGACGCCGCTGACGATGACCTCGGGGGTCAGGCCCGCCTGGCGGAGCAGGTTCAGCCGGGCGGGGGACTGGGAGGCGAGGACGAGGCGGCGGCGCGGCTGATCGGTCATGCGGTCAGCGTAGTGCCGCCCGGCGGTGGGCCGGGCGGCGGAGTGGCGTGTCAGCGCAGTCCGATCACGATCATCGCGAGCACCATGGCCAGGGCCATGAAGATGCCCAGCCGCCGAAGCATCTCCTGCATGTCGCGGAGTTCCTTCGGGGGTTCGTTCTCGGGGTCGGACCACAGCATGCCACCAGCGTGGGGCTTGGCCGGGGGAGGGCGCCTGAGTACGGGTACTTAAATAGGCGCCCTTTGTCGGCCTACTGTGCGCGGTTCCCCGCGCCCCTGGGTGGGTCCGGTTAACCCGGCCAGTAGGTGCGGGTCCACGCCGTTGGGCCCGGCTGCGGCAGGCGGCGGGCTGCGATCCTTGACGGGTCGGACCAAGCCGGCCTGGGGTCTTCCGCGCCGGACGGCTCCGGTGCCGCCGCGGCGCGGGCCCTGACCACCGCCAGGGCGGCGGCCAGTTCCTCCGGAGTGGGGTTGCCCCGGACGACCTTGATGTTCACAGCGTCTCCTTAGAGGGGGATGTTGCCGTGCTTCTTCGGGGGCAGGGACTCGCGCTTGGTGCGCAGCTGGCGCAGGCCCCTCACGACGTGGCGGCGGGTGTCCGACGGCATGATCACCGAGTCGATGTAGCCGCGCTCGGCCGCGATGTAGGGGTTGAGGAGGGCGTCCTCGTACTCCTGGATCAGCCGGGCCCGGGTCGCTTCCACGTCACCGGCGGCCTCGGCCTCGGAGATCGTGCGGCGGTGCAGGATGTTGACCGCGCCCTGGGCGCCCATGACGGCGATCTGGGCGGTCGGCCAGGCGAGGTTGAGGTCCGCGCCGAGGTGCTTGGAGCCCATGACGTCGTACGCGCCGCCGAAGGCCTTGCGGGTGATCACGGTGATGAGCGGGACGGTCGCCTCGGCGTAGGCGTAGATGAGCTTGGCGCCCCGGCGGATGATGCCGTCGTGCTCCTGGTCGACGCCGGGCAGGAAGCCCGGCACGTCCACGAAGGTGATGACCGGGATGTTGAACGCGTCGCAGGTGCGGACGAACCGCGCGGCCTTCTCCGACGCCGTGATGTCGAGGCAACCCGCGAACTGCATCGGCTGGTTGGCGACGATGCCGACCGGGTGGCCCTCCACCCGGCCGAACCCGGTGAGGATGTTCGGCGCGAACAGCGGCTGCGTCTCGAAGAACTCGGCGTCGTCCAGGATGTGTTCGATCACCGTGTGCATGTCGTACGGCTGGTTCGCGCTGTCCGGGACGAGCGTGTCCAGCTCGCGGTCCTCGTCGGTGACCGCGAGGTCCGCCTCCTCCGGGAACACCGGCGCCTCGGACAGGTTGTTGGACGGCAGGTACGACAGCAGCTGCTTGACGTACTCGACGGCGTCCTTCTCGTCCCCGGCCATGTGGTGGGCCACGCCGGACACCGCGTTGTGGGTGCGGGCGCCGCCCAGCTCCTCGAAGCCGACGTCCTCCCCGGTGACCGTCTTGATGACGTCCGGGCCGGTGATGAACATGTGCGAGGTCTGGTCGACCATCACCGTGAAGTCGGTGATCGCCGGCGAGTACACGGCTCCACCGGCGCACGGCCCTACGACCAGGCTGATCTGCGGGATGACCCCGCTCGCGTGGGTGTTGCGGCGGAAGATCTCGCCGTACGCGCCGAGGGAGGCCACACCCTCCTGGATGCGGGCGCCACCGGAGTCGTTGATGCCGATGACCGGACAGCCGGTCTTCAGCGCGAAGTCCATCACCTTGACGATCTTCTGGCCGTAGACCTCGCCGAGGGCGCCGCCGAAGACGGTGAAGTCCTGGGAGAACACGGCGACCGGGCGGCCGTCGACGGTGCCGTAACCGGTCACCACACCGTCCCCGTAAGGGCGGTTGTTCTCCAGGCCGAAGTTGGTGGAGCGGTGCCGGGCGAACTCGTCCAGCTCGACGAAGGAACCCTCGTCGAGGAGCAGGTCGATGCGCTCACGGGCCGTCAGCTTGCCCTTGGCGTGCTGCTTCTCGACGGCACGTTCGGAGCCGGCGTGCGTCGCCTCCTGGATGCGGCGCTGGAGATCCGCGAGCTTGCCCGCGGTGGTGTGGATGTCGATCTCTTCCGGCTCGGACATCGGTCTCGCGGCTCCCTGCCTGCTCAAAAGGGGGGACGGTTACTCATCCGTAGAGTAGTGGTGCCCCTACGAATCAGCAGTGCGGCGTTTCACACACCTAGGGTGGCTTGCATGACGCCGCGAGATGTTCCAGGAGACGACAGCCGCTGGTCGGACCTCGACCGGCCGCCCCTCAACGCCGCCGCGCTGCGCCGCGGGCTGGTGCGGGAGGGCGGGCTCTGGTCCGGGATCGAGGTGGTGGCCGGCACCGGCTCCACCAACTCCGACCTGGTCGCCCGCGCCGCCGCGGGCAAGGCCGCCGAGGGCGCGGTCCTCGTGGCCGAGGAGCAGACCGCCGGGCGGGGCCGCCTGGACCGGCAGTGGAGCGCGCCGGCGCGCTCCGGCCTGTTCTTCTCCGTCCTGCTGACCCCGACCGACGTCCCGGTCGCCCGCTGGGGCTGGCTCCCCCTGCTGACGGGCGTGGCGGTGGCCACGGGCCTGTCCCGGTCGGCCGGCGTCGACACGGCCCTGAAGTGGCCCAACGACCTGCTGGTGACCGTCGGCGGCGAGGAGCGCAAGGCGGGCGGCATCCTCGCGGAGCGGGCCGGGGACCACGGGGTCGTCGTGGGCGTGGGCATCAACGTCACGCTGCGCGAGGACGAGCTGCCGGTGCCGACCGCCGGGTCGCTGGCCCTGGCCGGAGCGGTGAGCACGGACCGGGACCCGCTGCTGAGGGGCGTACTGCGCGCCCTGGAGGAGTGGTACGACCGCTGGCGTGCGGCGGCGGGGGACCCCACGGTGAGCGGCTTGCAGGAGACGTATGCGGCGGGGTGCGCGACGCTGGGAAGACGGGTGCGGGCCGAGCTGCCGGGAGATCGTTCGCTGGTGGGCGAGGCGGTGGCCGTGGACGGCGACGGCCGCCTGGTGATCGCGACCGAGGAGGGCGTACAGGAACCGGTGGGAGCGGGGGACATCGTCCACCTGCGACCCGCGTAGAGCCGGCACCGCTTCTCCACGCCCACGGGAGTGAGCTACCGCACACCTGCCGTACAGTTGAGGCCGGTCGATACCTGACCGTGACAGATCGGAAGGGCAGCAGGCGTGACCGTAGACGACACGGGCTCCGGCGCGGACGCGACCCCGCACCCGCTCGCCGTGCGTCTCGAACAGCTCATTCTCGGCGCCGAGCGGCGCTACACCCCCTTTCAGGCGGCCCGCACCGCCGGCGTCTCCATGGAGCTGGCCACCCGCTTCTGGCGGGCGATGGGCTTCGCGGACGTCGGCCAGGCCAAGGCGTTCACCGAGGCGGACGTCCTCGCGCTGCGCCGGCTCGCCGGCCTCGTCGAGGCGGGGCTGCTGAGCGAGGCCATGGCGGTACAGGTGGCGCGGTCCACCGGGCAGACCACCGCCCGGCTCGCCGAGTGGCAGATCGACTCCTTCCTCGAGGGCCTGACCGACCCTCCGGAACCGGGCATGACCCGCACCGAGGTGACGTACCCGATCATCGAGCTGCTCCTGCCCGAGCTGGAGGAGTTCCTCGTCTACGTCTGGCGCCGCCAGCTCTCCGCCTCCGCGGGGCGGGTCGTGCAGGCCGCCGACGACGAGGAGATGGTCGACCGGCGGCTGTGTGTCGGCTTCGCGGACCTCGTGGGGTTCACGCGGCTGACCCGCCGGATGGAGGAGGAGGAGCTCGGCGAGCTCGTCGAGGCCTTCGAGACCACCGCCGCGGACCTCGTGGCCGCGCGCGGCGGCCGGCTCATCAAGACCCTCGGCGACGAAGTCCTGTACGCGGCCGACGACGCGGCGGTGGCCGCGGAGATCGCGCTGCGGCTGATCGAGACCATGGCCAACGACGAGACCATGCCCGAACTGCGGGTCGGCATCGCCTTCGGCACCGTGACCACCCGAATGGGTGATGTCTTCGGTACGACGGTGAACCTCGCCTCCCGGTTGACCTCGATAGCTCCCCGGGACGCCGTGCTCGTCGACTCCGCCTTCGCGGAGGAGCTCATCCGGCACGGCGAGGCACCGGCCTCCGAGGCGGAGGCGGCCGAGGCCGCGGCCGCCGCCGAGAAGGAGGGCGAGGATCCGCCGACGTACCGCTTCGCGCTCCAGCCGATGTGGCAGCGGCCGGTGCGCGGGCTGGGCGTGGTCGAGCCGTGGCTGCTGACCCGCCGGGACGCGGCGCTCTAGCGCATTCGGCTCCCGCGTGACCGGCCGGTGGGCGTCACCGCTGCTGCACGGGCTTCAACGCTGCTGCACGCACAGGCCGATGATCGGTACGCACAGGCCCGGGGCGGGGCGGGACGACTGCGTCGGCTGTGCCGTGGGGGCCGGGGCCGGGGTCGTCGGCGCTGTGGTCGGCGCCGGGTGCGGTTGCGGGGCGGCGGTCGTCGTCGGGGCGTGGGGTGCGGTGCTCGCCACGGGGGTCGGGGCCGGTGCGTTCGGAGCCTCCGGGATCGTCGTGGGAGCCGCCGCGAAGGGCTGGGGCACGGCGGAGGCGGTCCCGGTGGGTGCGAGGGGTGCGCCCGCTGTGGGGGTGGCAGAGATCCCGCCCATGACGGCCGTGGCGGACGGGCTCACCTTCGGGACGGAACCGATGGTCGCTGCGGCGTTGGTCGCGCGGTCCGTGCCGGGGTCGGTGCCCTCGTCGGTGCCTGGGCCGATGCCCGTGCCGATGCCTGTGTCCGGGGCCGCCTGGGGGTCCGTGTCCGGCGCGCCGAAGCCGCCCACCGTGTGGTCGGGGGCCAGCCGTACGAGGCTCAGCGCGCCCGCGGCCAGCGCGAGGCCGCCCGCCGCGAGGAGGACCTTGCGGGGGCGGGGCTTGCGGTGGCGGCCCCGGGGGCCTCTCGGCCCGCGTGAGCCGAAGAGGCGGGTGCCTTCGCCGTCCGCGAGCCCCGTCGTCATCGTGACCGTCGCCGTCATCGTGCCTCCCCTGTGTGCCCGCGCCCCCTGTGCGCCGTGGCGGGGCGCACGTTATGCGCTGGGATGGGCGGTGGGGGATGAGTTGGGCGGGATGTCACTCGAACGGGGTGTCGGGCGGTTCGACGGGAACCTTTCGTGGACGGGGCGGGGCTGCGATGATCGGAGCGTTCTTGTTAACCCGCGTTAACTTGGAGGGCCTGGTGGGCGAGGAGCGGTTCGGGGAGTTCGTGCTGGTGCGGCGGCACGGGGAGGAAGGGGTCGTCGAGCTGGTTCTGGACCGGCCCAAGGCGATGAACGCGGTCTCGACGGAGATGGCGCGGTCGGTGGCGGCGGCGTGCGCGGCGCTCGGGGGTGACGCAGGCGTGCGGGTCGTCGTGGTGACCTCCACGCATGAGCGGGCGTTCTGTGTCGGGGCGGATCTGAAGGAGCGGAACTCCTTCAGCGACGCGGATCTGGTCCGGCAGCGGCCGGTGGCTCGGGCGGCCTACACCGGGGTGCTGGAGCTGCCGATGCCTACGATCGCCGCGGTGCACGGGTTCGCGTTGGGCGGGGGGTTCGAGCTGGCGCTCGCGTGCGATCTGATCGTGGCCGACGGTACGGCGGTGGTGGGGCTGCCGGAGGTGTCGGTGGGGGTGATTCCCGGGGGCGGGGGGACGCAGTTGCTGCCCCGGCGGGTGGGGGCGGCTCGGGCCGCCGAGCTGATCTTCACCGCGCGGCGGGTGGAGGCGGAGGAGGCGTACCGGCTCGGGCTGGTGGATCAGCTGGTGCCGGCGGGGGAGGACCGGTCCGCTGCGCTTTCTTTGGCGGGGCGGATCGCGGCGAACTCGCCGGTGGGGTTGCGGGCGGCGAAGCGGGCGTTGCGGCTGGGGCAGGGGTTGGATCTGCGGGCGGGGCTGGAGGTGGAGGACGCGGCGTGGCGGTCGGTGGCGTTCTCGGAGGACCGGGCGGAGGGGGTGGCGGCGTTCGCTGAGCGGCGGGCTCCGCGGTGGCCTTCGGCGGGGTAGCGGTGTTTGTCTGCGGGTTCGGTGGGGGCGGGCGTTTTTGCGCAGTTCCCCGCGCCCCTGGGGGCCTGCGGCGGCCCGTGCGGCTTCGGTGTCGGTGCCGGGGTGGGGGGTGTCCGTCCTCGGTCCGGCGGCTCGGTCTCTCGGTCAGTTCTCGGTTCCGGACGCCGGCCGCTGCGGGCGGACACCCCCACCCCGTCCCCTGCGCGCCGTACGCGGCCAGCGGTTCGATGGGGCGGGCGCGCGCGGCTGACGGTCCCGTCGTGGCGCAGGTGGACTGCAACTCCCCAGGGGCGCGGGGAACTGCGCGACCAGCCACGAC